>NZ_CAJNKE010000064.1 GCF_905232215.1 Burkholderia sp. LMG 13014
CGGGTCCAAACTGCCCGTCGACGAAAGCCCGGCTGTCGTGCAGGCGGCCGCGCAGTTCAAGCTCGCGTACCGGAACCTGAAGCGCACGACGATCGTCGCCCCGGTCGATGGCACGATCGGGCAGCGTTCGGTGCAGGTCGGCCAGCAGGTCGGGCCCGGCGTGCCGCTGATGTCGATCGTGCAGCTCAATCAGCTGTGGATCGAGGCGAATTTCAAGGAAGGGCAGATTCGCCACATGCGCATCGGGCAGCCGGTCGAGATCGTGTCG
The DNA here is from genome assembly GCF_905232215.1 of Burkholderia sp. LMG 13014. Taxonomy (GTDB): domain Bacteria; phylum Pseudomonadota; class Gammaproteobacteria; order Burkholderiales; family Burkholderiaceae; genus Burkholderia. The sequence goes on from NZ_CAJNKE010000064.1 coordinate 269, forward strand.
GATCTGTATGGCTCGCGCGTGAGCTATCGTGGCCGCGTGCAGGGGTTCTCGGCGGGCACCGGCAGCGCATTTTCGATGCTGCCGTCGCAGAACGCGGCCGGCAACTGGATCAAGGTCGTGCAGCGCGTGCCGGTCGTGATCGCGATCGATGCGCGCGATCTCGCCGCGCATCCGCTGCGCGTCGGGCTGTCGATGCGCGCGACGGTCGACACGCACGACCGCAACGGCCACGCGCTCGACAGCGAGCCGCCGACGCCGGCCGTCAGCACGCGCGTGCACGACGGTGTCGCGAGCGACGCGGAACGTGCCGCCGCCGCGATCATCCGCGAAAATCAGGGCGGGTAACGCCTGCCGGGGAGAGGGGAGGCCGGTCGCCGGGATCGGCCCACCCTCCAGCGCGTCACGGCGCCCTCCAGCGCGCCATGCCGCGGGTCACACTGCGCGCCAAACCTTCCCGTCGTTTCCCGCCCGACTTTCGGTTTTCCGCCATCGATGTCGGCGCCGTTCAAACGCATGTCGCGTTTGAGACATCGGCGCCCCTGCCTCCGGGACTACTCTCGAACAGCACGTTGCGCGTGCGCCGCATGGGCCGGCGCGCCGCGGCGCCATCCAACGAGACATGGAGACAATACGATGAGCAGCAATCGAGGTGTCGTCTATCTTGGGCCGGGCCAGGTCGAAGTGCAGAAGATCGATTATCCGAAGATGGTCGATCCGACCGGCCGTGCAATCGGCCACGGCGTGATCCTGAAAGTGGTCAGTACGAACATCTGCGGCTCCGACCAGCACATGGTGCGCGGCCGCACGACCGCGCCGGTCGGCCTCGTGCTCGGTCACGAGATCACGGGCGAGGTGGTCGAGATCGGCCGCGACGTCGAGACGCTGAAGCTCGGCGATCTCGTGTCGGTACCGTTCAACGTGGCGTGCGGCCGCTGCGCGATGTGCAAGGACACGCATACGGGCGTGTGCCTGAACGTGAACCCGTCGCGTGCAGGCGGTGCCTACGGCTACGTCGACATGGGCGGCTGGATCGGCGGCCAGGCCGAGTACGTGCTCGTACCGTACGCCGATTTCAACCTGCTGAAATTCCCCGACCGCGACCAGGCGATGTCGAAGATCCGCGATCTGACCTGCCTGTCCGACATTCTGCCGACCGGTTATCACGGTGCAGTGAGCGCGGGCGTGAAGCCGGGCTCGACGGTGTATATCGCGGGTGCGGGCCCGGTCGGGATGGCGGCGGCCGCATCGGCGCGCCTGCTCGGCGCGGCCGTGACGATCGTCGGCGACATGAACGCGGAACGCCTCGCGCATGCGCGGGCGATGGGCTTCGAGACGGTCGACCTGTCGAAAGACGCGTCGCTCGGCGAGCAGATCGAGCAGATTCTCGGCGTGCCCGAGATCGACTGCGCGGTCGACTGCGTCGGCTTCGAGGCGCATGGCCACGGCTCGTCGGGCCACTCGGAAGAAGCGCCCGCGACGGTGCTGAACTCGCTGATGGAAATCACGCGGCCGGCCGGCGCGATCGGCATCCCGGGCCTGTACGTGACGGACGATCCGGGTGCGAAGGACAAGGCCGCGCAGCACGGCAGCCTGAGCATCCGCTTCGGCCTCGGCTGGGCGAAGTCGCACTCGTTCTTCACGGGCCAGACGCCGGTGCTGAAGTACAACCGCAACCTGATGCAGGCGATCCTGTTCGACCGGCTGCCGATCGCGAAGATCGTCAACGTCGAAGTGATCTCGCTCGATCAGGCGCCGGAAGGCTACAAGAAGTTCGACGGCGGCGCGCCGCGCAAATTCGTCATCGACCCGCACGGGTTGCTGGCGGCGTAACGCGACCGACTACCACGCGGTAATCGAAGGGGCCGGGGCGTTAAGCGCCTCGGCCCTTTGTGCGTTCGGGAAGCGCGCGCTCATTGCCCGCGATAGCGCCGGATGAGAAGCTCACGCGTGAACGATCGACCGGGCGACATTCGCCCGGCTCCGTTCACGCGGTGCGCTCCATCGAGGCGTCGTATTGACCGCGGCAGGCCGCACCGTTCAGGCGTGCGCGCAGCAGCAGCGCATCCTGCGCGGCACGCACGTTGGCCGCCTGTCCCTTCCACACGGCCAGCGGCGGCTCCTGCAGCGCCCGTCCATATGAAAAGCTCAGCAGCCACGGTCGCCCGGCAACGCGATTCATCGCGTCGAGATGCGCCGTCGCTTCCTCGGGCGTCTGTCCGCCGGACAGGAAGAAGATGCCGGGCACTTCGGCCGGCACGGTGCTGCGCAACAGGCGCACCGTCGCCTCCGCGACTTCGGCGCGGGCCGGCTGTGCGGTGTGCGTGCTGCCCGCGACGACCATGCTTGGTTTGAGCAACATGTGCGCCAGCACGACCCGGTGCCGGTGCAGCGCGTCGAACACGGCGTGCAGCACGGCGTCGGTCACTTGCGCGCAGCGGCCGATCGAATGATCGCCGTCCATCAGCACTTCCGGCTCGACGATCGGCACGACGCCGGCCTCCTGGCAGATCGCCGCATAGCGCGCCAGCGCTTCGGCGTTTGCCTTGATCGCCGCATGGCCCGGCAGCGTGGCGGACACGTTGTACACCGCGCGCCATTTGGCGAACCGCGCGCCTTGCCGCTGATAGCCGTCGAGGCGCGCCGCAAGCCCGTCGAGCCCTTGCGTGATTTCGTCGCCGGGCGCGAGCGCGAGCGGAATCTTGCCCGCGTCGACCTTGATGCCGGGCACGATCTGCTGGCGAGCGGCGAGTTCGGGCAACGGCGTGCCGTCGTCCGCACATTGCCCGAGCGTCTCTTCATACAGGATCACGCCGCTGACGAATTCACCGAGGCCCGGCGTCGACAGCAACAGGGTGCGCCATGCGCGGCGGTTCTCTTCGGTCGATTCGACCGCGATCGTCTTGAAGCGCTTCGCGATGGTCGGCCCGCTTTCGTCGGCCGCCAACAAGCCTTTGCCATCCTGGACGAGTGCCTGGATCGTCGCCTGGAGTGTGCTCTCGGTGCTCATGGAATTCCTCCTCTGAAACCGCCACGCGGCCGTGCCGGCCGCTCGCTGTTCACTTCGTCACATCGTCACGCCGCCTTCCGATTTCATTCTTTGTCGCGCACCGGCCAGAACGCAAGGCGCGTGCCGCGACTGATCGGCACGCGCTCGGGTGGCATCGCTCGTGCCAGGGCGGGTGCGTGTGCCGTTGCCGCGAGGCCAGCGCACCGATGGTCTGCATTGCGTGTTCGACCGCGGGCGCCCACGGTCGGCCGTAGTTGACGCGCACGGATGGAAATCACGCAGCCGGCCGGCGCGACGCGTGATGCGCGAGTTCGACGCGCGTTCGACACACGCAACGCGTCATGCAAAGCGAGCGGTGCCGGAAACTGGCCGCCCGTTTTTGCTATGGAGGCGCCGGGAAGGGCAGGCCACGCGCACGTACCGTGCGGCCCGGAACGCCGGCGCCCTGCGATCCCGACCACACGAAATTGCTGCGATAATCATCGCCCGTTCCCGACCCCTCCGCCGCCGTCCGGTGGCGCATCCACGGATGGCCAAGTCACTTCCCCTCGCAGCGTTGCACACGTTCGTCGAAGTGGCGCGTTGCGGCAGCATGAAACAGGCGGCCGACCAGCTCTGCATTTCGCCGGGCGCGGTCAGCCAGCATGTCCGCAATCTCGAGGATCGTCTCGCCGTGCGCCTGTTCGAGCGCACCGGCCGCGAACTCGAGCTGACCGGCACGGGCCGTGCGCTGTTCGACCAGCTCGCCGGCGGCTTCAACGAGATCGAGGCCGCGTGGGCGAACGTGCACGGCGCCAACCGGCGCGTCGTCCGCCTCGCGGTGACGACCACCGCCTCGTTCGCGAACACGTGGCTCGTGCAGCGCCTCGGCGCGTTCAATGCCGCGTATCCCGACATCGAAATCACCGTCGAGACGCGCGGGCAACTAGTCGACTTGCGGCGCGACTATGTCGACGTTGCGATCCGGCACGGGTTGGGCCGCTATCCCGGGCACGCGTCATTCCGCATCTGGACCCCCGAGCTGTGGCCCGTCTGCAGTCCGCAACTGCTCGATCCTGCCCGCCCGATCGCCACGCCGGCCGACTGTCTGTCGTACCCGCTGCTGCAGGACGCGGACCGCGCCGACTGGGCGCTGTGGCTGCGCGCGCAGGGGATCGAGGACGCCCGTGCGCCGCGCGGCGCGAGCTTCAGCGAGGATGCGTTGCTGATCAAGGCGGCGGTCGCCGGGCAGGGCATGGCGCTGGTGCGCGACATCTATGCGCGTGACGAAGTCGCGGCCGGCCGGCTGGTTCGCGTGCTCGCACGGCCCTGGCCGACCGAACTGTCCTATTACGTCGTGTGCAGCGAAGCGCGCCAGCACGAGTGGAAGATCGCCGCGTTCCGCGACTGGCTCGCGAGCGAGATCGGCAGCGGCGACGACGGCCCGCGCGATCTACTGGCGTGACCTGCGCACCGCGGCGGCCGCGAAACCCTTGAGCCTGCCGGTCGCGAGCGCGGTGCCGAGCAGGATGATCCCGCACCCGGCGAGCGTCTGTACGGAGATCGTCTCGTGCAGGAAGATCGCGCCCCATACGACACCGAAGATCGGGATCAGGAACGTGACCGACGCGGCATATTGCGCGCCCGCATGGCGGATCAGCCCGAAATACAGCAGGTAGGCAACGGCCGTGCAGATTGCGCCGAGCAGCACCACCGCGATCCACGCGGACGGGTGAACGGGGCCGTGCGGCCACATCGGCAGCGCGAGCGGCACGAGCGCGACCGCCGCGAACAACTGGCTGCCGAAGGCCGACACGAACGGCCTGACGTTCGCCAGCTTGCGCTTCGAGTAGTGCGCGGCGAACCCGTACGACAGCGTCGCGAGCATCGCGGCGGCGATCGCGCGCGGTGCGCCGGGCGTCCCCGCACCGACCGCCGAACCGGCGAGCACGACGACGCCCGCAAAGCCCAGCGCGAGACCGGCCGCCTGCGGTTTCGTCAGCGGCGCGCGCAGCCACACGTACGCGACGATCGCGGTCCAAAGCGGCGTCGTCGCATTCAGGATCGAATCGGTGCCGGCCGACACGAACAGCGCCGCGTAGGTCAGCAGGCAGAACGGCAGCGCCGAGTTCGCGATACCGACGACGAACAGCGGCACCGCGTGCGAGCGGAATTCCTGTCGCGCCTGCGCGTTGCGCAGTACCGGCGACAACAGCACGGCCGCGATCGCGACGCGCAGCGCGATCAGCGGGACGACACCGAATTCCGGCGCGCCCATGCGCATGAACAGGAAGGACGCGCCCCAGATGGCAGCCAGGGTCACGAGCTGTAGTGCATTCATCGACGACTCCGTTCGGTGGATCGGGCGACCGGCCGGAACGCGATACACGCCGGCGTGGGCGAATGGCCCATTGAACGTCATGCGTCGCTTGCGGCGCAAACGAGGTTTTGTGAAGGGCGGTTTAGAAAAATGAATCGACGGACCCGCAGTCCCCGATGGCGCATGCGCGTTCAGTGGCCGCGATAGAGCTGCGCGATTTGCGTATTGCTGGCGGCGGCGCGTCGCGCATGCGCGGTGTGCACGCTCACGCGGTGGAATGCGCGGGCACGATGCGCGGCACTGCGGCTGGCTTTCCAGTCCGCCAGGCGCGCTGTGGCGGTGGGGTGTGACCGGTCGCGCGCACGCATGGCCGGCACCGCCCGCGCGAGCGCCGTCGGTCCGGCGGATTCGCCGGCATCCGGGCTGCGTTGTCGGGCGGCCGCCACCTGCGTTCCGTCAGTCGAATGAAACGGATAGACGGGCGCCGGCAAGACCGGCAGCACGGGATCGGTCGACGCGTACGGGCCGGCATCGCCGGCCGTCGCGCCCGAACCATTCGAACCGCGACAGACCGGATCGGCCTTGCACGTCCGGTCGACCGTCACGTAGCCGCCGACCAGCAGCACGAGCGTCAGGATGCTCAGGATCGGTGCGCTCGATGCGCGCGGCCGCCGGAACGCCGCGTTGCGAAGCGCCCGTGCGACGCGCGACGACCACGTGTGAAAGGAGTGCGCCGCATGTGTGGCATGCGTGTCGTCCGATGCCTGGCGAACCGGATCGAACGGCCAGTTCCGCCGGCCGCAGACGGGGCAGTGCTCGAGTGCGCGGAAGGCCACGAAGCCGCACGCCCTGCAGCGGCAGCCGGCGGTGCGTCGCGTGTCGGCTCGCGCGTTCAGGATCGCACGCCAGTCGTCGCGCGCGCGGCTTGTCCGGTTGGTCAGGACTCGCATCGCTGGAAGCGGGCGGGCGCCATCAATGCGGCGAACGTTCGCCGGTCGTCATGATCCTGTCCTGCAAGGCAGCCGGTCGGCCCATGCCGGAATCCGGCGGAGCGTGCGTCGTCGACCGTCGTTCGCATGCGGTGCTCATGAAGTTCTCCATGACGTCGGGTGCGCGGAACAGGTTCGTCCGCGATGGCCTTCCGCTTCATTCTTGGTCGGCGCCACGTGAAACGCAAGGCGCAAGCGGGCCGCCGCGATTCGTCTGATTCGCGCTAGCCGTCCTGCCGCTGCCGGGCCGCGAGTGTTCCGATGGTCTGCATCGCGTGCTCGACGGCCGGCGTCCACGGCCGGCCGTAATTGAGCCGAAGATAGCGGCGGAATCCGCCGGTCGCGGAAAAGATCGGCCCCGGCGCGATGCTGACGCCGCTTTCCATCGCATCGCCGAACAGGTGCATCGCATCCACGCGCGGCGGCAGCTCGATCCACAGAAAATACCCGCCGTGCGGCGCGAACACTTCGGTACCGGCCGGAAAATACGCGCGCACGGCGGCGAGCATCTGCGCCTGGTGCGCGGCGAGGTTGAGCCGCAGCTTGCGCAGGAAGCGGTCGTATCCGCCGTCGCGCAGGTAGTTCGAGATCGCGAGTTGCGCGGGTATGTCGGCGGCCGGCGCGCCGACGCATTTCGCCTGCCGGATCTGCTGCACGTAGCGTCCCGCCGCGACCCAGCCGATCCGGAAGCCGGGCGCGAGACATTTCGAAAACGACCCGCAATGCAGCACGAGCCCGCTGTCGTCGTAGAGCTTCGCGGGGCGCGCGGGTGTCGTGCCGAACTGCAGTTCGTTGTACACGTCATCCTCGATCAGCGGCACGCGGTGCGCGGCGAGCAGGTCGATCAGCGCGCGCTTGCGCTCGTCGGACAGCGTCGCGCCGGTCGGGTTGTGGAGCGAGGTCATGAACCAGCACGCGCGCACCGGGTGCGTGTCGAGCGCTTCGGCGAGCGCGTCGAGATCGAGCCCCGTGCGCGGGTCGACCGGAATCTCGACGGCTTTCAGATGCAGGCGCTGCACGGCCTGCAGCACGGCGTGGAACGCGGGGCGCTCGATCGCGACGACTTCGCCGGGGCGCGTCAGCGCCTGCAGGCTCAGCGTCAACGCTTCCAGTGCACCGGTCGTGATGACGATTTCATCCATCGGCAATGCCGCGCCCGCGTTCAGGTAGCGCAACGCGATCTGGCGGCGCAGCGTGTCGTCGCCGGGCGGGAATCCGGACAGCAGGGTCGCGCGGTCCATGTTGCGGGTGGCCGCGGTCGCGTAGCGCCACAGGCTGCTCATCGGAAACAGTGCGTAGCTGGCGAACGCGGAGCCGAGCGGCACGACGTCCTGGCAGCGGATCGAGTCCAGCAGCCGGAACAGTGCGTCGTCGACGCTCGTGTGCGATACGGCGGGCTTGCGCGGCGGATCGTGCGTGAAGCGCAGGCGCTGGTCGTCGAAGTTCGCGACGAAATAGCCGGAGCGCGGGCGCGCGACGATCAGTCCCTCGCTTTCGAGCGCGTAGTACGCCCGAAACACGGTGGACGGACTCACTTGATACGCGCGGCACGCGGCACGCACGGTCGGGATGCGCGTGCCGGGGGCCAGATCTCCACGCCGGATCGACTCGGAAATCGTCCGGGCGAGCATCGCATAACGCTTCATGCGTGCCTCAAGTCGAGCAGCTTTGTGCCGAAAAAAGAGTAGCACGGCGCGCGCTGCGCGACAGGCCTCGTTATCCCGTGATCCGCTTGTTTTTCACGGGCTCTGATCCTGTTTTTCTGCGCGACTCGCTGGCATGCTGTCGCCCCTCGAGCAATCTCTGTTCCCGACATTGACCGATACGGAATTCACGCTGTCCGCCGGCTGATCCGTGGCCCGTGCGCCGGTGCGTGCGAGGTCTAGTCAGCGGTGTCATGACCCTAACCGGAAACCTTCAGCGTGAAATCGAACACTCTCGTCGCGGGCCTCGTGGCCGGCCTTGCCCTCAACCTGCTCGGCGGCGCCGCGCAGGCCGCCTGCATCAGCAATCCGCCGGCGCAGTCCAGCGCGACGTTTCCCGCCGCACTGACCGGCAAGCTCGTCTATCACAGCTACGTCAAGTACGGCGACGGCACGAGCCAGCTGTTCCTCTACGACTTCTCGGCCCATACGCTGACGCAACTGAGCAAGAGCGCATGGGGCATCACCGATCCGATGAACGGCGTGTTCAGCCCCGACGGCAAGTGGCTCGCGTTCATGGGCATCAAGAACAACGCATGGAACGTGTTCATGGTTCAGCTCGGCACCAGCAATGCGCCGATCAACATGACGAACAGCACGGGCGCCACCCGCAACGAGGACCCGAAATTCAGCGCGGACGGCAAGACCCTCGTGTTCAAGCAGAACGGTGACGTCAAGCAGGCCACGCTGTCGTACACGAGCGCAGGCCCGGTGTTCACGTCGGTCGTGAGCCTGACCAACGCGCCGGCCGGCGCCGAATACTCGATGCCGTTCCTCGCGCCGGACGCGAGCGCCGTCTACTACGCGAGCGGCACCGGCGCGAACATGGGCCTGATGAAGCGCACGCTCGCGACCGGCGCCACGGCCGTGTTCGACAATCCGGCGGGCCTGCAGACCTACTATCCGATCGTGCGTGCGGACGGCACGGTGTTCTACGCGCGCTGGAAGGACACGAGCCAGCTCGACCAGATCTACTCGAAGACCGCGGATCCGGCATCGACGCCGAATCAGTTGGCTCTCAACGACTGCATCAGCAACAACTCCGACCCCGCGCCGGTGAGCGGCACGAACTACCTGTTCTTCTCGTCGACGACGGCGGGTGGCTACCAGCTCTACGTGGGCGACGTGACGACCGGCCAGCGCTGGAGCCTGTCGCAATTCGGCGTGAACGCCGACACGACGAAGGCCAAGCTCGGGTCGAGCTACTACGGCGGCCCGGCGGCGAACCAGATCACGCTGCTGTCGCAAGGCCACCCGGCTGCCGCGTCGGCGAGCTACAACGCGTCGCTCACGCCCGACAAGGCGTTCGACGGCAACACCACGAGCACGCGCTGGGATTCGCCGGAAGGTGCGGGCGTCGATCCGCAATGGATCTCGGTGGATCTCGGTGCGACGAAGACGATCAGCAGCATCGATCTCTACTGGGATGCGGGCGCGCTCGTGTACCAGATCCAGACGTCGAACGACAACGTGAACTGGACGACGATCTACTCGACGAACAACGGGGTGTCGTATGGCCACGTGACGCTGCCGAACCTGAACGGGCATGGCCGCTACGTGCGGATGTATGGCACGAAGCGCGCGACGCAGTGGGGCTATTCGCTCGACGAAATGCAGGTGTGGGGATCGTAAGCGCAAAGAAAAAGCGGCCTTCGAGGCCGCTTTTTTTATCGGTCAACCGCGGTGCGCGTCACGCATGCAGCACGTGCGCCGGAAACGCGGGGCCGGCGCTCGCCGTGCCCTGCGCAAGCGGCGCGACCTGCTTGCGGCGCTCGCGGGTCGGCGCGACGCCGAACGCGTCGCGATAGCTCTTGCTGAAATGGCACGCCGACTGGAAGCCGCATGCCATCGTGATGTGCATGATCGACATGTCGGTCTGCAGCAGCAGTTCGCGCGCGCGCGGCGCAGCCGCAGCGTCAGGTAATAGTGCGTCGGCGTCATCCCGAGGTGTTCGCGGAACAGGCGCTGCAGTTGCCGCTGCGACATGTTCGCGAGCCGCGCGAGCTCCTCGCGCGACAGCGGCTCCTCGATGTTGTTCTCCATCAGCGAGATCACTTCGAACAGCGACTTGTTCGCGGAGCCGAGGCGCGCGACGAGCGGCATGCGTTGCTGCGCGCTCGTGTCGCGCACGTGTTCGACGATGAACTGCTCGGCGATCTGCGTGACGCGCGCGGTGCCCACGCGCGCGGCGATCAGGTTCAGCATCATGTCGAGCGGCGCGACGCCGCCCGTGCACGTGATGCGGTCGCGGTCGATCACGAACAGTTCCTTCAGGAAGCGCGTGTCCGGAAACTCTTCCTTCAGCGCCGACATGTTCTCCCAGTGGATTGCGCACGCGTAGCCCGCGAGCAGCCCCGACTTCGCGAGCGCATAGGTGCCCGTGCACAGGCTGCCGAGCGGGATACCCGCGCGCGCGAAGCGGCGCAGTGTCGACAGATGGGCGGGCGTGGTCGCGCGCTGCACGTCGACGCCACCGCACACGAACACGATGTCGGGGTGCCCCACGCATTCGGCCGGGCCGGTGTCGACCGTCAGGCCGTTGCTCGCGGTAACCGGGCCGCCGTCCGGGCTGATGACCGACCAGCGGTAGAGCGGCTGGCCGCTCAGGTAGTTCGCCATCCGAAGCACCTCGATCGCATTGGTGAACGCGATCATCGTGAAGTTCGGCAAGGGCATGAACGCGAAGTGGGACAGCGACGCTGTGCGGTCGGGCGACATGGGGGGCGTTCCTTGAATCTCTAATAGCTTTATGCCCGGGCACGGATCGGGCAGCGATATTGTGTGAGCCAGCGCAACAAGCGTGCCATACGGCTAAACCCTAGATCCATACGTTGTCTGGCCGAAAGCGGCATGCTGCACTGCACCGTATCCGGGACGCGTTGCACCCCGACCGGGCGGCAATCGCACCGCTGGCGTGCCTGTTCATAGGTGAACTGCCGACGGCGGTTTGCTTGGTCATCCGAAAAAGCACGACCGGTCACTTGTATAAAACGGACGCGGATGGCGGAAAAGGCAAAGAACGCGTCTAAATTCATCAATCCGCCGAAAATCCGAACGACAAGAATAGAGCCGTCGGCAGCCTTGCACTGGGCAAGCGGGAAACCCAGGCAGGGCGGGCCTTGAGCTTCGGTTTCAGCCCCTTATTCTTCGTCACGGACGCACTATGTCGAACACCCAGCCTTTCTTCTCGCAGCCCCTGGCCGAGCGCGACGCGCCGGTGCGCAGCGCCATCCTGAAGGAACTCGAGCGTCAGCAGTCGCAGGTCGAGCTGATCGCGTCGGAAAACATCGTGTCGCGTGCCGTGCTCGAGGCGCAGGGCTCGGTGCTGACCAACAAGTACGCGGAAGGCTATCCCGGCAAGCGCTACTACGGTGGCTGCGAGTTCGCGGATGAAGTCGAGGCGCTGGCAATCGAGCGTGTGAAGAAGATCTTCAACGCCGGCTATGCGAACGTGCAGCCGCACTCGGGCGCGCAGGCGAACGGCTCGGTGATGCTCGCGCTGGCCAAGCCGGGCGACACGGTGCTCGGCATGTCGCTCGACGCGGGCGGCCACCTGACGCACGGCGCGAAGCCGGCGCTGTCGGGCAAATGGTTCAACGCGGTCCAGTACGGCGTGAACCGCGACACGCTGCTGATCGACTACGACCAGGTCGAGGCACTCGCGCACGAGCACAAGCCGAACCTGATCATCGCCGGCTTCTCGGCATACCCGCGCGCGCTCGACTTCGCGCGCTTCCGCGCGATCGCCGACAGCGTCGGCGCGAAGCTGATGGTCGACATGGCGCACATCGCCGGCGTGATCGCCGCGGGCCGCCACGCGAACCCGGTCGAGCACGCGCACGTCGTCACGTCGACCACCCACAAGACGCTGCGCGGCCCGCGCGGCGGCTTCGTGCTGACCAACGACGAGGACATCGCGAAGAAGATCAACTCGGCCGTGTTCCCCGGCCTGCAGGGCGGCCCGCTGATGCACGTGATCGCCGGCAAGGCCGTCGCGTTCGGCGAAGTGCTGCATGCGGACTTCAAGACCTACATCGACAACGTGCTCGCGAACGCACAGGCGCTCGGCGAAGTGCTGAAGGCGGGCGGCGTCGATCTCGTCACGGGCGGCACCGACAACCACCTGCTGCTGGTCGACCTGCGCCCGAAGGGCCTGAAGGGTGCGCCGGTCGAGCAGGCGCTCGAACGCGCTGGCATCACCTGCAACAAGAACGGCATTCCGTTCGACACCGAGAAGCCGACCGTCACGTCGGGCATCCGCCTCGGTACGCCGGCCGGCACGACGCGCGGCTTCGGCGTCGCGGAATTCCGCGAGGTGGGCCGCCTGATCCTCGAAGTGTTCGACGCGCTGCGCGCGAACCCGGAAGGCGACCACGCGACCGAACAGCGTGTGCGCCGCGAGATCTTCGCGTTGTGCGAACGCTTCCCGATCTATTGATCCCACCGTCCCGACAATACTGGAGCAACACATGAGCACGCTGCATCAAGACAGCATCATCATCGACGGGCTGAACATCTCGAAGTTCGAGAAGCCGGTGTTCGAAGACATGCGCAAGGGCGGCATCACCGCCGCGAACTGCACGGTGTCGGTGTGGGAGAACTTCACTAAGACCGTCGACAACATCGGCGTGATGAAGAAGAAGATCCGCGACAACGGCGAGCTGCTGACGCTGGTGCGCACGACGGAAGACATCTTCCGCGCGAAGAAGGAAAACAAGACGGGCGTGATCCTCGGCTTCCAGAACGCGCATGCGTTCGAGGACAACCTCGGCTACATCGAAGCGTTCGCCGACATGGGCGTGCGCGTCGTGCAGCTCTGCTACAACACGCAGAACCTGGTCGGTACCGGTTGCTACGAGCGTGACGGCGGGCTGTCGGACTTCGGTCGCGAAGTGATCACCGAGATGAACCGTGTCGGGATCATGGTCGACCTGTCGCATGTGGGCGGCAACACGTCGTCGGAAGCGATCGCGTTCTCGAAGAAGCCGGTGTGCTATTCGCACTGCCTGCCGTCGGGCCTGAAGGAGCATCCGCGCAACAAGAGCGACGAGCAACTGAAGGAGATCGCCGATGCGGGCGGCTTCGTCGGCGTGACGATGTTTGCGCCGTTCCTGAAGCGCGGGATCGAAGCGAACATCGACGACTACATCGAGGCGATCGAATACGTCGTGAACCTGATCGGCGAAGACGCGGTCGGCATCGGCACGGACTTCACGCAGGATTTCGCGAAGGAATTCTTCGACATGCTGACGCACGACAAGGGCCGCTATCGTCAGCTGACGAACTTCGGCAAGGTGATCAACCCGGACGGCATCCGCACGATCGGCGAGTTCCCGAACCTGACCGCCGCGATGGAACGCCACGGCTGGAAGGAGTCGCGTATCCGCAAGATCATGGGCGAGAACTGGGTGCGCGTGTTCAAGGACGTGTGGGGCGCATAAGCGCCGCGACCGCCGAACCACCGCCAGCGATTCAACATTAAAAGAAATCGGGACGTGCCCGCGCAAGCCGCGCGGGCACGCGGACGATGTCGCGCCTGCGCACTGAGCCGCGCGGCCACTTTCCTCACGGAGTCACACGATGCAACCGCAACTGCCGATCAACGTCGATCCCGATACCGGCGTCTGGACCACCGACGCGCTGCCGATGCTGTACGTGCCGCGCCACTTCTTCACGAACAACCACGTCGCCGTCGAGGAAGCGCTCGGCGTCGAAGCGTATGCCGAGATTCTCTACAAGGCCGGCTACAAGTCCGCATACCACTGGTGCGACAAGGAAGCAAAGCTGCACGGCCTGACCGGCATGGCGGTATTCGAGCACTACCTGAAGCGCCTGTCGCAGCGCGGCTGGGGCCTGTTCTCGATCATCGAGGCCGATCCGGCCAGCGCGCGCGCAAAGATCGAGCTGCGCCACTCGTCGTTCGTGCTCCAGCAGCCGGGCAAGGAAGGCAAGCTCTGCTACATGTTCGCGGGCTGGTTCGCCGGCGCGATGGACTGGGTCAACGACACGACGCCGGAAGGCAAGGGCGCCCCGCGCGCGCAATCGAAGGAAGTGCAATGTGCGGCCGAGCATCACGATCACTGCGTGTTCGAAGTGTCGCCGATCGCGCACTGATGCCCTGATGCACTGAATCACCGACACAAAACAACACCCGCAACACGAGACATTCGAACGCCAGAGGTCGCCAGCGATGCGTTATCCCCACCTGTTCAAACCCATGCAGCTGAACCAGCTGACGCTGCGCAACCGGATCGTCAGCACCGCGCATGCGGAGGTGTATGCCGAGCCGGGCGGCCTGCCGGGCGACCGCTATATCCGCTACTACGAAGAAAAGGCGAAGGGCGGCGTGGGCCTCGCGATCTGTGGCGGGTCGAGCCCGGTATCGATCGACAGCCCGCAGGGCTGGTGGAAATCGGTGAACCTGTCGAACGACAAGATCATCGATCCGCTCACGCGCCTCGCCGATGCAATGCACAAGCACGGCGCGAAGATCATGATCCAGGCGACGCACATGGGCCGCCGCTCGTCGTTCCACGGCGAGCACTGGCCGCACCTGATGTCGCCGTCGGGCGTGCGCGAACCCGTGCACCGCGGTAACGCGAAGATCATCGAGATCGAGGAAATCCGCCGCATCATCGGCGATTTCGCGGCAGCCGCGAAACGCGTGAAGGCGGCCGGCATGGACGGCATCGAAATCTCGGCTGCGCACCAGCACCTGATCGACCAGTTCTGGAGCAAGCGTTCGAACCACCGCACCGACGAATGGGGCGGCAGCCTCGAAAACCGCCTGCGCTTCGGTATCGAGGTGCTGACGGCCGTGCGTGAGGCGGTCGGCAAGGATTTCTGCGTCGGCCTGCGCATGTGCGGCGACGAATTCCATGAAGACGGCCTCGATCACGAAGCGCTGAAGGAAATCGCGCAGGCGATGTCGGAGACGGGCCTGATCGACTACCTGAGCGTGGTCGGCTCGGGCGGCGATACGCACAACACGATCGCCAACTGCATGCCGCCGATGGCGTTGCCGCCGGAGCCATTCGTGCACCTCGCGGCCGGCATCAAGTCGGTCGTGAAGATCCCGGTGATGCACGCGCAGAGCATCCGCGATGCGGGCCAGGCCGAGCGCCTGCTCGCGACCGGCATGATCGACCTGGTCGGCATGACGCGCGCGCAGATCGCCGATCCGCACATGGTGATCAAGATCCGCGACGGCCGCGAAGACGAAATCAAGCAGTGCGTGGGCGCGAACTACTGCATCGACCGCCAGTACAACGGCCTCGACGTGCTGTGCATCCAGAACGCGGCGACGTCGCGCGAAGCGACGATGCCGCACATCATCGAGAAGTCGCGCGGCCCGAAGCGCAAGGTCGTGGTGGTCGGCGCGGGCCCCGCGGGCCTGGAAGCGGCGCGCGTCGCGAAGCTGCGCGGCCACGACGTGGTGCTGTTCGAGAAGAATGCCGAAGTGGGCGGGCAGGTGATGATCGCCGCGAAGGCGCCGCAACGCGAACAGATGTCGGGGATCATCCGCTGGTTCGACATGGAAACGAAGCGCCTGGGCGTCGATCGCCGTCTCGGCGTGGCCGCCGACGAGAAGATGATCATGGCCGAGAAGCCGGACATCGTCGTGCTCGCGACGGGCGGGTCGAGCTTCACGTGGCAGGTGCCGGGCTGGGGCGTGGCCGAGGGCCTCGCCGTCAGCTCGTGGGACATCCTGACCGGCAAGGTCGAGCCGAAGCAGAACGTGCTGCTGTTCGACGGCGTGAGCACGCATGCGGGCGCCGGCGTGGCCGACTTCATGGCGAGCCGCGGCTCGAAGGTCGAGGTCGTCACGCCGGACGTGAAGGTGGCCGACGATTGCGGCGGCACGACGTTCCCGATCTTCTATCGCCGCCTGTATGCGTTCGGCGTGATCCCGACGCCGAACACGATGCTCGATCGCGTCTACGAAGAGGACGGCAAGCTGATCGCCGTGCTGCGCAACGAGTACACGGAAGAACTGGAAGAGCGCGCGGTCGACCAGGTGGTGATCGAGAACGGTTCGTCGCCGAACGACGAGCTGTACTGGAAGCTCAAGCCGGAATCGGTGAACCGCGGCCAGATCGATCCGCACACGCTGTTCGCGGCCGAGCCGCAGCCGTGCCTGTCGGAAGAACTCGGCAACGGCCGTTTCCTGCTGTTCCGTGTCGGCGACTGCATCTCGATGCACAACGTCCACGGTGCGATCTACGACTCGCTGCGTCTCGTGAAGGATTTCTAAACGATGAATCCGTCCTTCCTCATTACCGCCCTGTTGTGGCTGTCGGTGGCGGGGCTCGCGTTCGCGGTCGCGAAGCGCTCGTCCTACTGGCGCCTGGGCCGCGCGACGGCGCCCGGCGCGTTCGGGATCGCCAACCTGTTCGCGATTCCGAAGCGTTACTTCGTCGACCTGCACCACGTGGTCGCCCGCGATCCGTACATCGCGAAGACGCACGTCGCGACGGCCGGCGGCGCGATCGGCGCGCTCGCGCTGGTGTTCATCAACTACGGCCTCGCGATCTACTCGCCGTGGCTCGACAAACTGATCTTCCTGTCGGCACTCGCGATGCTGGTCGGCGCGGTGTTCGTGTGGCGCCGTCGCGCGGCGAAAGACGTGCCCGCCCGCCTGTCGCGCGGCCCGTGGAATACGCTGCCCTGGCTGCTCGGCTCGTTCGCGCTCGGCCTCGTGCTGTTCATGCTGGTGCCGACCGGTGCGATGTCGGGTGCGTTCGCGGTGCTCTGCGCCGTGCTGATCGGCGTCGGTGCCTTCACGATGACGGTCGGTGCCGCGAAGGGCGGCCCGATGAAGCATGCGATCGCAGGTCTCCTGCACCTGGCCTTCCACCCGCGCCAGGAGCGCTTCGCGGCCACTCGCGAATCGTTCACGGGCAACGGTACGGCCACGCCGCCGACCGCGCTGAAACTGCCGGACATCGAGCATCAGGAGTACGGTGTCGAGAAGCCGGTCGAATTCCGCTGGAACCAGCTGCTGAGCTTCGATGCGTGCGTGCAGTGCGGCAAGTGCGAAGCCGCGTGCCCCGCGTTCGCGTCGGGCCAGCCGCTGAACCCGAAGAAACTGATCCAGGATCTCGTCGTCGGGATGGCGGGCGGCACCGATGCGGCGTACGCGGGCAGCCCGTCGCCGGGCCTCGCGGTCGGCCAGCATCGCGGCGAGCCGAACGGCCCGATCGTGTCGGGCCTGATCGAAGAGCAGACGCTGTGGTCGTGCACCACCTGCCGCGCATGCGTGCAGGAATGCCCGATGCTGATCGAGCACGTCGACGCGATCGTCGACATGCGCCGCAACCGCACGCTCGTGCACGGCACGGTGCCGGGCAAGGGCCAGGAAGTGCTCGCGAACCTGCGTGAAACCGGCACGATGGGCGGCTACGACACGGCCGCGCGCTACGACTGGTCGGTCGACCTGAGCGCGCCCGTCGCGCAGCCGGGCAAGCCGGTCGACGTGCTGTTCGTCGCGGGTGAAGGCGCGTTCGACATGCGTTACCAGCGCACGCTGCGCGCGTTCGTCAAGGTGCTGAACAAGGCGGGCGTCGACTATGCGGTGCTCGGCTCGACCGAAACCGACACGGGCGACGTCGCCCGCCGGCTCGGCGACGAAGCGACGTTCCAGCAGATGGCGAAGCGCCTGATCGGCACGCTCGGCACGCTGTCGTACAAGCAGATCGTGACGGCCGACCCGCACGTGATGCACAGCCTGCGCAACGAATACCGTGCGCTCGGGCTGCGCGTGACGGTCAAGCACCACACGACCTACCTCGCCGAACTGGCCGAGAGCGGCAAGATCGCACCGAAGGCCGTCGAAGCGCTGCGCGAGAAGCGCACCACGTATCACGACCCGTGCTACCTCGGCCGCTACAACGGCGAGACGGAAGCGCCGCGCAAGCTGTTGAAGACGATCGGCATCCAGGTCGTCGAGATGGAGCGCAACGGTATGCGCGGCCGCTGCTGCGGCGGTGGCGGCGGTGCGCCGCTGACCGACATCCCCGGCAAGCAGCGCATTCCCGACATCCGCATCGCCGACGCGCGCACGATCGGCGCGGACGTGGTCGCGGTTGCCTGCCCGAACTGCACGGCGATGCTCGAAGGCGTCGTGGGCCCGCGCCCCGACGTGCTCGACGTGGCCGAACTCGTTGCCGCCTCGCTGGAGTGAATCGATGAATACGATCAAACGAATCGATCCGCGTCGGCCGTTCATCATCACGGCCGCCGGCCTGAAGCGCATCACGCTCGGCGAGGCAGGCAGTGCCGACGCGAACGCCGCGAACTGGTCCGCGCACGGCCATGGCGCCGCGGCCGCGAAGCCACGCCGCGCGGTGCAGGAACCGAAGCACGTGATGCTGGTGGTCGCGCACAGCGAACGTGGCGCGCTCGACGATCATTCGCGGCAGGCCATTGCCGCCGCCGCCTTGCTTGCCGATGCGCAGACCGAAGTCGCGCTGCTCGCGTTCGGCGAACTGAAGGACGACGTGGCCGAACTGGGCGTCGACAAGCTGCTTGAACTCGCCGGTTTCGATCGCCGTGCGTTCGATCCTGAAAGCGAATTGCAAGCGATGCAGGCATGCGTGGCGGCACTCGCGCCGAAACACGTGTTCGTGCCCGACAACGCGACGGGCGACGGCGATCTCGGCCGGCGTTACGCAGCGGCCGCTGGTGCGAGCGTCGCGACGCACGTCGTCGAGATCGACGCCAAGCATGTCGGCGCGTATGCGCAGGCCGGGCGCGCGTTTGCCACCCGCGCGCTGCCCGACGTGATCCTGCTCGCGCAGAACGCGGTCGACGCGAAGCTGCCGTTCGTCGGCGCGGGTGAGCGTCTCGCCGCCGACTTCATCCGCCCGGCGCATGACGCCGCGCAGCCGTACCGCGATCTCGGCCTCGACGAGATCGATGCGGCCCAGGTCGCGCTCGAGGAAGCCGATTTCATCGTGTCGGCCGGCAACGGCGTGTCCGACATCGGCGCGTTCGAGCGGCTGGCCGGCGCGTTCGGTGCGGCGATCGGCGCGAGCCGCGTCGCGGTCGACAACGGTCACTTCACGCGCGACAAGCAGGTCGGTGCCACCGGCAAGACGGTCGAGGCGAGCGTGTACATCGCGTTCGGCATCTCGGGCGCGGTGCAGCACCTGCAGGGGATCAAGGACTGCCGCCACGTGATCGCGGTGAACCTCGACGGCAGTGCGCCGATCGCGAAGCGCGCGAACCTGACGGTGGTCGGCGACGCGCAGGGCACGATCGCCGCGCTGATCGAACAGGTGCAGGCCGCGCGCGCCGCGCGTGGCGAATCGCCGGCCGCGGTCGGCACCCGTGAACCGGAAGGAGTTGCCGCATGAACGCCCCCCGACAGTTGCAACGCATCGCGGTGCTCGTGTCCGTCGGCCGCCACCCGGTCAGCGGCGTCGCGCGCTATAGCCGCAACGACGCGGCCGCGCTCGAAACCGGCCGCCAGCTCGCGGAGCGGCATCGCGCGAAGCTCGACGTGATCCATGCGGGCGACCCCGCGAATGCGGCGCTTGCCGAATATCTCGCGCTCGGCGCGCGGGAGGTCGAGGTGCTGGCCTGCCGCGACGGCGACGATGCCGTGCATGCGCTCGCCGCGCGTGTCGAAGACTACGACCTCGTGCTGACCGGCACGCGCGCCGAGGGCGCGTACGACACCGGGATGCTGCCGTATCGCATCGCCGCGGCGCTCGGCTATCCGCTCGTCGGCTCGGCCGTCGACGTGACGGTCGAAGGCGGCCGCGCAGCGGTCCGGCAATTTTTGCCGAAAGGGTTGCGGCGGCGCGTCGACGCGGCGCTGCCGGCCGTCGTCGCCGTCCATCCGCTCGCCA
>NZ_CAJNKE010000065.1 GCF_905232215.1 Burkholderia sp. LMG 13014
GGTCAGGACGCCTTCATCAGCTTGACGATCGTCAGCGTGCCGTCGACCTTCTCGATCCGCACCTTGACCTTGTCACCTGCATGCGCGTGCTCGAGCATCGCCGCATCCTTCGCCTTGAACGCCATCGTCATCGGCGGCATGCCGACGTTCTCGAGCGCACCGTGCTTCAGCGTGATCTTGCCACTCGCGGCATCGACCTTCTTCACTTCGGCGTCGGTCAGCGCGGCATTCGACTCGCCCGCGCCGCCCGACGACATCTTCATGCCGGACATGTCCATGCCGGCCATGTCGCCGGCGGCAAAGGCGGGGGTGGCGACCGTGCCGACAGCAAGAACGGCGGCAGCAGCAACGGTGACGGTAATCAACTTCTTCATCGGGATTCTCCGGTTGGGATGGATGGCACGTGCGTGCCGTGAGGAACTGCATTGGCATGCCGCGCGTGGCCCATGCTTCGCGCACGACGGCGCTGAAGCAGGAGCCATGCGGCGGGAATGACGAACATCGACAGCAGCGGCGCCGTGACCATGCCGCCGACCATCGGCGCGGCGATGCGCTGCATGACTTCTGACCCTGCGCCGTGCCCGACCATGATCGGCACGAGGCCGGCGAGCACGACGGCCACCGTCATCGCCTTGGGCCGCACGCGCAGCACCGCGCCTTCGCGGATCGCATCGAGCAGCAGCGCATCGGTCAGCGGCTCGCCGGCATCGAGCCGGCGCTGCAGCGCACCCTTCAGGTACAGCAGCATCACGACCCCGAATTCGGCGGCCACGCCCGCGAGCGCGATGAAGCCCACCGACGTCGCGACCGACACCGCATGGCCAAGCGCCCACACGAGCCAGAAGCCGCCGACCAGCGCGAACGGCACCGTCGACATCAGCAGCAGCGCATCGGCCGCCGAGCCGAACGTGAGGAACAGCAGCACGAAGATCACCACGAGCGTCACCGGCACGACGGTGCGCAGCTTGGCTGCCGCGCGTTCGAGATACTCGAACTGCCCCGACCACGCGATCGAATAGCCGGGCGGCAACGCGACCTGTTGCGCAACGGCCTGCTGCATCGCGCGCACGGCGCTCTGCAGATCGGTGCCGCGGATGTCGACGTACACGTAGCCGGACAGTCGCGCGTTCTCGCTGCGGATCATCGGCGGGCCGTCGGCGATCGCGATGCGCGCGACGTCGCCAAGGCGAATTTGCGCGCCGCGTGCGGTGACGACCGGCAGTTGCCGCAGGTTCTCGACCGAATCGCGCACCTCGCGCGGGTAGCGGATGTTGATCGGGAAGCGCTCGCGCCCCGCGATCACTTCGCCGACGTCGTCGCCGCCGACCGCCGACGACACGACCGACTGGATATCGGCCACTGACAGCCCGTAACGCGCGGCCGCGAGCCGGTCGATGTCGACGTCGATGTAGCGGCCGCCGTTCAGCCGTTCCGCGAGCGCGGACGTGACGCCCGGCACGGGCTTCACCGCGGCCTCGACCTGCTTCGCGATCGCGTCGATCCCGGCCAGGTCCGGCCCGGAAATCTTCACGCCGACCGGCGTCTTGATCCCGGTGGACAGCATGTCGAGCCGGTTGCGGATTGGCGGCACCCACACGTTCGACAGGCCCGGCACCTTCACCGTGCGATCGAGTTCGTCGACGAGCTTCTCCGGTGTCATGCCGGGCCGCCATGCGCTGCGCGGCTTGAACCGGATCGTCGTCTCGAACATCTCGAGCGGTGCGGGATCGGTCGCGGTATCGGCGCGGCCCGATTTGCCGAACACCGTGTCGACCTCGGGCACCGTCTTGATCAGCCGGTCGGTCTGCTGCAGCAGCTCGCTCGCCTTGTCGGCCGAGATGCCAGGCAGCGCGGTCGGCATGTACAGCAGGTCGCCTTCGTCGAGCGGCGGCATGAATTCGCCGCCGAGCCGCGACACCGGCACGGCCGTCAGCACCAGCGCGACGACCGCGACGCCGATCGCAAGCCACGGGCGCCTGAGCGTCGCTTCGAGCAGCGGACGGTACGCGCGGATCAGCACGCGGTTGATCGGGTTCGCGTGCTCGTGCGGAATGCGGCCGCGCACGAGATAGCCCATCAGCACCGGCACCAGCGTCACCGACAACCCGGCGGCGGCGGCGATCGTGTAGGTCTTCGTGAACGCGAGCGGCGCGAACAGCTTGCCTTCCTGCCCTTCCAGCGAAAACACCGGGATGAACGACAGCGTGATGATCAGCAGCGAGAAGAACAGCGCGGGCCCGACTTCCGCGGCCGACGTCGCGACGAGCTCCCACCGTCGCGCGGCCGTGATCGGTTCGCCGGGATGCGCGTGGTCGTACGCTTCGAGATGCTTGTGCGCGTTCTCGATCATCACGATTGCCGCGTCGATCATCGCGCCGATCGCGATTGCGATCCCGCCGAGCGACATCAGGTTCGCATTCACGCCCTGGTAGCGCATCACGATGAATGCGGCCAGCACGCCGAGCGGCAGCGACAGGATCGCGACGAACGCGCTGCGCAGGTGGAACAGGAACACCGCACAGACGAGCCCGACAATCACGAACTCCTCGATCAGCTTGTCCTTCAGGTTGCCCACCGCGCGCTCGATCAGCTGCGAGCGATCGTAGGTCGTGACGATCTCGACGCCGGGCGGCAGCGAACGCTTGAGGTCGGCCAGCTTCGCCTTCACCGCATCGATCGTGGTCAGCGCGTTCTTGCCCGAACGCATCACGACGACACCGCCCGTCACCTCACCCTGCCCGTTCAGCTCCGCGATCCCGCGCCGCATCGCCGGGCCGACCTGGATGCGCGCGACATCGCCGAGCAGCACCGGCGTGCCGGCGTCGTTCGTACGCAGCACCACGTGCCGAAAATCGTCGAGCGTGCGCAGGTAGCCGGTCGAGCGCACCATGTACTCCGACTCGGCCAGCTCGACGACCGAGCCGCCGGACGCCTGGTTCGCGTTGCCGAGCGCGTTCGCGACTTCCGCCTGCGTGATGCCGTACGCGCGCAGCTTGTCCGGATCGAGCACGACCTGGTACTGCTGCACCATGCCGCCGATGCTCGCGACTTCCGACACGTCCGGCACCGCCTTCAGCTCGAACTTCAGGAACCAGTCGTTGAGCGCGCGCAGTTGCCCGAGATCGTGACGGCCGGTGCGATCGACGAGCGCGTACTCGTACACCCAGCCGACACCGGTCGCATCGGGCCCGAGCGAGACCGTCGCGCCGGCGGGCAGCCGGCTTTGCACCTGGCTCAGGTATTCGAGCACGCGCGAACGCGCCCAGTACGGATCGGTGCGGTCGTCGAACAGCACGTAGACGAACGCGTCGCCGAACGACGAGTACGCGCGGACGGTTTTCGCGCCGGGCACGCCGAGCAGCGTGGTCGTCAACGGATAAGTCACCTGATCCTCGACGATCTGCGGCGCCTTGCCCGGATACGACGCCTTCACGATCACCTGCGTGTCCGACAGGTCGGGCAATGCATCGAGCGGCGTCTGCTGCAGCGAATGAACGCCCCATGCGGCGATCAGCACGGTGGCGAGCAGCACGAGGAAGCGGTTGTGGACCGACCAGCGAATGATGCGCGCGATCATCGTTCGCCTCCCTGCGGTTCAACCTTCGTCAGCCGGTAGCCGTCGTCGCTCTGCGTGAACGCGAAGCGCACCGTCTGGCCCGGCTTCACGTCCGGGAACGCGGTGGCCGACGGCTTGCCGAACGCCATCGTCATCGCGCCCCAGCCGAGCGCCGGAACGGGCTGATGCGAGAACGTGATGTCGTCGGCCGTGACCTGTTCGACCTTGCCGGTGGTTTCGTAGATTGGTGCCGCCGCGCTCGGGGTCGACGCGGGCGTCGCCGCCGCCCCGCTCGCGACGGTGCCGCTTTCCAGCCGCGGCAGCACGCTTTTCAGGCTCGCCTCGGAATCGATCAGGAACTGCCCCGATGCGACGACCGTGTCGCCTTCGTTCAGCCCGCCGAGCACTTCGGTGTCGCTGCCGACGTCGTTGCCCACCGTCACGGTCACGGGCTGAAGCCGGCCATCGCGGTTCTTCACGATCACGATCGAGCGCTTGCCGGTCGCGATCACCGCTTCGGACGGCACGAGCAGGCGCGACACGGTTTGTCGTGCGGCGACCCGCACGCGCATCAGCATGCCGGGCGTGAGCTTCAGCGCGGCGTTGTCGATCTCCACACGTGCCTGCAGCGTGCGGCTGCTCGTGCTGATGCCGGGCAGCACTTCGCGGATACGCCCCGTGAATTGCTGCGCCGGATCGCCCGCGAACGTCGCGTCGACCGACATCCCCGGCTGCACGTTCAGCGCAAGCGCTTCCGGCACCTCGACGATGAGCCACAGCGTCGATAGTCCGGCGATCTTCGCGAGCGTCTGACCGGGCGCGACCATCGCGCCGTCCCGCACGTTCAGCTCGCTGACGACGCCGGTTTCCGGCGCGGTCAGCACGACATGCGTTTGTGCCTTGCCGGTGCGGTCGAGGCTCGCGATCATGCCGTCGGGAATCGACAACGCCCGCATCCGCGCGCGCGACGCGTCGAGCAGGCTGCCGTCCATCCCGCCGCGCTTCAGCGCGAGGTATTCCTCCTGCGGCGCGAGCCAGTCCGGCACGAACAGCGACGCGACCGGCGCGCCCTTCGCGATGCGCTGCATCGGTGCGCGCGCATAGAGACGGTCGATGTAGCCGGTGACGCGCGACTGGACGACATCCGCGCGCGATTCGTCGAACTGCGTGGTGCCCACCGCGTCGAATCCGGCCGCCGTCTGCTGCCGGCGTACGGTCGCATAGCGGATGCCGAGGTTCTGCTGCAGGCCCGGATCGATCCGGACGCCGGATGCGCCGCCACCTTCGTCCGCATAGACGGGCTGCAGCTGCATGTCCATGAACGGCGACTTGCCCGGTTTGTCGAAGTGCTGATTCGGCACCATCGGGTCGTGCCAGTACAGCACCTTGCGGCCGGTCTTCGGGTCGGTTTTGTCGGGCGAGGGCGAGGTCGATGCCGCAGCGGCGGTGTCCATTGCCATCGCGGCCGTCGCCGCATGGCGTGCGCCCGCGACATAGCCCGCGCCGAGCAGCGCAGCACCGGCGAACGCGAGCAGGGCCGCACGGGCCAGTATTTGCTTCGTCATGTCGTTCTCCTTTATTGCGCGGCGGCCAGCGTCGACGGCACGACCTGGTATTCGAGCTGCGCCCAGGTCTGCGAGACCTCGCGCCGGAGATCGAGCACCTGCAGTTGCGCATCCAGTTGCGCGCGGCGGGCAGCGAACGTATCGGCGAGCGAGCCGGTACCCGCTCGGTAGGCCGCGTTCGCCAGTTGCACGCGCTGGTCGGCAGCGGGCAACAGTGCGTCGCCGAGATTCGCGATGCGCGCCCGACCGCTCGCGAGCGTCGCGGACTGCGTGCGGATATCGGCCTGCACCTGGCGCAGCGTGTCCTCGTACATCAGGCGTGCTCTCGTCGCGAGCGCGGCCTTCTCGGCGACATCGCGGTTCTGGCGGTTCTTGCGATTGATCGGCAGCGGGATCGTGACGCCAACCGACACCATGTTCGAATACGCGCCGCCACGCTGCTGGTACGCGACTTCCCACGTCCAGTTCGGGCTGCGTTCGCTGTTCGCGACGGCCGTATCGGCTTCGGCGACGGCGATATCGTCGGAGGCGGTGATCAGCGCCGGTTGCGACAGCCGCAACTCGTCCGGCGGCAGCGACGACACGAACGACTCCGGCGCGGGCGGCGCGCCCGTGACGTCGTCGACGGGCACGGCGGTCCAGCGCGACAACGCAATGAGTGAAGTCTGGTAGACCTGCTCCGCCTTCAGCAGTTGATCCTGAGTCTGCGCGAGCATGGCCCGCGCCTGGACGACATCGGCCGCGCTCGCCTTCGCGCCGCGATACGACGCCTTCGTCGCGTCGAGTTCATGGTTCATGTGATCGAGCAACGCCTGCTGCAGCGCGAGCGCCTGCTTCGCGTAGACGGCGTTCAGCCAGGCCGTCGCGGTTTGCTGGCGCACGCTCGCGAGCTGCGCGAGATAGCCGGCGCGCTCGCGCCCGACCTGCTCGTTGGCGAGCGCCGACCGCAAGCGCCGCTTGTCGCCGGACACCCACTCCTGCTCGATGCCGATGCGGCGCATCGTCATGAAGTCCTGGCCGACGGTGAAGCGCTGGCCACCGTTGACCGGCAGGTTGTCGATGCCGGCCTTGAGCATCGGGTCGGGCAGCTGGCCGGCCTTCACGGCCGCCTCCGAGCTGGCGCGCACCGACGCCTGCGCGGCCTGCATCGAAGCGGAATGATCGGTGGCGGACTGCAGCGCGGCGTCCAGCGTGAAAGGGGCTGGCTGCGCGTGAACCGCGCCCGCAACCAGCAGCGCTGCCCAAAGCATGGGCGCGCGCCGACGCGCACGCCGCGCGAGCGGCGTGCCGAAATGGAATGACATGGCTTAACCCCAACGGCGGAACCCCATAGGGATTCCACGTCCTGATACAGGACGAACCTCACCGCGAATGCGGCGAACCTATCGGATCGGGATCAGCTGATGCGTGGAGGGCGCCACAATCCGTTCGGATCGCGGACCGGGAGGATTTGCGCGTAGTGGAACGCGACGGTGCTGGCGAATGCAGCGGGACGACTGACTTCGGCACGAGCGGCCGGATGATAGAGACTGCCGAACTGGCATTGCGCCGTCAGCTTGCAGGCCATGCCCTTCGCTTTCGCATGGGACTTGCCGGCAGGCGACTTCATCATCGAATCGCAGCCCGGCATGTCGGCTGACATGCCGGCGTCCATGTCCATCGACATGCCCTGCTGCATCATCGGACATTCCCCGGCCAGGCCGCTGGCTGCCAGCCCGCTGATGGGCAGCACCGCGCAGAGCAGCAGCAGGATGATGGTCCGGAGGAATTTCATGGCGGGGATTATAGCGCGGGGATGTGCTGTGTGGCGGCGCGTCGATGAAGCGGAAAGACGCGCCGACTCCGCGACCGCCGTCGCCTGCTACCGCGCCAGCCCCTCCGCCTCCAGCACTGCCCGCACCGCCGGCCGCGCCCGCACCCGCTCGTACCACGCACGCAGATGCGCATACCGGGTCAGGTCGATATCCGCGTGGTACACCGAGCGCATCCATTCCGCCTTGCCCCACCCCGTCAGCGCGAACAGGTACGCATCGGCGACCGTGAACGTGTCGCCCGTGACGAACGCGTTGCCTTCAAGCTGACGGTCGATCCAGGCGAAGCGGCTGTCGAGCTTCGTTCTCGCCGGGTCGACGTATTTTCCCGCCTGCACCGCATACAGCAGCGGGATGAAGCCCTTGTGGATCTCGGTGCCGAGGAAGTTGAGCCACTCCATCAGCCGATAGCGCGCGAGCGTGCCGTAGGCGGGCGCGAGCCCCGCATCCGGACACAGATCCGCGAGATACTGCGCGATCACCGGCCCTTCGCGCAGCAGCGTGCCGTCGTCGAGTTCGAGCAGCGGCACGTAGCCGAGTTCGGTCACATCGTAGTAATTGCGCCCGTCTTCAATGACATGCTTGCGCGCGTCGACCTTGATGATCTCCGCGTCGATGCCGCCTTCGCGCAGCACGATGCAGATGGCCTGCGAACAGCTTCCGGGAGCGTGATAGAGCTTCATGCGTTTCCTTGATGTGTTGTCCATGTATCGATTCGCCGCGACGCGGGCGCTAATATCTCGCATCGGCGCAGGGCTGAGAAGACGGCAGTCGTTTGTGCCGTAGTCACAAAAAATTTACCGACCAGGATTCGGCACGATGAAAACGAGTGCGACAGGATGTTCCGTTGAAGAAGCGATGCGCCTGCTCGGCGGCCGCTGGCGGCTGCTGCTGGTGTCGTATCTGCTCGACGGGCCGCGGCGCTTCAGCGACCTGCGGCGCGACATGCCCGGCATCTCGCAGCGCATGCTGACGCTCGACCTGCGCGCACTCGAAGACGCGGGGCTCGTGCGGCGCACCGTGTATCCGGAAGTGCCGGTGCGGGTCGAGTACGACCTGACCGCCGACGGCGACCGGCTGCGGCCCGTCGTCGAAGTAATGCGCGAATTCGGGTTGTGGCTGAAAGCGCGCGATGCCGACGCGTCGTGCGATACCGGCGTGACACCCGGCGCGGCAGCCGCGATCGAAACGGCCCTTCATTCAACTCGATAACCCCTACCACCCTACGCAGGAACCCCGTTCATGGAACTTCACGCCACCATCGGCGCGGCGACGTCCGATCTCGACGACGACGAGAGCTTCGCCAACATCTACTGTCACGACGCCGAGCAGGACTATTGCTTCGCGTTGTCACGCTTCCCGGACGACGCGCTGATCGAAGTGATGGTACGCGACCAGATCAACGTGCGCGTCAAGGATCTGTCGGTGCGCCTGACGGACGACACGATCGACGTCGAGATCGAACCCGCCCTCGCCGCGCGTCTCGACGGCCAGACGCGCTACGTGATCCATCTCGCGCCGGGTCAATACGATCCGGTCGCGCTGCGCGCCGCGCTGAAGGAGATCTTCGTCGGCAAGAACGGCTTTCAGGACGACAGCACGCGCGGCTAACGGCTCAATCGCACGGTCATCGTCGCCTTCGCGATGGCCTGGTCGTGCGCGATGAAGCCGACGACCGCCGGCGTCGCGTCACGCTCGACCGGCAGCTTCGCCACCTTGAGCGCGGTCAGCGTGATGACGTAGCGATGTGTCTCGCCTTGCGCCGGGCACGGGCCGAGATAGCCGGCGTGGCCGGTGTCGTTCTTCATCGGGACAGCACCCGCCGGCAGCCGGGCAACGTCATTGCCCGAGCCGGGCGCGATGCCACGGGCCGACGCCGGTATGTCGGCAACGACCCAGTGCCAGAACCCTGAGCCCGTCGGTGCGTCGGCATCGAACATCGTCAGCAGGTAGCTTTGCGTGCCCGCCGGCGCATCCGTCCATCTTATGGATGGCGAAATGTTCTGGCCGTGGCAGCCAAAGCTGCTCGATACCTGCGCGTGATCGAACGCGCCGCCAGCGAGCTCCGCGCTTTCGATCGAGAAATCACCGGCCCTCGCCGTCCCGACAGCGATCATGGCGGCACACAGGGCGAAACCGGGCTTGAATGTCTTCATCGTCAATCTCACCAGCGAGCAGGAATGGAGCGGCCATTCTTGCAACCGCGCCGATCCCGAACAAGGCCAGCAAAGGTACCGGTATCGTGACTACCCGGCAAAGTCCGGGCACGTCGGTCCCGCTCGCGCCCCGTCCGGCGAAGCGACACCGGACGACCTGCGCGTCGCGATCGATGTCGATTCCGGCCCGTCGTCGATGCTGCTGACCTACGACGCGCAAGACAAACGCGTGTCGCGCCGCCCTGACGCCTACGTCGGCGGCACCGTCACGTTCAAGGTGCACCCGGCGCGCCTGCCGCTGCACGACGCGATGACCGACGCGCCCACTCGCCGCTACGTCGTCGCGGGCGACACGTTGGAGCTGATCGACGCGAGCGTCAATTTCCAGTGGCTGAAGGTGCGGTATCGCAATCCGCATGCGGGCGCGGTGCAAGGCTGGGTCAGCGCGAAGGAAGTGACGGGCAACTGATGCACGCGGCGAAGCGGTCGCCGCTCTTTCCCACATATTGAGCGCATCTCATCCCATTAATAGGGATACCTGTTCAAATGTTGACGCGCCGCGCGCCACGGCTCTAACGTTCGCCCCAACGCCATTCGATTCGGCCGCCCCGCTCGCGGGCGACGGCCGGGCACAGAACACAGGAGACAACCGTGGCCCATTCCGCGTCGCGCACCCACGCCAACCTGCAGGAACACCAGCCCGCGCGCGCCGGCATCGCATCCGATCCCGCCGCCCGTGCAGCAGCGGCGCAGGCAACGCCACCGAGCCGCAAGCGGCTGCTGATCCTCGCGCTGCTGTTCATCACGGTCGTGATCAACTATCTCGACCGCAGCAACCTGTCGATCGCCGCGCCCGCGCTGTTCAAGGAACTGAACATCGATCCGGTGCGCGCGGGCCTCGTGTTCTCCGCGTTCGGCTGGACCTACGCGCTGATGCAGATCCCCGGCGGCTGGCTCGTCGACAAGGTGTCGCCGCGCGTGCTGTATGCGGGCGCGCTGGCGCTGTGGTCGGCCGCGACACTGCTGCTCGGCTTTGCGGGCTCGTTCGTCGGGCTGATCGTGCTGCGTCTCGCGGTCGGCGCGCTCGAGGCGCCGGCCTACCCGATCAACAACCGCGTGGTGACGACGTGGTTCCCGACCCGCGAACGCGCGAGCGCGATCGGCGGCTACACGTCGGGCCAGTTCGTCGGCCTCGCGTTCCTCACGCCGGTGCTCGCGTGGCTGCAGGTGCATCTCGGCTGGCACATGGTGTTCGTCGCGACCGGCCTCGCCGGCATCGCGTGGGCCGCGATCTGGTATGCGGTGTATCGCGAGCCGCGCGCGTTTCGCGGCGTCAACGCGGCCGAGATCGCGCTGATCCGCGACGGCGGCGGCCTCGTCGATCTCGAAGACCGCATCGCGGCGCGCACCGAACGCGCGCCGTCGACGTGGCGCGACCTCGGCGTCGTGCTCGGCCGGCGCAAGCTGTGGGGCATCTATCTCGGCCAGTTCGCGCTGAACTCGACGCTGTGGTTCTTCCTCACGTGGTTCCCGACCTACCTCGTCAAGTATCGCGGGATGGACTTCATCAAGTCGGGCTTCCTCGCGTCGCTGCCGTTCCTCGCCGCGTTCGTCGGCGTGCTGTGCTCGGGCGTGCTGTCGGACTGGCTGATGCGCCGTGGCGCATCGCAGGGCTTCGCGCGCAAGCTGCCGATCATCTCGGGGCTGCTGATCTCGACCTGCATCATCGGCGCGAACTACGTCACGTCGACGGGCTGGGTGATCGCGTTCATGACGATCGCGTTCTTCGGCAACGGCTTCGCGTCGATCACGTGGTCGCTGGTGTCGGGGCTCGCGCCCGCGCGGCTGCTCGGCCTCACCGGCGGCGTGTTCAACCTGATCGGCAACCTGTCCGCGATCGCGACGCCGATCGTGATCGGGCTGCTGGTGAACGGCGCGGACTTCTCGCGCGCCATTACCTACATCGCCGCAATGGCGCTCGCCGGCAGCCTGTCGTACGGGCTGCTCGTCGGCAAGGTCGAGCGCATCGACGCGTAAGCATCACGAGGGCGGCACGCGCGTGCCGCCCTGCCTTACCGCTACCGCTGACCGCGCGTCGCGCGTCACGTCAGAACCGCCGGGCCCCGTCGCGCGCGAGATCGTGCGGATTGCCCGCCACGTAGTCGAGCGCGCACGCATCGGTATCGATGCCCACGCTCAGCAGCGTTTCCCAGCGCTCGGTGTCGGGCATCGACAGGTCCGGATGGAAACACACGACGGCCTGGTCGCCGGCCGCCCCGCACATCGCCGCCGCGCGCTCGCGCACATCGGCGCTCGTCATCCCGCTCACGACATCGTTCAGGTGCGCAAAGCGCTCACGCGTGGTCGAGCTGTCGGGCATGCACTCGCCACCGCTCAGCGCGCGATCGAGGAAGTGATTCGTATGCAGCAGCCAGCCGTCCGGACGCGGCACCACCACGCCGATGCCCGACGGGCTCAGTTCGATGCTCGCGGCGCGCGGGTTCGCGTCATGCCGCGTAAACACGGTCAGCACCGTCGACGCACTCACGCGTGCGGTGCGCGCAATGTCGATCGCTTCCTGCACCGTCGTCGCATCTTCGAGCAGGCGACGCGCGATCGCATGCACCGGTACCCCGGCACTGTCGTTGTCGCTCGCGTGATGCAGGATGTTGAAGTGCAGCCCGAGGCCTGCGCTGTTCACGCCGAGCTTCGCCAGCATCCCGAATTCGGAGAACAGCTTGACGGTGCGGCCGTGCGGCGTCGCGAACTGCATCAGCAGCCCCTGTGGCGCGAGGCTGTCGTGCCAGTCCCACGTCTGCAGCGTGCGCGGCGCGTGCGGGCCGGCCGGCGCGTAGACGGTCGTCGAGCACTCGCCTTCGGCCGATGCGGGTGCAGTGGCGAGAATCTCGGTGCGCGCGTTCAGGCACGCGAGCTGCCAGCGCGGCAAGTCGACGCCGTCGGCGATCGCCTCGACTTCGGCGGCGAGGCGCGGGCACCACGCGCCGAGCGTGGCGAGACTCGCTTCGCCAATCTCCCGCGCGCGCTGCGGCGCGATGCCGAGCTTCGGGAAGAACGCGAGATACAGCGCGACCGTCTCGCGGATCTCCGGCGCGAAGCGCTCGCCGATCAGGCGGCCGCGCTCGCGCGGATCGGTGATGTCGGTCACGAAGGTGTGCAGCTTCAAGGTCAACTCTCCTGTGTTGAATGTTCCGGGCCCGCGCGGCCCGGAACGTGATGCGTCGCGCAGCCGATCGGCCGGCACGCATGCCGGCCGGAACGGCGAGCACGATCAGAATGGTCAGAACGAATAGATGAACTGCATCCCGGCCAGGTCGTTGCTGCGCGCGTACGTGCCGTTGCTCTTCAGGAACACCGGATGGTTCGCCGCGTCGTGGCGGTATTCGACCTTCACCGTGATCTGCTGCGTCGGATAGAACAGCAGGTCGGCCGTGATCGCGTAGCGCTGCGCGCCCTTGCACTCGGTGCCGTTCGTCGACGAGCCCTGGAAGCACGCCGGATCGATGCCGAAGCCGCTCGACCCGTTCACCGACGGATTGCCGCCCGCGAGCCCGTACTGGATGTTCGTGCCGCCGCCGCCGTTCGACGTGTTGTTCAGGTAGTCGAAGCGCAGCGTCGCTCCCATGCGGCCGACCCACGACGTCGTCCACTTCGTATGGCCGAGCAACGACATCCCGTACCAGCGCGCGGTGCCGCCGTTCCATGCGCCCTTCTGCAACTCGCCGTAGTCGACCTGCGCGTTGACCTGCGTCTTGTCGTGCGTATAGGTCACGTCGGCTTCCACGTACTTGTAGAGGCCGGTCGGCGACGAGCCGTTGCACTGGTAGCCATAGCCGCCCGCCTGCGCGCACGGCGAGAACAGCGACTGCCGGCCGAGCATCCCGGAGATGCCGAAGTCGAAGGCGGTCGACGTCGCGTTGTCGAAGCGCGCGGTGATCGTCGGCGTCCAGTTGGTCTTCGTCGTGTTGTTCGCCGCGTTCGCGATCGCACCGGCCGTGCGCAGCACCTCGTTGCCGATCACGACCTGCCAGAAGCGCGTCATCGCCGCGTTGGAGCCCTTCAGCCCGACGCCGATCAGGTTGCCCGGTTCGCTGAAGTCGTACAGCAGCCCGTGCGTGAGCGTCAGCATCTGGTTCGACGGCTGCACTTCGTAGCCGGCTAGGCTCGGCATCATCCCGATCTCGAAGGTGCGCGTCGTGCTGAGCGGCACCGTGACCACCGCCTGCGTGACGATGTTGTTGCCGATGCCGCCGTGCGAATTGCTGAACACGTTGCCGAAGCCGCGGTTCGGCTGGATCACGATCTCCGCCGCTGGCGCCATCGGGCCGACGCCGAAGGTCTTCTTGATGTCGAGATAGACGTCGCCGATCGTGCTGTTGTAGTAGTCGTACGCGCCCGGGTCGTGGTTCAGGAACTGGAAGCCGGACGTGCGCTGCGCGCGGTTGAACAGGTACACGGGATCGACGTAGCCGGTGATGCTCAGGCCCGCGAGCGGGCCGGTGGTCGCCGCTTCCTGCAGCGAGTCGACCTTCAGCGACGCGTTCGCGATCTGCTCGCGCATCTGCTGCAGGTCGTCGTTCGTGAACGCCGGGGCCGAATCGGCGGCCGGCGTGGCGGCCGCTGCCGTGTTGATCGAACCGATCTTCGCGCCGCCCGAGGCGGCATTGGCGGTCGCAGTCGTTGTCGTTGCCGCGCCGGCAGGCTTCGCCGCCAGCATGCTCGCGCGCAGCTCGTTCACCTGCTGCTGCAGCGCGGTGACCTGCGCCTGCAGCGCCTTCATCTTGCTCGCATCGGTCGCCTGCGGCGTGTGCGCGAATGCCGAGGCTGCTTCGAACGCAAGCAGGCACAGCGCCGTCATGTGTTTGATTTTCATGGGGTGGGTGGTCGTCGGGACGAGCGCGCCCCCGCCCGCCGCGATGAGCGGCGGGGCGCGCGAAAGGTAGGCGGGAAAGAGGGGCCGGCTTACTCGGTCTTCAGCTTCGTCCAGAGACGGTTCTGCAGACGCATCAGCTCAGGCGGAACCGGCTTGCTGAGGCTCAGCTTGCGGATCACGTCGGCGGGCGGGAACACGGCCGGATCGCTCGTCACTTCGGCGCGCACGAGACGCTTCGACGACGGCACGGCCGACGGGTACGACGTGTCGTTGGTCAGGTTCGCGCTCTCCTTCTCCGACAGCACGAAGTTGACGAACTTCAGCGCGGCGTCCGGATGCGGCGCATCCTTCGGCACCGCCATCATGTCGAACCACATCGCGCTGCCCTCGGTGGGGATCACGTACTTGATGTGATACGGCTTCTTCGCGGAAGCGGCCGCGATCCGCGCGGAGTTCACGTCGCCCGACCAGCCGAGCGCGAGGCAGATGTCGCCGCCCGCGAGATCGTTGATGTAGCTGCTCGAATTGAACTGCGTGATGTACGGCCGTACCGTCTTCAGCAGCTCGTATGCCGCCTGGTAGTCGGCCGGGTTCGTCGTGTTCGGGTCCTTCTTCAGGTAGACGAACGCCATCCCGAACGCATCGACCGGCGAATCGAGCACCGAAATGCCGCAGTGCTTCAGCTTCTGCGCATACTTCGGATCGAACAGCAGCGCCCAGCTGTCGAGCGGCGCGTCGTTGCCGAGCGCGGCCTTCACCTTCTCGACGTTCATCCCGAGCCCGTCGGTGCCCCATGTCCACGGAAGGCCGAACTGGTTGCCCGGATCGTCCTTCGCGAGCACCTTCATGATTTCCGGATCGAGCAGCCCGTAGTTCGGCACCTGGCTCTTGTCGATCTTGCGGTAGATGCCGGCCTGCAGCTGTCGCGCCCAGAAGATGTCGGACGGCACGACGACGTCGTAGCCCGACGTGCCCGACAGCAGCTTCGCCTGCAGCGTCTCGTTCGAATCGAACTCCTGGTAGACCACCTTGATGCCGGTCGCCTTCTCGAAGTTCGCGATCGTCGCCTTGCCGATCGAATTGCCCCAGTTGTACACGTTGACGACATCCGCCGCGTGCGCGACCGGCGCGCCGGCCCACAGGACGCCGCCCAGCGCGAGCGCCGCGCATGCCTTTCTCAGATGCTTGTTCCAATCCCCTGCCATGGTTTCCTCCGTCGATATCATGATCCGCTCGCGATGAACGGTGTGTGCTTCGGTCCGGAAAAATGTAGCCAGAGGAAATTGGCCGGTCTGCCCTGCCAATAGGGGGACACGCTGCACAATCGGGGCATCCGGTTCCGGACGGAGGCCCCGATCGGCCCAACACGGAAGCGATTTGAAAGCATTCGTCATCGCTTCGTCAGGTCAGCCCGGGATCGCTCAGGATGCCTGCACGTCCATGCGCGCGCCGAAGTCCTCGCCCACGTGCGTGATGCGGCCGTCCATCATCGTCAGCGCGACGTCGATGCGGCCGATGTCGTACTGGCCGACCTCGAACAGGTCGTTTTCGAGCACGACCAGGTCCGCGCGCTTGCCGGGCGTGAGCGACCCGACCTCGTGCTCCATCCCGAGCTGGTACGCGCCGTGGATCGTGTATGCGGCGATCAGCTGCGGAATGCTCAGGCGCTCGGCGATATCCGGAAACACCGGTGCATCGGGCTCGCCCGCGAGCTGGCGCGTATGGCCCGACTCGATGTGTTCGAGCGGCTTGTGCTGGCAGCGGCACTGGCACGCGAGGCCGTCCATGCCGATCGACACCGTCACGCCTTCGTCGAGGAACGTGCGGAACTTGTACATGTTGCTCCAGCGCGCGTGGCCGTAGTGATCGCGCAACTGCTCGGTGTACGCGTCGACCACGCCCCACTGCAGCTGCGTGTTCGCCATCACGCCCGCGCGGCGGAAGCGCGGGATGTCGTCCGGATGCGTGAGGAATGCGTGCGTGATCACGTGGCGGCGGTCGCGCGGCGGGTTCGTGCGGTTGACCGCGTCGAAGCCGTCGAGCGCCATCCGCACGGCCGCGTCGCCGACGCAGTGGACCATCACGTTCGCGCTCACGCGATCGGCTTCGACCAGGTAGCGGTTGAACGTGTCGGCCGGCATCGTCGGCGCGCCGCAGGTATCGGGGCGATCCGCGTACGGCTCGAGCAGGTAGGCGGTGTGGTTCGCCTCGGTGCCGTCGAGGAACAGCTTCAGCGCACGCGCCTTCACGAGCGGCGAATCGTACTGCTCGCGGTATTTGACGAGCGTGCCGACCGGATCGTCGATCTCGCCGATCACCGCGACGCTGCCCACCACGCGCAGCTTCAGGTCGCCCGCGCGCTCCATCGTCTGCAGCGTCTCGTACAGCAGCGACTGGTCGCCGCTCGGATCGAAGAAGCCCGCGTCGAACACGGTCGTCACGCCGGCCGCGCACAGTTTCTTCTGCCACGGCGGGATCGACTTCAGGTACAGGTCGATGCCGGTCGGCAGCAGGCCGGCCGCGCTGATCCGCTGCATCAGCAACGAATACGCGGCGCCGTCGACGATCAGGCCGGTCGGCTCGCCCGTCACCGCATCCTTCTCGAACCAGCTCGCACCCTCCTGCACGGGCGGCGTCGATGCGTCGATGCCGGCGATCTCCAGCGCCTTCGAGTTCACCCACATCGAATGAAAATCGGTCGACAGCAGGCACACCGGGCGATCCGCGCAGATCGCGTCGAGCGTCTCCTTGCGCAGCAGCGCCGGCGGAATCGTCGCCTGCACCCAGCCCATCCCGGTGATCGCCGGCTCATCCGGATGCGATTCGACATACGCACGCAGCGCGGCGAGCACCTTCTGCGGATCCTCGTAGTTCACGAACGCCTGGAACGCAAACGCGGTCGTCTCGAAGTGCCAGTGCGATTCGACGAAGCCCGGCAGCACGAGCCGGCCGGCCGCGTCGACGACCTTCGTGTCCGCACCGACGTACGCCTGCACGGCCGCCGTATCGCCGACGTGGACGATCCGGCCGTCGCGCACGGCGACGGCCTGCGCCCAGGGCTTGTGCGGGTCGACGGTGTAGACCTTCGCATTGGTGAGAACGAAATCCGCCGGCGTCGAATCCTTGGCGGCGGGCGTCGGTTGCATCTGCATGGCCTGTCCTTTCTGTTGATCAGGTTTTCGAAGTGCTTTCACTATAGGCAGACGATTCGTGCGGGTATGCCCCCCCGCTGCGGGGGCTCGGGCGCATTCCGGCCACAGCGCGCCCGTTCTTGTCGTCGTTTTGGGGACAACGTGTGAAATCCGCAGCGCGAATCCGGTGATTTCCCGGCTGACGCGTATGCGGCGTTCGCGTAACGTCGCACTGTCCCCTGACCGCCCACGCCCGACCATGCGACTTCTCCAGCCCGACCCGGCCGCCCGCGGCCACTACCTGATCGGCGTGCGCCCCGACACGCTCGGCGCGACGCTGCGCGCAGTCGGCACGCCGGATTTCGTCGGCGCGGTCACGGAGTTCGTCAACGACAGCATCGACGCCGACGCCGTGCACCTCGAACGCTGGCGCGCCGATACGGGCAGCACGTCGGGTTTCGTCGTCGAATGGCTCGGCAGCGGCAGCCTGCGCTTCGCGGCCGATACGTTGCGCGTGATGGATGTCTACTACCAGGACTACTGTCAGGTCGATCCGCTGGTCGCGCCGCTGCGCGGCAAGGCCGGCACGCTGCTGGTGCAGCGTCACGTGGAAGGGATCGCGCAAGGCGAGTTCCGCCGCCGGATCTTCGACGAGCCGGGCATCGCGCAGGAATGCATGCTCGTGCACGGCAACGCGCACCTGCAATACGCACTCGGGCTTGCGCGCACCGTCGGGCGGCCCGCGTTCACGATGGACGAGCTGTTCCACTTCAGGCAGATGGTGGACCTGCTGTTCCCGATGTTCGAGCTGCATGCGCGTAGCTGCGCGGCGCGGCGCGTGGCGTCGGGGACGGTGAATGCCACGTCGCAGGCGAGCTTCGACGCGCGCCTGGAACGGCAGGACGTGCAGTTGTCGCGCCGCGAGCACGAGATCTGCCGGCTGATGCTGTGCGGGCGCTCGGTGCCCGAGGCCGCGCAGCAGCTCGACGTGAAGCTGTCGACGGCCGAGTCGTACGTGAAGCGCGCGTTCGCGAAGCTCGGCGTGCGCACGCGCCGCGAGCTGTTCGACTGGGTGCTGGTCGACTGCTGAACGGGCGGCGCGTGCTTATGCGGCCAGCGCGGCCGCCTTGATGTTGAACGCGCGCAGCAGGTCCTCGCAGAACGCGTCGACGATCGGCTTGTCGCTCGCGCTGCGCTTCATCGCGAGATGCAGCGGCACGTCGAAGCTGAACGTCGTGCGGCCCACCGCCTTCACGAGCCCGCGCTGCTCGAACGGCTCCGCGTAGTGCGCGGGCAGGTAGCCGAGATGGCCACCCGACAGGATCAGGATCGTCGCGGCCTCGATGCTGTCCGCGCTCGCGGTCACGCGCCGCTCGGGCAGCGGATACTGCTCCTCCGGCACCGGATAGGTGCGCCAGACCCAGTCGTGAAGCTGCAGGTCGTCCGCCGTCACGGGTCGCGACGCATGGAACAGCGGATGCCCGCGCCCGCAGTAGATCACCTGCTGCTCGGTAAAGAGCGGCGTATAGAGCAGCCCCGGCACACGATGCCAGAAATAACCGATCGCGAGATCGAGCTGGTTGTTCACGAGGCTTTCCTCGAGCTCCTGCGGCGACGCGACCTTCATCGCGAACGTGACGGCCTGGTCACGCTTGCGGAACGCGCCGATCGCATCGGCCACGCGCGCGTTCTCGACGAGCGGCGCCTGGCCGATCAGGCCGATCGACAGCGTGCCGACCAGCTTGCGGTCGATGTCGCGCACCCGCGCGACGAATTCGGAGGTCGCCGCGACGAGCGTGCGGGCGGTGGCCGCGAAACGTTCGCCTTTCGACGTCAGGCGAAAGCCGCCGCGCCCGCGATCGCACAGCTTGAAGCCGACGCGCGCTTCGAGCGCCGACAGCTGGGTGCTGATCGTCGACTGCCGCACGCCGAGCGACGCCTCGGCAGCCGTGATGCCGCGTGCGTCGACGACGGCCAGAAAGACCCGGATGAGCCGGAGATCGAGATCGGAAGTATTCGAGAACATGCTTCAAGCCGCTGCGCGTGTGCGCGTTACCCGGCCGGCCAGCACGTCGCGCATCGCACGCCACGCCGGCCGCCTTCGCCGATGAACCGAACCGGACGCGCGCCGCCATCGGCAGCCGCACGCGTCGCCACCGTCATTCAGATGCCACCGCGAGCGCGCGTTCCATGCCGAACACGGCCGGCCGCAGCCGCCGGTAGCAGAGGAACGCCACCGCGCACAGCACGATCGCCGCGATCAGCGCCGACTGCGTGCCTGCGCTCTCGATCAGCGAGCCGCCCGCGACCGAGCCGACGCCATAGCCGAGCGCGACGCAGCCCGGCGACAGCGCGGCCGATTTTCCGACCAGGTCGTACTGCGGAATCGTCGCGTAGATCAGCAGCGCGCCGCCGGTCCAGCAGCCGATGAACACGATCGCACCGAGCGTGAACGTCGCGGCCGATGGCGGCAGCGCGAGCA
>NZ_CAJNKE010000066.1 GCF_905232215.1 Burkholderia sp. LMG 13014
CGGATCGGTGCCGCGACGGCCGAGCTGTATCCGTCGATCGTACTCGGCGGGTCGGTGAACTGGCTGTCGACGACCGGCGATCCGTCGTCGCTCGGCGACAAGTACGCGATCGCGTGGGGCGTCGGGCCGCTGATTACCTGGCGCTTTCCGAATCTCGCGGCGAGCCGCGCGCAACTCGCGCAGGCCCGCGCGGACGATGCCGCCGCGCGCGCGTCGTTCGATGCGCAGGTGCTGCGTGCGCTGAAGGAGACTGAACAG
Source organism: Burkholderia sp. LMG 13014 (assembly GCF_905232215.1). GTDB lineage: Bacteria > Pseudomonadota > Gammaproteobacteria > Burkholderiales > Burkholderiaceae > Burkholderia. The sequence continues at coordinate 259 of NZ_CAJNKE010000066.1, forward strand.
GCGCTCGCCCGCTATGGCGCCGAGTGGCGCCACAAGGCCGCGCTCGAAACCGCGCGCGCCGAGCACGCACGCGCCTACCGGCTCGCTGAACTGAACTACGACGCGGGTGCGCTGGATTTTCTCGGCGTGCTCGACGCGCAGAGCAGCCTCGTCGCGGTCGATGCGGCGCTGGCCACGTCGACGCAGCAGGTCGCACTCGATCAGGTCGCCGTCTTCAAGGCCCTGGGGGGCGGCTGGCAGCCCTAGCCGGCCGTTCGTGAATCCGCACGCACTCAACCATTCCGATTCCGATCATGAGCACCACAGCCATACCCGAGAAATCCGCGCGTTTCGCGCGGCGCCACTGGATCGCCGCCGGCGTCTTCATCCTCGTCATCGCGCTTGCCGGATTCGGCTGGCGGTGGTGGACGGTCGGCCGCTTCATCGAGCACACCGACGATGCGTACGTGCGCGCCGACATCGTGACCGTCAGCCCGCGCGTGGCCGGTTATGTCGCGCGTGTGGCCGTCGACGACAACCAGCCCGTGAAGCGTGGCGACGTGCTTGTCACACTCGACGATCGCGACTATCGCGCGAAGCTCGACGATGCGCAGGCAGCCGTCGCCGCGGCCGATGCGACGCTGCAGGCCGAGGAAGCCGCGGCCGCGACGCTCGACGCGCAGGTCGGCCAGCAACGCAGCGTGATCGAGCAGGCGCAGGCCGATGCTGCCGCCGCGCGCGCCGAAGCCGCGCGGCGCGATGCCGATGCGGTGCGCTACAAGCAGTTGCTTGCCGAATCGGCCGCCAGCGGGCAGCGCTGGGAACAGGCGCATGCCGATGCGTTGAAGGCTCGCGCGGAACTGGCCCGCGCGAGCGCGGCCGTGCGCGCGCAGGACGACCAGCAGACGGTGCTGCACCGGCGCCGCGCGCAGAGTACGGCCGCGATCGAGCAGGCGCGTGCGCGGCTCGCGGCATCCCGCGCGAAGCTTGCGCTGGCGCAACTCGATGTCGAGCACACGGTGATCCGCGCGACACGCGACGGCACGATCGGCCAGCGGGCGGTGCGCGCGGGGCAGTACGTCGAGGTCGGGATGCCGTTGCTCGCGGTCGTGCCGCTGCGCGATGTGTACGTCGTCGCGAACTTCAAGGAGACGCAGCTCGGCGCGATGCACGATGGGCAGCCGGTCGAGATCGATGTCGATACCTACTCGGGCCGCACGCTGCACGGCCGCGTGCTCGGGCTCGCACCGGGCTCAGGGGCCGAATTCGCGCTGCTGCCGCCGGACAACGCGACCGGCAACTTCACGAAGATCGTGCAGCGCGTGCCCGTGAAGATCCGCCTCGATGCGCCGCCGTCGGGCCTCGTGCTGCGGCCCGGCATGTCGGTGATCGCGCGTGTCGATACGCGCGGCGCACCGGGAGCCGGATCGTGACGGCCGCAACCGGGCAGGCTGCGCAGGCCGAGCACGACGAAACCGTTTCGCTGCGCGCGTGGGTCGCGGTGCTCGGCGGCGTGTTCGGCTGCTTCATGGCGGGGATGAACGTGCACGTGACGAACGCGTCGCTGCCCGATATCCGCGGGTCGCTGGGCGCGAGCTTCGAGGAAGGTTCGTGGATCTCGACCGCCTATCTCGTCGCCGAGATCGTCGTGATTCCGCTCACCGGCTGGCTCGTGCAGGTGTTCTCCGCGCGCCGCGTGTTGCTCGTCGGTGCAACGGGGTTTCTTGCGTTTTCGATCGCGTGCTCGGTCGCGCCGACCATCTCGTCGATGATCGTCGCGCGCGCGCTGCAGGGCGCGTTCGGCGGCGTGCTGATTCCGCTGTCGTTCCAGCTGATCGTCACCGAGCTGCCGCCGTCGAAGCATCCGTTCGGCATGGCGCTGTTCGCGGTCGCGAACAACGTCGCGCAGGCGGCCGGGCCGTCGCTCGGCGGCTGGCTCACCGACATGTATTCGTGGCGCTGGATCTTCTATCTGCAGATTCCGCCCGCGATCGCGCTGATCGTGGCGATCGCGTGGGCGATCCGCCCGCTGCCCGTACAGTTGTCGAAGCTGCGCCAGGCCGACTGGTTCGGGATCGCGACGATGGCGATCGGCTTGAGCGCGCTGCAGATCGTGCTGGAGGAGGGCGGCCGCAAGGACTGGTTCGCGTCCGACCTGATCGTCGAGTTGTCGATCGTCGCGGTGGCGGGGCTCGTCGCGTTCGTCGCGATCGAGCTGCGGCGCAAGGAGCCGTTCATCAACCTGCGGCTGCTCGGACGCTACAACTTCGGGATCGCGAGCCTGATGCAGTTCCTGTTTGGGGCGGTGGTGTTCGGCGTCGTGTTTCTCGTGCCCAACTACTTCGCCGAGCTGCACGGCTACAGCGCGCGCGACATCGGCCTCGCGATGATCCCGTACGGGATCGTGCAGTTCGTGATGTCGTTCCTGACGCCGCCGCTGATGCGCCGCACGAGCCCGCGCGCGACGATCGTGCTCGGCTTCGTGCTCGTTGCGGCCGGCTGCCTGATGAACATCCACCTGACCGCCGACGCCGCGTCGAACGTGATCGTGCCGTCGCTCGTCGTGCGGGGGATCGGGCAGTCGCTCGTCGTGATCGCACTGTCGGTGATGGCCGTCGACGGAATCGAGAAGGCGCAGCTCGGCTCGGCGTCCGGCGTGTTCAACATGGTGCGCAACGTCGGCGGCGCGATCGGCATCGCGGTTGCGAGCCAGATCGTCGTCGAGCGGCAGAAGCTGCACGCGATGCGGATTGGCGAGGCCGTTTCGCCGTTCTCGGAAGCCTTTCAGGAACGCATGGCGATGCTGGCACGGCTGCTGTCGCGCGTGCATGTGCCGCGTGCCGATGCGTTGCCGGGTGCGTCGACCGGCGGCGTGCACGAGCTGGCACTCGCGCTCGTGAACCAGCGCGTGATGCGCGAGGCGCTGCTGATGGCTTACAGCGATACATTCCTGATCGCGGGTGTCGCGATGGCGGGATGTACGGCGGCGGCGTTCGTGTTGAAGGGGAAGAAGAAAGCGTGATGGGGACAGACGCCCGATATCGAAGCCTGATATAGCTGACAGGCGATGACTTGTCGCAATAAGCGTATCGTGCAGGCATCGCGCGCGAGGTCGCTCTCCCGCGCCCATCACCATGAGGAGTGCGGCATGTCGAAGGACGATTCCCTGAGGGGGCCGGTCAAGGAGCAGGCACAGGCAGCGGACCGCCACAACCTGGCGCGGCCGGCTGCGAACGGCGCGCTGTGGGCGCGCGGCCTCACGACGCAACGGGTCGCCGACCTGTTCAGGACCCTGCAGGGGTTGCCGGGGCACTGGATGCAGTTGCAGAACGAAGTCAACGCCGGGAATCGCTATTTTTACGGCGTGCAGAACGGCAGCGTGACGACCGACGAAGGGAAGGCGCTGATCCGCTGGATCGCCAAGGCAGTCGTGAGCGCCGCCGGGGAGGCACAGTTCGACTTCCCGCTGCAGCAACTGCGTTTCACCGCCGACATGGGCTGGTTGAAGCTCCAGCGTGTGCAAGGGCGTGTGATGGTGTTTTCGCAGCCCTGACCGCCTGTTCCGGGGCATCGTCGACATCCGGGGCAATTCATACGTTGTCGGCGTATCGAGGATGATCGTGGCGAGCCGGCTCGCCGGTGACGGGTATGCGGCGGCGGCCGGGTCCGGCCGCCACACACGCCCGTCCGTCCATTCCGCCGGCTGTCAGACCGACACCGTGATGCCTGCCGAACGCTGCGCCGCCGCAGGCCGCACGACGATTTCCACATGCTGGCCCAACGACGCCAGTGTCTGCATCAGCAGTTCCAGCGAAACGTTCCGAAGCCTTTCGCGTTGCTCGGGCGTGACGACCGGCCGGGCCATTTCCGTGAGCGCCGCAGCCTCGTCGTCGCTCAGGCCGCGCGAGACGATCAGTGCGTTGAGTTTCAGTACGAGCGCGGACTTGGCCGATAGCGCGCCAGCATCGTCGAGGCCGAAGTCAGCCGGAAAGTGGGAAGCGTGTTGGCGCGAGTCGTTGTAGTTCATTACGCACCTCCGTTGATCACTGAAAACTGCGGCCGCGGCTGTGTTGTCGCGCGATCGGCATCCTGTCCGGCATCGTCGCCGTGCGCCTCTTCGATCGGCGTGATCACCAGCCGCTTGTGCGTGACCTCGATCTGCAAGCGCTGCTCGGGTTCGAAACCCGCTGCCTCGATCCAGCGGCCGGACAGCTTCATCCATAGATGGAGGACTGGCGGTGCGATGTCGGCGAGCCTGACGTGCGGGACGATGCGGCGAGTCTGAAAAGACGTTCGAGGGGGCACGAAACAATCGTGAAAACGAACCGGTGCGTTATGATTCGCGTCAGCCATGACTGACTCCCATGATGAGTGGGTTGTGGTCAGCGGCCCGCAGGTGCTCCAACATCAGCGGGCCGCGCTCGTTTACGCAGCGAATTTCGATCGACGCCGCGCCACATGATTGGCAGGACGAAATGAATTGAGATTCCTAGCGAAAACGTGCAATCACTCTAGCCGAGATCGGCCACTGTCAGGTGCGGGTCTGGAGCGTCGTCGTCGGCACTGACGGTCGCACCGGTCTTGCATGCTTGCTGCGCAACGATTCCACGGCGATTGCGCTGGCCGGACGCATCGTCACTTCATTGGCGATATGTCAGAAAGCGTGTCGGTCGAATGCTTCGACCCGACAGCCGCACGTTGCACGAGGATGTCATTCGCGCCGCGCAGGTAACGCCCGACCTTGCGCGGGAACGCCACCGTGCCGTCCGCCACGCCGGCCCCGACTCACGCGTGCAGCGCGTCCATCTGCCGGCGTGCGTTCGCGAGTCCCGCCTCGAAACCATGCGGCTTCATGTCGAGCCCTTCCGCGTAGACGAATTCCACATCGGAGATACCCATCAGGCCGAGCACGGCACGCAGGTACGGCGTGACCGCATCCGTTTCCTGGCCGACATGCATGCCGCCGCGGGAACTGAACACGATCGCGCTGATGCCTTCGACGAGCCCTACCGGGTAGGTCTCCGTGTACCGGAACGTCACGCGTGCGCGCGCGACGAGGTCGAACCAGTTCTTCAACTGGGTCGGCACGTTGAGGTTGTACATCGGCGCGCCGATCAGCAGCAGGTCGCTGCCCTTGAGTTCGGCGATCAGTGCGTCGGACAGCACGATCGCACGTTGCGCGCGCTCGCTCGGATTGGCCGCGCCGCGCAGCGCGTGAAACAGTTCGCTGTCGAGCATCGGCAGGTCGGTGTCGACGAGATTGCGCACGATCACGTCGTCGGCATGGCCGTTGGCCTGGCGCTCGGCCAGGAACGGGTCGATCAGCGCCCCGGTTTGCGACTGACTGCCGTTGATGCTGGATTTGAGGACGAGGATCCGTGCCATGCGGGGTGCTCCGTTGCGAATGTAAGGACTGGAATCGATCCTAGCATCCACTTTTTATCGCCAAAAGCGATAAGATCGATGCACTGTGTAGCGTTTTTATCCCCAATCGCATGCGAAACAACCTGAAGGGCATCGACGTCTTCGTCGCCGCGGCGGAAGCGAGCAGCTTCGCGCAGGCGGCCGACAAGCTGCACATCACGCGTTCGGCGGTCGGCAAGAGCATCGCGCGCCTCGAAGAGCGGCTGGGCGTCGTGCTGTTTCAGCGGACGACGCGCAGCCAGAGCCTGACCGACGAAGGTGCGTTGTTCTACGATCATTGCCTGCGTGCGATGGAGCAGATCCAGGCGGGCGAGGCGCTGCTGGAAACCGGCAAATGGCAGATGAAGGGGTGCCTGCGCGTGTCGATGCCGACGCTCTTCGGGCATCTCTGCGTGGCGCCGATCCTGATCGAACTGGCGAAGGCGCATCCCGAGCTCGATCTCGACCTGTCGTTCAGCGATCGTTCCGTCGATCTGGTCGAAGAGCGTTTCGACCTGGCGGTGCGCGTCGGCACGTTGCCGAACAGCAGCGGCCTGGTGGCGCGTCCGCTGGGCGAGCACCGGATGGCGTTCAGCGCATCGCCGGCGTACCTGAGCCGCTGCGGCGAGCCTGCGACCTATGAAGCACTCGAACGGCACAAGGCGCTGGCCTATACGCGTTTCGGCCAGGTGCATCGCTGGCGCGTGATCGTCGACGGCCAGCGCGTGGAACTGCAGCCCGCCGTCCGCCTGCTGTCCGACGATTTGAGCGCGCTGATGGATGCGGCCGTCGCGGATCTCGGCGTCGCGTGGCTGCCGTACTGGCTGGTGCGCGACGCATTGCGCAGCGGCACGTTGCGGGAGCTGCTGCCCGATCGGCCGGGCGTGATCTTTCCGATCCAGGCGGTGTGGCCCTACACGCTGCATCTTCCGCTGAAAGTCCGGGCCGCTGTCGATGCGCTGCGGGAACATCTCCCGGCCCGGCTGGCCGCGGTCGAGGCGCGGATGTGATGCGCGGCGCTGCCGCCCTGCAGCCGACGCGCGTTACTGGCCGAAGCGGTCCGCCACGGCATCCTTCAGCCGCGCGGCGGTGATCTCGCCCATGTGCGATTCGACGAGGTTGCCTTTCGCGTCGAAGAAGAGCGTCGTCGGCAGCCCGCGCGAACCGTAGGCTTTCATCGCGTGCAGCGTGCGATCGAGCAGCACGTGATCGAAGCGCAACCCTTTCTGTTCGAGGAACGCGCGCACCGCTTGCGCGTCTTCGCCCTGGTTGACCATCAGCACCGTCATCCCCGGATGATCCTGCTGCGCTTGCGCGAGGATCGGCATTTCGCGCTGGCACGGCGGGCACCATGTCGCCCAGAGATTCACGACGACGGGCTTGCCCGCGAAGCGTTGCACCGGCACCGGCGTGGCGTCGAGCGCTTCGAGCTGCAACGCGGCGAGCGGCGGCGCGCTGTGCTGCAACGTCGCGAGCGTGCCCTGCGCGATGCCCCATGCGGCGAGGCCCGCGAGCATGCCGGCCATCACCGGGCGACGCAGCGCAGGCAGGCGGCGCAGGCGCCAGCCCGCAAACACGATCGCGGCTGCGAGGCCGATGCGCCAGTCGAAGCCGCCGTCGCCGAGCGCGATGATCGAGCGCGGCGCGGCGGCGTACTCGTGCCACCACTGCGCGACGTAGCCGATACGCGCGGCGAGCAGGCCGAACAGCAGCACGTCGAGGATCAGGCTCGATGCGGTCTTGTGCTGGCCGTCCGGCGGGCGGCGCTGGATGAAACGGGCGACGAGCCACGCGAGCAGCGCGGCGACGGCCACCGCGACGACGCGGATCGAGAAGGGACCGATGCTTAACATGAACAGGAAAGAGGTGGCGTGATCGGGCGGGGGGCACGACGATGATCGGCCGACGACGATGCAGCCGTCAATGGTCGAGCGGCGTTTCGACACCGCCTGATGCACGCGGGTTCCCTTCGTGACTCGCCTGCGCCAAACGGAGTCCGGCGGCTTCGATGCTCGCGCCCGCCGGCATCGTCAGGAGGACGTTGTTTCGTGCGGGTAGGCGATGAATCGGAAGGCTCGTTACGAGCCCTTGGTAGCCGCTGCCTCGCCGAGCCGATACGCCGTGAAGAACTCGTACCAGGGCGACCCTTGCGCGACCGGCACGTTGAGCGCCGCCGTCCGCCGCTTCAACGCGCCGAACACGTCGTTGATACGCGCCGTCTGCCCCGCATCGCTGAACGGATATGGCCGCGCCCGGCCGGCCGCGAATGTGCCGTACGCGATCGCGAGCAGGCGCGCGCTGTCGTCGGTCGCGGCGATCGAACCGTTGATCGTTTCAACGAGGCGCGGCCGGTCTTCTGCGCGCGACCCGGACAGGCACAGGAACACGAGCGCCGACAGTTCGTGCAGATCCTTCACCCGCAACAGGCCCGGCAGCCGCGCGACGATCCGCTCGACCGGTTCGTCGCGCAGTGCATCGCCGAAGTCGAGCACGGCGGTCATCGGGTTCGTGTCCGCTTTCATGCGGTCGAGCGCCGACGGGGCGGCCGACGCGCTGGCACTGTCCGGTGACGCGGGTCGCGCGGACCGCAGCGCATCGGCCACCTGCTGCGCCCATTCCGGAAAGATCATTCGCACGTTGCCGAACTGCTCGCCGCTTTCCGCCGCCGGATTCCATCGATAGACGATCGTGCCGCCGCGAATGAATGGCGAATACAGGTGCTCGGGCGTTTGCGGCAGCGGCCGCCGGTTGATCGGCAGCCAGGCGAGCGTCAGCCAGTCGTAGCGGCCGGTGGCGGGCACGGACGGGCTCGAACTTGCGACGACCTGCCACGTGCCGCGATTCGCATAGCGGCGCCGCGCGTCGGGCACCGCGACGGTCTGGCCTTTCGCGGTGTCGAAGTACGTCGTGCCGGTCACATTCGTGCCGCTGTCCGCGGCCGGCGTGAGGGTGGAGATGACCCACGACGCGCCGTCCGCCGAACGGTAGTCGGACGGCTTCAGCGTCGCGACGTCGTGCACCATGCGCGTTTCCGCCGCGACGGGGCTCGGCGGGACATTGGCGGGCGTGGCGAGGATGCTTGCCATGGGATTTCCTCGGAATCGGGTGCGCATCGTCGAGCGGGGACGACGTGCGGCGCGCGGTTTGTTTTATGTCACTGTAGAACGTTGCCGCCGGAAACGGAACCGGCGAAGCGGCGCAACCCGCTCACGGGTTCCGCCGCTTCGGCTTACCATGCGCATCCTGAGCCAACGACGCACACCGGGTGGGAGCGCACATGACCGACACGACAGCCATCACCGAACACTGGACACAGGTCGCCGACCAATGGATCGGCTGGGCCGGCAAGCCGGGGCACGATGCGTTCTGGAAGTATCGCGCGGGGCTCGCGGCGTATCTCGGCCGCGACACCGGCCGCGCGCTGGAGATCGGCTGCGGCGAAGGCCGCGTGAGCCGCGAGCTGAAGGCGCTCGGCTACGACGTGACCGCGAGCGACGTGGTGCCCGCGATGCTCGACGCCGCGCGTCACGCGGATTCCGCGCATCGCTACGAGCTGGCCGACGCGGCGTCGCTGCCATTCGACGCGGCCAGCTTCGATCTGGTGATGGCGTACAACGTGCTGATGGATCTCGACGACATGCAGCGCGCGCTGATCGAGGCGCGTCGCGTGCTGAAGCCAGGCGGGACGCTGTTCATCTCGCTCGTGCATCCGTTCCGCGATCGCGGCGGCTTCGCGGGGCCGCAACCCGATGCGCCGTTCGTGCTGACGGGCAGCTATTTCGGGCGCGAGCACTTCGATGGCGTGGAAACGCGCGACGGGCTGTCGATGCACTTCGCGGGGTGGTCGCTGCCGTTGCAGGCGTACATGGAAGCGCTGGAAGCGGCCGGGTTCGCGATCGTGTCGCTGCGCGAGCCGCCGCCCGATCACGCGGATACGGACCAGTTGAAGCAGTGGGCGCGCGTGCCGCTGTTTCTGTGGATCAAGGCACGGCCGGTGGGTTGAACGTGTCGCCCCGAGGATCCAAAGATCGAGCGAAGGGGTGATCTTGTATCCCGGGGCCACCAGGTTTGCCGAGGCGGCAGTTCCCGGAAGGGGGCATGGCGTCCAATCGGGCGGGGCAATCCGTGAGACGGCGCTTGCCCACGTTTCTCCGTGCAGCTCAGCGCGACAGCTCCTTCCGGTAGAGCACGGCTCCCGGCTTTGCCGCGACGGTGTCATAGAGCCGCATTGCCGTGTGATTCGTCTCGTGTGTCTGCCAGTACACGCGTTCGGCGCGGTGGGCGCGCGCGGCGTCGTACACGGCTTCGATCAGTGCGCGGCCGACGCCCTTGCCACGCTCGCTGTCGAGCGTGAACAGGTCCTGCAGGTAGCAGGTCGGCCCGATGTGCGTCGTGCTGCGGTGATAGAGGAAATGCACGAGCCCGACGAGCCGGCCGTCGCGCTCGGCGACGCGCGCATGCACGGGTTCGTAGCCGTCGAAGAAGCGCGACCAGGTGAGCTGCGTGACGGCCAGCGGCAGCGCGGTACTGTCGAAGCGGCCGTAGAAGCGGTTATAGCCGTCCCACAGGGGCAGCCACTGGTCGTAGTCGTCTTCCGTGACCGCGCGTACGGTCAGTCCGGTGTCGTTGGCGTTCATGTTGGCGGACCTGTCGATGAGAAGGGCGCGCGCCGCCGATCCGGCCGGCGCGTCGCAGGTCTCTACGATAGGAAGTTCGCGGCCCCATGGGTAGGCCCATGACGACGGCATTTCCTGGTGCCACGATCCGCACAATTCTCACGACGCCGGCCGTCAGCCAGAACCTGCGGTGATCACGCCGGCTCCGCCTGGGGCTGTCGGGTTCAGCCCTCGCGCATCCCTGGCGGTGGGCTTTCTTTTGCGCGCCACCGCCGCCACGGCATTTCTTTCATTCTGTTAGACTTTTTCGCCCATCGCTGCCATCCGGGCTGCGCCGTGCCCGGTTCATCCCGCCATGAACGAAACCCGTGCGTCGCATCCGATCACCGAGGTCCTGCAGGCCTACTGGAAGGCCGATCGCCTGATGTTGCTGACGGTCGTCGCGGTCGTCGTCCTGTCGAGCGCGAGCGCGGTTGCCGCGCCCTATCTGTTCTCGCGCCTGATCGACGCGCTGTCGCACCGCGGCGTGCTCCACGCGCTGATCCCGGGCTTCGTGCTCTACGCGGTGCTACTGGGTCTCTCCAGCGCGCTGCAACGCGTGGTGCAGTACCTGGCGTTCATGAGCTCGGAGAATCTGGGCTTCATCACCAGCACGCGTTTTTTCGAGCGCATCCTGAAGAAGACCACGGCGTTCTTCGTCGAGCACAATCCCGCGGAAATCCAGAACGCGAACGAGCGTGGCAGCCGGGCGCTGTCGGTGCTCGTGCAACTGGGGCTGATGGATCTGATCCCCGGCACGCTGCAGATCGTGCTGACGCTCGTCACGCTCGGCGCACTGATCAATCTCGAGGTGGTGGCCATTACCGCCGCTTACGGTGCGGCCGCGGTGACGATCGCGATCGTTGCCGCGCGGCGCTCGCGCGCGTTCCTCGACCGCGCGATCGAGGCCGGGCAGGAGAACGCGCGTTTCGTCGGCGGTGCGATCAACGCGATGGAGACGCTCCGGCATTTCGGCAGCCATCGCTGGATGAGCGAACGTTTCTCGGAGAAAGCGCGCGTCGAGCGCGACAGCTGGCGCGCGTACGTGCTGCAGCACGTCGGCTATCTTGCGCTGCTGGGTCTCGGCCTCGCGATCCAGTTCTCGGTGACGTTCTGGCTGCTGCTGCCGCGCCATGCGGCGGGTGAGTTGTCGATCGGCGACATCGTGCTGTTCAACACGTTGCTATTGCAGTTGAACCTGCCGTTCGAAATGATCGCGCGCGCCGTCGACGAGTGCGCCCGCTCCCGCGCAGCGCTCGTACCGTTCGCCGCGCTGTGGACGGCGCCCGAGGAGCGGCAGGTGTCGCACGCGTCGGCGTTCGCGCCGCAGGACGGGCGCATCGTGTTCGATCGCGTCGCTTATGCGTACGACAACGGTCGCGGCGTGACCGATGTCGACTTCGTCGCCGAACGTGGTGCGATCACGTTCCTCGTCGGCGAAACCGGCGCGGGGAAATCCACCGTCTTCAAGCTCGCGCTGAAGTCGATCGAGCCGACCGGCGGGCGCATTCTGGTCGATGGCGTCAATCTCGCGGACATCGATCGCGCCGACTGGTACGGCGCGGTCGCCGTCGTGCCGCAGGATGTCGTGCTGCTGAACGAAAGCCTGGAAGACAACATCCTGCTCGGCCGGCCGCGCGATGCGCAGCGCCTGCGCGAAGCGGCCGCGAAGGCGACGATCCTGACGTTCATCGAGCGCTTGCCGGACGGCTTCCGCACCACGGTGGGCGAGCGCGGGTTGAAGCTGTCCGGCGGCGAGCGCCAGCGCATCGCGATTGCCCGCGCGCTGTACGGCGATCCGACCGTGCTGTTTCTCGACGAAGCGAGTTCCGCGCTCGACGAAGCCACCGAGCGCGACATCATGGAGCACGTGCGGCTGCTGGCCCGCGACGTCACGGTCGTCGCGATCACGCACCGGCGCTCGGTCATCGGGCCGGACGACAAGGTCGTGCGGCTCGGCGACGCGCGCGTGCCGGCGTAGGGCCACACGGCCACGTTCGCAGGCTCTGCAGGCCGCCGCCCTTACCCGCGCAGCGGCGGATTGAGTTGCGCGAACGCCTGCTGGCGGCGATACGGGAAGTACGGATAAGGCGCTTCCACCGCGCTTGCCGCGTCGAGCTTCGCGACCTGCGCATCGGTCAGTGCCCAGCCGACCGCGCCGAGGTTCTGCCGCAGCTGTTCCTCGTTGCGCGCGCCGATGATCACCGACGACACAGTCGGGCGCTGCAGCAGCCAGTTCAGCGCGATCTGCGGCACGGTCTTGCCGGTTTCCTCGGCGATCGCGTCGAGTGCGTCGACCACGTCGTACAGGCGCGCGTCGTCGACCGGCGGCCCGTAGCTGGCCGTTTCATGCAGGCGGCTGCCTTCGGGCAGCGGCGCGTTGCGCCGGATCTTGCCGGTGAGCCGGCCCCAGCCGAGCGGGCTCCAGACGAGCGCGCCGAGCCCCTGGTCGGCGCCGAGCGGCATCAGGTCCCACTCGTAGTCGCGACCGACGAGCGAGTAGTAGACCTGGTTCGCCACGTAACGCGACCAGCCATGCTGATCGGCCACCGCCAGCGATTTCATGATCTGCCACCCCGCGAAGTTCGACACGCCGATGTAGCGCAGCTTGCCCGCGCGCACGAGATCGTCGAGCGTCGACATCACTTCCTCGACCGGCGTGCCCGCATCGAACGCGTGGAGTTGCAGCAGGTCGATGTAGTCGGTGTCGAGGCGGCGCAGTGCGTCGTCGACGGCGCGGACCAGCCGCGCGCGCGACGTGCCCGCGTCGTTCGGGCCGCTGCCGGTCGGCAGGCCCGTCTTCGTCGAGATCAGCACCTGGTCGCGACGCCCCTTGAGCGCGGCGCCGAGCACGCGCTCGGATTCGCCGTCCGAATACACGTCGGCCGTGTCGAACAGGTTCACCCCCGCTTCGACGCAGATGTCGATCAGGCGGCGCGCTTCGTCGACACCCGTGTTGCCCCATGCGCTGAACAGCGGGCCGGTGCCGCCGAACGTGCCGGCGCCGAAGCTCAGGACGGGAACCTTGAGGCCGGAGCGGCCGAGGGTGCGGTATTCCATGGCGGGTTTCCTTTGGATGTTCGAGGTGCCGAGTGGGGCCGCGAGGCCAGTGTTGGCACACTGTATCGCTTGCGGATATTTCGGATAATTGGGCAGACTTCGAAAATATCGTTCGGAAGAGGCGAATAATGCTGCTCGACAATCTCGCGCTGTTCCTGCGCATCGTGGAGAAGGGCGGACTGGCCGCAGCGGGCCGTGAGTTCGGGCTGTCGCCGGCCACCGTGTCCGAGCGTCTGACGGCGCTCGAGCGCCACTACGGCGCGGCGCTGCTCACGCGCACGACGCGCGCGATCAGCCTGACCGACGAAGGCCGCACGCTCGTCGACGGCGCGCGGCGCCTGCTGGCCGAGGCCGACGAACTGGAAAGCCGCGTGAGACTCGGCGTGCAGACCCTGTCGGGGCCGGTGCGCCTGAGCGCGCCGGCCGATCTCGGCCGCGAGCGCGTGGTGCCGGTCGTCGACGCGTTCCTCGCCGAGCATCCGGGCGTCACGGTCGACCTGCATCTCGGCGATGGTTACGTGGATGTCGTCGGGCAGGGGCTCGATTTCGCGATCCGCCGAGGGGTGCTCGCCGACAGTTCGCTGCGCAGCCGCTCGCTCGGCCGTGCGCGGCGCGTGGTGTGCGCGTCGCCCGCGTATCTCGCGGCACACGGCACGCCGCAGCATCCGGACGATCTCGCCGCGCACGACTGCATCGTGATGCGCTTCGGGTCGGACCTGTATGCCGAATGGCCGTTCAGCATCGATGGCGAACCCCGGCGCGTGACGGTGCGCGGCCGGCGTGTGGCCAACGACGGCGCGCTCGTACGCGCGTGGTGCGTCGCGGGGCACGGCGTCGCGCTGAAGTCGCTGGTCGACGTCGAGCAGGATCTGGCGTCCGGCGCGCTCGTCGAAGTCCTGCGCGCGTTCTCGCCGGGCGACGTCGACTTGCAGATCGTCTATCCGGGCAACGCCGTGCAGCCACGGCGCGTGCGTGCGCTGATCGACAGGTTGGCGCAGGTGCTGGGAGGCGCGTAAAGGAACTGGCGGGGTTCATGCGATCCGGCGAGCGTTGCGGCAGTGTGTCTTGCCACGATCGCATCGAAGGCCGACGTGACGATCGGGCGTGCGACGTCGTGGGTTGAAACCCGTGTTCGATCGATTGCACACATTTCGTCATTTAGCTAATATTCGAAACGTTAATCGAGCTCCGCATTCTCATGGACGACGTCACCCGCATCAGCGCACTGGCCAACGAAAGCCGCCTGGCCGTGATGCGCTGGCTCAAGCAGCCGCGCAAGCATTTCCCGCCGCAGCCGCACGGCGATGTCGACGAACTCGGCGTGTGCTGCACCTACATCACCGAGAAGCTCGGCATCGCGCCGGCCACGACCACGCGCCACATGCGCATCCTCGCGGATGCCGGGCTCGTGCGCGCGACCCGCGTCGGCAAGTTCACGTACTACAAGCGGATCGACGGCGCGCTGCAGCAGCTCGGCCGCGATCTCTCGCAACTCTGACTCCTACCGAGGCAACCGACATGGACGAACTTGCATTGCTGGCCGACGCCGACCGGCGCGCGCACGCGTATCTGGCCGCGACGAACGAGCGGCGCGCGTTTCCCGATGCGGCCGCATTGGCCGGTCTTGCGGCGTTCGACGAGCCGCTGCCCGATACGGGCCACCCGGCCGACGACGTGCTGCGCCTGCTCGACGAACGCGGTACGCCCGCGACCGTCGCGTCGAACGGCCCGAACTACTTCGGCTTCGTGATCGGCGCCGCGCTACCGGCCGCGGCAGCGGCCGAGCGACTGATGCTCGCGTGGGACCAGTGCGCGTCGTCGTATGCGAATTCGCCGGTGGCCGCGACGATCGAGCGCCAGGCCGCGCGCTGGGTCGTCGACGTGCTCGGGTTGCCCGAAGGCAGCGCGGTCGGTTTCGGCACGAGTGCGACGGCCTGCACGCTCGTCGCGCTGGTGGCCGCGCGGCGCGCGCTGCTCGCGCGCAAGGGCTGGGACGTCGACGAGGACGGCCTGATCGGCGCGCCCGAAGTGAAGGTCGTGATCTCCGAGCTGGCGCACATCACGGTGAAGAAGGCGCTGCGCGTGCTCGGTTTCGGGATGAAGCGCCTCGTCGTCGCACCAGTCGACGCGCACGGCCGCATCGATCCGGCAGAGCTGCCGCCGCTCGACGACATGACGATCCTCTGTGTGCAGGCCGGTGAAGTGAACACCGGCGAGTTCGATCCGTTCGCGGCGCTGATTCCGCCCGCGAAGGCGGCCGGCGCGTGGGTGCACGTCGACGGCGCGTTCGGCCTGTGGGCCCGCGCATCGTCGAAGCGCGCGCTGACGGACGGCATCGAAGGCGCGGACAGCTGGACGACCGACGGGCACAAGTGGCTCAACACGCCGTACGACGGCGCGATGGTGATCTGCCGCCATGCGGACGCGCTCGCGACCGCGATGAACAGCGACGCCGTCTACCTGAGCGGCGCGCAGGACGCGCAGAAGAACCTGAACCTCGAATTCTCGCGGCGCGCGCGCGGCATTCCCGTGTGGGCCGCGCTGCGTTCGCTCGGCCGTGCCGGCGTGGCGACGATGGTCGAGCGGCATTGCGCGCAGGCGGCGCGGGTCGCGGACGGCCTGCGTGCCGCCGGCTACGACGTGCTGAACCGCGTCGTGTTGAACCAGGTGCTGGTGCGCGCCGGCACCGACGATGAAACGGCGGCGATCCGCGAGGCCGCGCAGGCGTCGGGAGAAGTATGGTTCGGCGCGACGGTGTGGCAGGGGCGGCCGGCGTTCCGGATCAGCGTGTCGTCGTGGCGTACCGAAGACGCGCACATCGATCGTCTCGTGGCATTGCTGACGCAACTGCGCGGCGTGCACGTGCGCTGAGCGGCGGCGCTTCGAAGGTCTCGCAGAACGCCTGGCTCGCGAACCTGATGGGCCTCTGAAAAGGGAATGTTGAGGCCCTCGAAAGAATGGCCGCAAACGCCCTGAATGGCGACTTTGACACGGCGGGCAACAAGGCGCTCCAGCTCGCCCCACTTAACCAACAACGCCAGATGATCTCTCGAATGCTGGCGGCAGACCAGTAAGTACGCAGCCTGCTATTCATTTTTTGCCGCCGATCACCAATCTGCAAGCGGCGCATCATGTCGTAGCTGGGAACTTCAACTCTGGCTAGAGTGGGCTACTCTGGCAGAAGGCACCCTCGATCCGACAAGCAATACATGTATCGAGACGCACTGTGATTGCAAATTCATATGGTCGCTCGCTCAGCCATATGCGATGGCTCAGTTGGATACGTGCACACCCATCCTGAAAGATGGAACACCTGACTATCGATTCAGTTCGCACACCATTTCGAGACGAAAATTGAGCCTGGGGATGCCAACTTCGTCTCCAGGCACTACGGTGCGAGCGCTCGGTGAGTTGCCTCAAGCCATGCGCGGATGTTCCGTGAAGAGTTCGACCTCGACAAGAAGGACAAACTAAGGTGGGATTCAATGAAGTCGAGTAAATTGCGCTGGTTGTATTTTGCGACGATCGCTCTGTGCGTTGCGTTTTTCGCGCTACTGAGTAATCAATACAAAAAGAATGAGAAGATGTCGGGTCGAGTTGTCACGATCAAGTTCGGAGCCGAGGGTAGGTCAGATGCCACGGCCCAGGGGTTTTCCTTGATGAATCACCCATCTGGTGTGTATGCATATACGGCTCATTGGGATGCTCGGCATAAGCTTGGGTTGGTAAAATATGTGCAAGAAAAACATTCTTTCGATATCGACAATGTCTTGATCGTGACAGGTCTAGGGGATAAGGATAGTCCGGAGGATGGGGTTGATAATTGGGATATTAGTTTTAATCCATCTTCATCGCGACTCATCTCATATGAAGAGGCTCGAGATAAGATAGCTGGCCTGCTTGATAGATTGCGATCTGCGGGGTGGGTGCGATACATAGAAACCTCGGAGCCTCGTCTGGTTGGAAAGGAGGCCATGCTTTACGCATTAACAAATTCTGGGGTTCTTTATTCGATAGATTCAACCTATACGCCAAGCATAGAGGAATGGAAGAATTTGATGGCTGTTGAGCCGAGGTGGTATTTTTATGCGGATGGTATATTTTTAACGTTGTCGGTGTCATATCAGTCATCCGGGGCTGATGGTATGGGGTATTATTTGTCGGATCTTCAGGTCAGTACTGCATCCGATAATTACAGCCCCTATTTTTCGGACAGCGTTGAGCGTCGAAGGGACTGGAAGAAATATCTGTCCGATGAACTGAGGCCGGCAGTGAAAGAACGATCGAAGCGCGAGGCTGAACTGAAGGCTCAGGGTTACTCGATCGACATGACGTATCAGGCTCCGCCGTTCGAGGCACCGGACTTCTCGGCCATGGCCGGTGACGCACATTGACCGGGAGGAGAGATCGATGCAATGAGCGAGCTTGCATGGACGAGCGCAGATTGTGGTTGGCGACGCGACGCGACGAGCCATGGCGGCAAGGTGATTTCGGGGAGTCCGTATTCGACCTGGAGCGCGGCCCTTGAGGTGGCGGATACTCCTTGCAAGAGACACACCAGGCGTGCCATCACGGGCTTCTGTGCTCGCCCGTGCAACACTGGCACGTGCAGCGTCAAGCGGTATGGCGGTTTTGACCGACACACTGCCCGGAGCGCCTTATTCCACAGTGGGTTCGAAGAGGTTCACTCACTCACGTGTGCCGGGGCCCCCGCAAGCACTGCCTACGCCTCATCGTCAGCGCACCGCGTCGGGAAACGCGTGCATCGAGAACTCGAACGCGGCTTCCGCCAGTGCCTCGATCTCCGCCTCACCGCCTTCCAGATGACCGTCGATCCACAGCATGGCGAAGCCGTGCACGAAGCTGCGCACACCGACGCTGAACGCGCGGATCTGCTGCTCGTCGATGGTGGAGCCGACCATCCTGCGGATCGCCTGCGTCGTCACCTCGCTGTTCTCGCGCCGGGCCTGGACGAGTTCGGCATCGTCCCGGTGCTGGACCGCAAAGCCGCCGTACATGAGCCGGAACAACTCGGCATGCGCGTGCGCGAACTTCACGTGGGCCAGCCCGCCGGCCCGAAACGCGTCGCGCGCCGACGCGCCGCGTGAAATTTCCGCGGCAAACGCGTCGATCTGCACTTGGGTCAGGCGCCGGAAGCCTTCGACCACCAGCGCGACCAGCAGCGCCTCCTTGTTGACGAAGTGGCGATAGACGGCCGAATCCGACACGCCCAGCTGCGTCGCCAGATGGCGCACGCTCAACTCCCGCCCGTTCGCATGCTCGAGCGCGGCAAAGGCCAGATCCAGCACGGCCTGCCGCAGGTTGCCGTGGTGGTAGCCCGCTTTCTGATTCCCGGGGTTTCTACTCATTTGACAGTGTTCAATGTCACGTTCGACAATGTTTGCAACTCAAACATTGTCGGTTCTGGCGATGCCCGCCCTTGATTCGTTGACGAAGGATATCTGGACTGCATCGGTCCCTCATTCTTTCATGGGGCTGCATGTCGGTACGCGCATGACGGTCGTCCGGCTATCGTCGGGCAGCCTGCTGCTGCATTCGCCGGTGCCGCTGGATGGCGGGTTGCGCGCGGAAATCGATGCGCTCGGCGAGGTCAGCCACATCGTCTGCCCGAACCTGTTTCATCACCTCTATGCGGCCGGCGCGGTCGCCGCGTATCCGCGCGCGTTGCTGCACGGCCCGGCCGCGCTGCAGCGCAAGCGCAAGGATCTGCGCTTCGACGCGGTGCTGACGGACGTGCCGCATCCGGAATGGGGCGACGACTTCGAACTGCTGACGATCGAAGGCTGCCTGCTGCGCGAGACGGTGTTCTATCACCCGGCCAGCCACACGCTGATTGCCTGCGATCTCGTCGAGAATTTTCACGCGTCGCCGCACTGGTTGACGCGGCACTACCTGCGCCTGGGCGGCGTGCTCGGGCAGGTCGGCTGGCATCCGTTGTTGCGCGTGGTCTATCGGGACCGGCGCGTGGCCCGCGCATGCGTCGACCGGCTGCTGGAATGGCCGTTCGAACGCGTGGCGCTCGCGCACGGAGACCCGCTGACCGAGCATGCGCACGACGCGGTGCGGCAGGGCATGGCGTGGCTTTGAATCCACCGATAACGACGCAGGATCAGGGAGAGACGGGATGGC
>NZ_CAJNKE010000067.1 GCF_905232215.1 Burkholderia sp. LMG 13014
ACCAGCACGGCCGCACTGACGACGATCTCGAGCATCGTCAGCCGGGTGCGCTCGACCGTATAGTCGGCCGCGCGCTGGTGGGCGGTCAGCGGGATGGTGGCGCTGAATTGTACGGGGACGCCGTTGCGGTGCGCGGCGACGAAGCGGATCTGCCGCGACGCGAGCCACAGCTTGGTGACGACCATCGCGAGCACGGCGAGCGCGAACAGCAGGGTGAACGAAAAGGGTGACATCGAAGGGGCCAAAGGGTTCTATGCGAGAATTATATGTTCTTGCGGACCGGGCCCGCTGTTGCGATGCCGGCCGCTCGGGCGGCGCCGCGCGCCGTCCGCCATTTTCCAGGATGACTCATGACCGATACCGCCGCTTCCACCAGCCAGCCCGCGCTCGTGCGCAACGAGTTGAATCTCGTCTGGCTCGACATGGAGATGACGGGCCTCGACCCGGATAACGACCGCATCATCGAGATCGCGGTCGTCGTGACCAATTCCACGCTCGACATCGCCGTCGAAGGCCCCGTGTTCGCGATCCACCAGAGCGACGAAACGCTCGCGAAGATGGACGACTGGAACAAGTCGACGCATGGCCGCTCGGGCCTGATCGACCGCGTGCGCGCGTCGACCGTGACCGAGGCGGAAGCCGCCGCGCAGTTGCAGGCATTCCTCGCGCAGTACGTGTCGCCCGGCAAGTCGCCGATGTGCGGCAACTCGATTTGCCAGGACCGCCGCTTCATGGCGCGCTGGATGCCCGAATTCGAGCGGTTCTTCCACTACCGCAACCTCGACGTCAGCACGCTCAAGGAGCTGTGCCGCCGCTGGCAGCCTGCGATCTACAAGGGCTTCCAGAAGCGTGCGATGCACACGGCGCTCGCGGACATCCACGAGTCGATCGACGAGCTGAAGTACTACCGCGAGCATTTCCTGATTCCGGCCGCGTCGGCATCGGCAGGGGAGTCCGCGCCGGCCGCCTGAGCGGGCCGGCACGCGCTTAGCGCTGAGTACAGGCTCAGCGTCGAGCGCTTTTCGGCCGGAACGCCGCGACCACCGCGGCGTCGGTCTCGATGTACGGGCCGCCGATCAGGTCGATGCAGTAGGGCACCGCGGCGAAGATGCCGGGCACGGTCGACTTGCCGTCGGCATCGCGCAGCCCTTCGAGCGTTTCCCGGATCGACTTCGGCTGGCCGGGCAGGTTGATGATCAGCGCCGCATGGTCGGCCGTCTCGCGGATCACCGCGACCTGCCGCGACAGGATCGCGGTCGGCACGAAATTCAGGCTGATCTGCCGCATCTGTTCGCCGAAACCCGGCATTTCCTTCGTCGCCACGGCCAGCGTGGCCTCGGGCGTCACGTCGCGGCGCGCGGGGCCCGTGCCGCCCGTCGTCAGGACGAGGTCGCACCCGGCGACATCGACGAGCTCGGCGAGCGTGGCGGAGATCGTGGGCGCATCGTCCTGGATCAGGCGCGTTTCGGCGCGCCATGGCGACACCAGCGCACTGGCGAGCCACTCCTGCAGCGCGGGAATGCCCTTGTCCTCGTAGACACCCGTACTCGCGCGGTCGCTGATCGACACGAGGCCGACGACGAGCTCGTCCGGGTGGTTACGCTTCGTCGTCGTCATGGTCGTCACCGGCGTCGTCCGCCGCTTCGTCGTCCGCATTGGACGTGCCGCCAGCGGTCTTGATCCACTGGAACAGCTCGCGGAAATAGCGCGGCGGCTTGCCTTGCTGCGCTTCCTTGCGTGCGTTACGGATCAGCGTGCGGCCTTCCTGGATATCGGCTTCCGGGTGCTGGCGCAGGAATTCGGTCAGTGCGTCGTCGTTCGCGAGCAACTGTTCGCGCGTGCGTTCGATCCAGTGCAGGCGGGCCGTCGCGGCCTTGTTCACGCCGCGCTGCGCGTCGAGCGCGGTGCGCAGCGCGGCCGTCTCGTCGTCGGTCAGCGAGCGCATCACGCGGCCGACGTACTGGAGCTGGCGGCGCTTGCCTTCGTGATCGGTGATCCGGCGCGCCTCGCGAACGGCGTCCGCGAGACTTTCGGGCATCGGCATGCGTTTCAGCGCGTCTTTCGGCAGATCGACGAGTGCCTGGCCGAGCACCTGCAGCTCGTGCATCTCGCGCTTCAACTGGGATTTGCTGGGGCGATCGTAGCCATTGTCGTCTTCTTCGACGGCATGCTCGATCGGCTGGATTCGGGTTTTGCGTGTCATGGACGGCATTGTATCGCGCCGCGGCCCCCCCAAGCTTGTCGGTGTCCGGCCCCGGACCTTGCTATGATCGCGGGATACGCAACATTTTGAACATGCGGGCGCCCGCCCGCCACCGGATATCACGACGATGGCAGCCAATCTCGACGTACAAGCGCGCTATTTCCCGCACACGCAGGACCAGCTCAAAGAAATCGCCTCGGACATCCTTCGCCATGCGAAGGCGCTCGGCGCGACGGACGCCGCGACCGAAATCTCCGAGGGCGACGGCCTGTCGGTGTCGGTGCGCCGCGGCGAAGTCGAAACGATCGAGCACAACCGCGACAAGATGGTCGGCGTGACCGTGTTCATCGGCAAGAAGCGCGGCAATGCGAGCACGTCGGATTTTTCGCCAGCCGCGATCAAGGATACCGTCGCCGCCGCCTACAACATCGCGCGCTTCACGGCCGAAGACGAGGCGGCAGGTCTCGCCGAGGCCGAGCTGCTCGAAACCGACCCGCGCGACCTCGATCTCTACCACCCGTGGGCGCTCACCGCCGACGAGGCTGTCGAGCTTGCCCGCCGCGCGGAAGATGCCGCATTCGCGGTCAGCCCGCAGATCCGCAATTCGGAAGGTGCGAGCGTGTCGGCCCAGCATTCGCAGTTCGTGCTCGCGACGTCGCGCGGCTTCCTGTCCGGCTACCCGTACTCGCGCCACTACATCGCATGCGCGCCGATCGCGGGCAGCGGCCGTCACATGCAGCGCGACGACTGGTATTCGTCGAAGCGCAGCGCGATCGATCTCGCGGCGCCCGAAGCGGTGGGCCGTTACGCGGCCGAGCGTGCGCTTGCGCGAATGGGTGCGCGCCGTCTCGATACCCGCAAGGTGCCCGTGCTGTTCGAAGCGCCGCTCGCGGCAGGCCTGCTCGGCGCGTTCGTGCAGGCGGTGAGCGGCGGCGCGCTGTACCGCAAGACGTCGTTCCTCGTCGACAGCCTCGGCAAGCCGGTGTTCGCACCGCACATCCAGGTCGTCGAGGATCCGCACGTGCCGCGCGCGATGGGCAGCGCACCGTTCGACGAGGAAGGCGTGCGCACGCGTGCGCGCAGCGTCGTCAAGGACGGTGTCGTCGAAGGCTACTTCCTGTCGACCTATTCGGCGCGCAAGCTGGGTACGCAGACCACCGGCAACGCAGGCGGCTCGCACAACCTCGCGCTGCGCAGCTCGAGCACGCAGGCGGGCGACGATTTCGATGCGATGCTGAAGAAGCTCGGCACCGGCCTGTTGCTGACCGAGCTGATGGGGCAGGGCGTGAACTACGTGACGGGCGACTATTCGCGCGGTGCGGCGGGCTTCTGGGTCGAGAACGGCGTGATCCAGTATCCGGTCGAGGAAATCACGGTCGCGAGCACGCTGCAGGAAATGTTCCGGCATATCGTCGCGATCGGCGCCGATTCGATCGTGCGCGGCACGAAGGAAACGGGCTCGGTGCTGATCGAGCAGATGACGATCGCCGGGCAGTAAGCGGCGCGCGGCATCGGCCGTCATCAAACGAAAAAAGCCCGACCGGCGCAAGCCGGTCGGGCTTTTTTCATGGCGGGCGACGCGTCAGCCGCGCTTGCGCGCGTAGACGACGAACGCATAGCCGAACGTGTTCGGCGCGGCCGCCTGGTGCGCATCGCGCGACACTTCCTGCCAGTGCGCGGCGTCGGGCGCCGGGAACGACGCGTCACCGTCGAAGTCGGCATCGATCTCGGTGACGACCAGCTTGTCGGCGAGTGCGAGGCCTTCCGTGTAGAGTTGCGCGCCACCGATCAGGAATGCCTCGGGCACTCCGTCGCGCGCAGCGAGCGCCAGCGCGTCGGCGAGCGACGTGACGGTGTCGCAGCCGTCGAAGCGGCGTGTCGCGTCGCGCGTGACGACGATATTGCGGCGGCCCGGCAGCGGCCGGCCGATCGACTCGTGGGTCTTGCGGCCCATCACGATCGGCGCGCCCATCGTCGTGCGCTTGAAGAAGGCGAGATCCTCGGGAAGTTTCCAGGGCAACTGGTTGTCGCGGCCGATGATGCCGTTGCGGGCACGCGCGACGATCAGGGTCAACGTCGTCATGAAGGTCGGGGAAAGGAAAACCGGAATGGCGCCGATTCTACCGGAACGGCAGCGCGTGCCGGTTCCGGGGCGCGCATCCGCCTTTCGGCGCTGCGCGCCGCGACGCTCGAGGCAATGCGTCGCGGCGATGGAATGAATAAAAAGAGTGCCCGCCGGGGGACGGAGCACAAAACCGTTTCGTGTTGCGAGATCGACGGACGATGCCGGCATCCGATCGATGCGGTCAGGTCCGCTCAAATCAATATGTCATCCTTATCAAATGGATCGGCCGATGCGTCACTGACGCGTCGTGCCTTGCGTGGTGCCTTCCATCGCGTGCTGCACGTCGCCCGGCTGCGGTGCCGGAAGCGGTACCGGGAGCGGTATCGGTAACTGGGGCGGCGGCGGGATCTCGTCCCACAGCGTCACCGACGTCCTGCCGGCCGGCAGCGGCTGCGGTGCCGACACGGTCACGATGCCGAACCCGGTGCCGTGCTGCATGCTCGGCGCGTTTGCCGCAAGCAGCATGGCGCGATCCTGATTCGTGCTTTCGTCTGCGCGTACGAGCGTGGGCGGGCCGGCGGCCGCGACCGCAATGGCCATCGGCACGAAAGAAAGTAAAAGATGGTTTCGCATGGTCGCTGTCTCCGACGGTTTTTATATTCAGCGAATTGCATGCCATCGCGCCGGGACCGTTGTCGAGACTGCGATTCGTGCGCAAGCGTTGCGAATTGTGTCGGAAAACGGCTGAAAATGTTTCAGACCTGAAACGAGGGGGCTCGGGAATACTGCGGATTCAATCGATACGCTTCAAGGATGAAAATCGCCGCATGTGTTGATGACAGAGCGTATCGCTGCGCCGGGGCTATGTGCAGACGATTGATATGCATCGACCTCCTGAGCGATTCGGCCGCATCGCCCACCGCGCTGAAATCGGATTGTCGTATTCAGTGCCTATAACCAAGTTGTCTTGATCAAAAAAATAACTGGACGCGAGACAAGCGCCATCATGCGAGGCATTGTCGTCGCCGCGCATCGGCATGGCGAATCGAGCCACCTTTGGCTGACCCGATTCGATCCTTTTCGCACGTGACCTGGCGTGCACGGCAATCGTTAGACGGTTGATGAACGGGGTGGGCATATGGGAGCCGATCAGCGGCACGTGATCTACTATTCGCGCGAACCGAACGACGCGTTGCGCGGCCATTTCGACGAATGCGGTTGGCGTGTCGATCTCGCAGAGACGGTGCGAGATGTACGGCGCGTCGTGCAGCATGGTGTCGCAACGGCCGGGCTGCTCGATTTTTCGCCGGGATTCAAGCCCTCGGACCTGCGCGAACTCGAATCCTGTCTGAGCATTCAGCACATCGGCTGGATCGCGGCGACGCGCCGCGGCCAGTTGCAGGACGCTACGCTGCGTCATCTCATTCGCGATTACTGTTTCGACTACGTGACGATGCCGTACGAGACGTCGCGGATCGTCGAGACCGTCGGTCATGCGCACGGCATGGTCGCGCTGACCGAACCTGTTGCGCCGCCCGTCGGCGCCGGGCGCAGCGAAGGCGAAATGGTCGGGACCTGCGATGCGATGCTCGGGCTCTTCAGGACGATTCGCCGCGTCGCGGCCACCGACGCGCCGGTGTTCATCTCAGGCGAATCGGGTACGGGCAAGGAATTGACGGCGGTCGCGATTCACGAGCGTTCGTCGCGCGCGCAGGCGCCGTTCATCGCGATCAACTGCGGTGCGATCCCGTCGACGCTGCTGCAGGCCGAGTTGTTCGGCTATGAGCGCGGCGCGTTCACCGGTGCGAACCAGCGCAAGATCGGTCGCGTCGAGGCCGCCAACGGCGGCACGCTGTTTCTCGACGAGATCGGCGACTTGCCGCTCGAAAGCCAGGCAAGCCTGCTGCGCTTCCTGCAGGAAGGCAAGATCGAGCGGTTGGGGGCCCACGTGTCGGTGCCCGTCGATGTGCGCGTGATCTGCGCGACGCACGTGGACATGGAAGCGGCGCTGCGCGAAGGGCGGTTCCGCGAGGACCTGTTCCATCGCCTGTGCGTGCTGAAGATCGAAGAGCCGCCATTGCGTGCGCGCGGCAAGGACATCGAGGTGCTCGCGCGCCACATGCTCGAGCGTTTCAAGGGCGACGCGCATCGTCGCCTGCGCGGCTTTTCCCCTGACGCGGTCGCGTCGCTGTACGGCTATTCATGGCCGGGCAACGTGCGCGAGCTGATCAATCGGGTACGCCGCGCGATCGTCATGTCGGAGGGCCGGATGATCACCGCAGCCGATCTCGAGCTGAACGACTTCGCGACGCTCGCGCCGGTGTCGCTGCTGGAGGCGCGTGAGGCGGCCGAACGGCAGGCGATCGAGCAGGCGCTGTTGCGCCATCGCGGCCGTTTCGCGGATGCCGCACGCGAACTCGGCGTGTCGCGCGTCACGCTCTACCGGCTGATGTGTGCGCACGGCATGCGCGATCGCGGCGACACGCTGGCAGGGTTTTCGGCGCCGTTGTCGGGGCTTCCGCATCACGCTTGCTAAAATTGGCGGGTACGGCCGCCCTCGCGGCCGAAGGAACCCGCATGAAACAGTATCTCGATCTCGTTCGTACCATTCTCGATACCGGCACCTGGCAGGAGAACCGCACGGGGATCCGCACCATCAGCATGCCGGGCGCGATGCTGCGCTTCGACCTGCAGCAAGGCTTCCCGGCCGTGACGACCAAGAAGCTCGCGTTCAAGTCCGCGATCGGCGAGCTGGTCGGCTTCCTGCGCGCGTCGCGCAGCGCGGCCGATTTCCGCGCGCTCGGCTGCAAGGTGTGGGACGCGAACGCGAACGAGAACGCGCAGTGGCTCGCGAACCCGTATCGCCAGGGCGTCGACGATCTTGGCGACGTGTACGGCGTGCAATGGCGCCAGTGGCCGGGTTACAAGGTGCTCGACGCGGGCGCCGACGCGCAGATCGCCGATGCGACGCGCCGCGGCTTCCGGATCGTCACGCGTTTCGACGAAGACGGCGCGCCGAAGGTGCTGCTGTACAAGGCGATCGACCAGCTGCGCCAGTGCCTGGACACGATCATGGAGAGCCCGTCCGACCGGCGCATCCTGTTTCACGCGTGGAATCCGGCCGTGCTCGACGAAATCGCGCTGCCCGCGTGCCATCTGCTGTACCAGTTCCTGCCGAATGCGACGAAGCGCGAGATCTCGCTGTGCCTGTACATCCGCAGCAACGACGTCGGCCTCGGCACGCCGTTCAACCTGACGGAAGGGGCCGCGCTGCTGTCGCTGGTCGGCCGGCTGACGGGCTACACGCCGCGCTGGTTCACGTACTTCATCGGCGACGCGCACATGTTTGTAGAACCTAAAACAGTGCCAACCTACCATTGACACTAGCTTCTAGCCGCTTTCCCGCCGGTACATTTTCAAAAAGTACCATCTAACAGCTCATCGTTGTCGCTTCTCCCGCTTACTACACAGAAGCGCTTCTCGCCTTTCAAATTGAATGGAAAGTGCTCAATACTGTTGTTTTTTTGCAAACCTTAGCGTGGGTTAGCGCAGGCGACATGCCGCACTCGATGTCGGTATGCCTTGCTGGATGCGCGTCTGTATGGGAAGATTCAAGCAAGGGAACAGGTATCGGCACCTGCTTGCGGAGACACCGCATAAACCACAGGCCTCATCAAAACCCTCCGGCTCACTTCGCACCACCGCGAAGTGAAGGGTTTCGCCTTTAAAATGATGAGGTGTCACATGACACAAGCCAAATCTCTTGCTGTTCCGGCCCACGGCCACACTCTCCAGCTCTCCTTCGACAAGTATTCCGCTAAGCACGTCGCGGCAGCGTCGTATCCGTCCACTGAAATCAGTGGTGACCTGCTTGTGCTCTCGGAAGGCCGAACCGTTGCGGACCTCAAAGCCGAGGTGGTGGCGGCTCTCAAAGCGCAGGAGGGTTCCTCGCACACGCCCGTGGAACTGCAGAACCAGGTGTCGCAGCGCGAGTTCGGCATGCCGTTCGTCGCACTGATTCAAGAGCGTAAAGAATCGCTGCGTCAGCGCTATGCGGCGGCCAACACCGTCGGCAACCGTGAGGCTCAGCTCAATGAGCTGCGCGCCTGCGCGCGCCAGGGCCACGTGCAGGCAAACATGGACCTGGCCAAGCTGCTCGAGGCCGAGCGCAACTCCGACTGCATGGACTTCTTCGTCGAAGCCCATAACCTCGGCCACCCGGGGAGCCTGCTTGAGCTCTCAAAGACGTTCCTCAAAGCCGACAACGTGGGCCAGGCTGTCCGCGTTCTGCTGCTGGGCGCCTTCTGCGGCAGCTTCATGTGCGCGCAGGCGTTGCTTGCGATTCGCCAGCAGCGGTTGCACCGCTTCGAAGCTCCCGCGTGCATTGCGGCGCTCGAAGAGGCCTGCGAGTACGACTCGATTCACGCCAAGTACCTGCTCGCTTGTGTGTTTCTGCACGGCGATAGCTGCCGCGATGAAGCGCGTGGCCGTGCCCTGATTCAAGCCGCCGCCGCAGTCAAGTCGTTCCGCGGCGGCGACAAGGGCAAGGTGCCGCTGGTTGCCGGCGGCAAGGCGTTCCACTCCGGCACGCTCGCACACTTCGAGAAGCTCATCGACGTTGAGCTGCTCGAAATTCGCAGCAAGGAGCTCGGACCCCAATTCCTCACCGAGGTGGCCAAGCTGCCGAACGATGGGAGCGAGGCGACCCGTGCGGCGTTCAGCCAACTGCTGCACAAGTTCAATCCCGGCACCGAGCGTATGGCGCATCGCATTGGCAACTGGCTGGCGGACCACGCCAACGAACCGGTCGACGAAGCTAAGCTCGAACGCATGAAAGCCCTGTTCATTGAGGTGGACGACGAGTCGAAGGAGGGTGACCATGCATAACGAAAGCTACGGTCAGGCCGACGACAAAGTCTGCGAATCCTGCAATGGCACCGACGATTCGGCGTTCAATCCGCTTATCGTTCTGGCGTCAGGTGAAGAGGCTGAATACGTTCATCTTCACTGCGCACGCAAGGACAGCCAGTTTGGATTCTGCTGGTGTTGCCAGGAGCGTGTGGTCTACTACAGCGACGACCTCAACGCCGATAGCGAATGCGAGACCCACGATGGCGAGTCGAAGCCCGACTATCCGGAAGAAGACGCTGACTCGTACATCGAAAACGTCCGCAATAACGGTGGCGACTAGCTGCGCTCCCGGTGACGAGCTAGGCGCGCCACTTCGCTCAGTTCGCGAAATGACAAAGCCCGCTTCGGCGGGTTTTTTCGTGCTTCAGGTCAGGCTGCGCTTGAGAACTTGGAACCACACAGAGCACATGGACGCGGTAAGTCGTCAGATGTCAGCGACTAAGTGAATTCTCCGTAGCTGGCGGGCTTTTGACCGAACGCCTGAGCACATCCGGCGGGCGCCGACGCCTGCAGCATGAGCGTCCCGGTAGCTGACTAGCGCGACCGCCTCCCAAAACTCGGAACATCGCGGCGTTCGGGCTCGCGCTCGTAGGGCGACTCGAACATGTTTGTATCGCCGATGTACAGCATCACCAGCACTTCCCCTGGGCGACCGGGCATCGAATTCTCGTGGACTTCGTAGTTGGCCGCTTCATCGTTGGAAAACCACGCTTGGGCTTCCTGTTTTCCGGAGCCTTGCGTTGATTTGGCTCCATTTACGATGTCATAGGCAAAGCTGTCTTCGTCAAGTGTCTGCACCAGGCGCCAGCGCCGCGGAACATGAGGGGCAAACGCATGCCAGCGTATTCCCGCTTTGTCGTAGCAGGCGACGATTACAGGCAGTGAATCGACTTCGGCCATGCGGATGATGGCAGCCGAGATGCTGACTTCGAACGCTTGAGCTACCTCGCCGATGTGCTTGAACGTCGGGATTTTTGCTCCCGAGCGGATGGCAGGGTCGAATAGGTAGCGCGGCATCAATAGATGCGCGGCGTAACTGTCGGCTTCCTTCTCGAGTGTCGCGTCGGATGCCAGGTTTGTACTTTGGTCATCGACGCGGCAGCGGAACGACCTTCCGCGATGCATATTCCAGTGCCCGAGTTCGTGTGCGAGGGAAAACCTTTCGCGTCCGCGGTTGCCTGACGGCCTGATAGTTGCGATTGCCTGGCTCTTGACCCCTACGAGCGTCGCCTCACAACCATCAAGCTGTTCATAACGAACATCCATGCCCGCGTCGTAGGCGATGGCTTCGACGTCCAGTTCCGATGGGGACGAGATGCCAAACTCGGATACCAGTGCTTCCGCGCGCTGGCCGGGAGTCAATTGTTTTCTCCCTGCCCATCCCGAAGTTGCTTGAGCTGCGTGTAGAGCCGTCGAGCGTCGGTTTCTGACATTTCGCTGAGTTGACGAGCGGCGAGGGTGACCTGACCGTCGTTCGCTGCTTCTCGTATGTAGGCCTTTACTTCATCTAACGACACAGCAGAAGACGAAACGTCGGGCTCATGTTGCCTCTGCAGACGAGCCGCTTTAGCTGCTGCCATTCGTTTGCGTCCAGCGGCTTGATTCGCTGCTGCGATGCGATTGGCGGCGCGCTGCTTCACGGCGTCGATATCCTCACCTTCGAGGATTTCCTCGTCGGACATAGACATCAGCTCATACGTGTATGACTCGAGAAAGCTCGACGAGAACTGGGGCTTGCGCGATGCGCTCATCCGTTCCTCCTTTCGTCTTCCATCGTTTCGAGT
This sequence comes from Burkholderia sp. LMG 13014, assembly GCF_905232215.1. Lineage (GTDB taxonomy): Bacteria > Pseudomonadota > Gammaproteobacteria > Burkholderiales > Burkholderiaceae > Burkholderia. The sequence continues at coordinate 10,964 of NZ_CAJNKE010000067.1, forward strand.
TTCCTGACCAGCCGCTTACGGGCGGCGTCGTATTGGTTCTTGTCCATTTGTAGCGCTTCCGCGGCTTCTTTGCCGCGCCTACCTGCAGCCCATTCCCAAGCGACCAGTGCTGCCTCCGCATCATCTGCCAGCAGTATCTCGACTTGAGCGGCTTGCTCGGCATCGGATGTCGCGACCTCGGGGGTGAGTGTCTGAACTGGCTCAACGCCGCGGACAAGCAGGTCGGTCGCGTCCATGACGTCGCTGCTTTCCACAACAGTGTTTCCGTCGATTGGACCGTTCGCTTCGCGCTTGCGAGCGTTACTGGCCATGCTATCCAGGACGGATGCGATGGCCGGAACGGCAGGGTATCCCCGATGCCAGACTCGCTCTCCGCCGAGGAGCTTTGCGCAAGCTTCCTGAAGCAGGTCCTCGTGCGATTCGGCACCTATCCCAGCAAACGCTCGTCTGGCAATCCGTTCGACGCGGACCCAATCGGCCGGCGACATATTTTCCAGTTCCTGCTTGACCTCCGCCGGACTCAGGCGGTGGTCTGTATCGGAGGCTTTTTTCATAGCTCCCGAACTCCCCATATTGGTAAAGACTCTCCGGGCGCGTTCTACGGACGCTGCCGAAGGAAATTTTTGTTGAGACGTCCGTGCGGCCGTTCTGGAGAGTCTTACCAAGTATGGGCGAAGCATTCGGCGTTTCGCCACTCCAGTGAGCGAGGACTATCCGATGATAGTAGAACGCAAGACGCGCGACATCAATCGTTACCTGTCGCATCTCCCTGAAGGTAAAAAATACTACCTTGGCGTGCGTGTGCGCCCTGAGCATGCTCGCCGTCTGAAGGCTCTGGGCTTCTCGAGCCCACTGGTTATCGGTGAACGCTTGCTGCCGCCGGAATGTGGCGCGGCAAGCCGCCGAAACGCCAATGGTTTCGACATCGTGCATCGTGACCGGAAGAAGGAGACCGCGTACCGCCAGATTAGCTGGACGTATACGCAGCGACATGGCGACCGTGAGGTCGAGGTGACCGAGGTCAAGGATGTCCCGTACTACCGCTATCCGCGCACGAAGGTTCCGCCGTATTCCATCGAGGTCGTTGTCTCGGCAGACCCCGGTGGCGCGCACTGCATTGTTGCCGGCCCGTTCGAACGTACGGATGCGCAGGCGGCCGCTGCGACGAACACAGCCAACATGCTCGTCGAGCAGTTCGGCTCTTTCGAGGTGCTCGACATGTCGATGAGCCCGTCGGTGGATGTGCCGGTCCGCCGCCTCAACTGGAAGCTCTTGCCGTCGGGGAAGAACCCCTGGCAGACCGCGTGGCCGTCGCTCGAAACCGTCATCGAAAAGAGCCGCGGAAAAAGCCGCGAAGTGGTCGCGGCGCGCTTCAAGGAAATTGGCAAATACAGCCCGGAATTTATCGCCGTTGGTCTGGGTGGATTTGACGACTACGTCGTATTTGGCTTCCCGCGCAGGGGTATCTGCATCCTCGAAAGCCGATTCACCAACAACGCCACCTATGTGCTCGCTCATGCGAACTGGGAAATCGTCTCGCAGATGACCAAGGCACAAATCCTCTCGGCGTCGGCGCACGACGCGCGATTGATTCACGATCGCAACTGGTTCGACGCCTTGGCTGAAATCCTGGCTCGCCCCTCCGCGAGCGTTGCGTAGTCGAATGCGCTAGGGATGACTTGAAAGCAGTCGTATTTACCGGAGCGATGCTGCGCGCATCGCAATATTCCTTTCAACTGAAAGAAATATTGCGATGCGGTACAATATATTGTGTGTTGTGTTGAAAATAAACTATATATTGTGGTTGTGTAAAGTGTTCCCCGTGTCTTGAGCAGTAAAGGTTGCCGTCAATGATTGGCGGCGTTTTCACGCACTTGTTTGAAGGATGTCACCCATGGCAACGCCAGAAATTACCTTTTTCCCCGTGGGCAATGGGGACATGACGCTTATCAAATTGTCCAGCGGCCGGACGATTCTTATCGACATCAACATCCGGCAGCCCGGCGATGGCGTGCGCGACGTGCTTAAGGACTTGCGCGAGAAACTTGACGTTGACGAGGAAGGGCGCCCGTACGTGGACGTGATGGTGCTGAGCCATCCGGACCAGGACCATTGCCGTGGCCTGCGTGAGCACTTTTATCTGGGCTCGTTGATGGACTATCCGACTAAGGGCGAGCCGTCGAAAATCGTCATTCACGAGATGTGGTCGTCGCCGCTCGTATTCCGCCGCGCGTCGAAATACCACACACTGAGTGATGACGCCCGCGCGTGGAACACGGAAGCAAAGCGCCGTGTTGCGCTCTTTCGCGAAGAAGGACAGCTGGATGATGGCGACCGCATCTTGATTATGGGCGAGGACATGGACGGCAAGACCGACGACATCCTCGACATCGTCGTGAAGACTGATGAGCGCGTCACGGCGGTGGCCGGGAAAGAGCAGGAGAACTTCAGTGCGCTGCTCCTGGCGCCGATGCCTGCCGATGACGAGCACGATGCCGATGAACTTTCGAAGAACGAGTCGAGCATCATCATCAACTATTCCATTGGCACGGGAGCGGTTGCAGATGCCGTGAAATTTCTTTCGGGCGGCGATGCAGAGGTGTACATCTGGGAAAAGCAGTGGAAACGCCACAAGGATGACACGACGGCGCTCGAGTACGACTTGCTGTTGACGCCTCACCATTGCTCGTGGCACACACTCTCGTGGCACAGCTGGAGCAAGAAGAAGGAGGATACTGAAGTGTCTTCCGACGCGCGTAAAGCGCTGTCGCAGACACGCGCGGGCGCTTACATCGTCGCCAGCAGTAATCTGATTCTCGACGACGACAATGACCCTCCTTGCATCCGCGCAAAGCGCGAGTACGAAGCTATCGCGAAGGCGGCGTCGGGCAAGTTTGTGAACACCTCGGCCCATCCCAACGAGAAGAATTCTGAGCCGATGGTGTTCGAAGTCACGTCGGGTGGCGTCAAGGCGAAATGGAAGGTTGCAGCGGCCCCCGCAGCGGTGGGTGCTGCCGCAGCATTCGGCGCGAAGCCCTTGTCGCACGGCTAAGACTGAGGTTGCCATGAACGCTCTACTGCAGGGTGCAATCCAGTTGCTCGAGGCGCATCCTGCGGTCGAGTCGGTAAAGGTCGAAGAAACTTCTGGCGGTGGTGCAAACGTCTACGCGACATTTCTCGTTGACCTGCCGTCGCGTTGGGCCGCCGCGGGCGCGAGTCCGAACGGTGTTCGAGCGCGAGAGGAAGTGCTCGTCGAGTTTCCGTCCGGTTTTCCGGATAGTGCTCCGCGATTCACGTTGCGCGAGGATTTTCCGGACGCGTTACCGCATATCTATCTGCACAAGTGCGGAAGTCGGGTGCCCCCATGCACTACGTTCGGCGATAAGCTTGATGTAATGCATTCAGACGGCTTCTTTCGCCTTGTCGACCAGATGTCGGATTGGTTGAACAAAGCTGCGGTCGATGAGCTGGCCATCAATGAGAAGGGCTGGGAGCCGAGCCGAAGGGACGTAGGCTTCAACTTTGTCGAGATGGACCCCGCAGGATATTTCGACAAGCCACCGTTCGGCGGGTGGCGCTTATTCATGTGCATGACGTGCTGGAGCAAAGACGGCCGCTGGTCGTTAGCGCGTGACCCACAACAGAAGTTTCCGGTCGGCGACAAGTTCTTCATGCAAGAGTGGCTGAAAACGCTTGGCGTGAGCGAAAGGGCATTTCGCGGGCGCGTACCTCTGGTCTTTTGCTGGCCCCAAGCTGCTCCTGGTGAGCAACCGCTTGTTCATGAGCGATACAAGGCTGATACCGTCACGACATTCGCGGAGCTTGCCGAGCAGGCCGCCGAGTGGGGGTGCCGAGTTGCGCTAGACGATTTCGTGAGCAACTTTAACCGCACGCTTGCAACGTCGAACTACAAGGTCGAGGTGCTCTTGTATTTTGCCTTTCCGGTGCGCCGGCCCACAAACATTATCGGTACCCAGAGCCAGTTTGAGATGCTCGGCTACAAGATGCAACACTCACTGCCGACGAAGCTGTCTGTTGACGATACAACGCCGGTCAGTTCCGTTGCTTTCTCATCTCCCATCTCTTCGAAGCTGCTGAGGCGGACTTCGGCGCTGCAAGAGCAATCGAAGGAATTGCAGCTGACGTTCGCAGGATGCGGAAGCCTCGGTTCGAAGGTTGCCATGCACGTCGCACGCGCGGGCGGCAAGGCAGCGTTGCTGATTGACGAGAAGCTTGTTGTTGCGCACAACGTGGCGCGCCACGCACTCTTGCCGGACGACGTAGATAACTTGCACGGAAAAGCGGAGAGGCTGGCGCAAATCATGGAGAGCTTTGCGTCAAAGCGCCCGAAGTTTGTCGCATCTGACATTCGCGGGCTGGACTTCAATGCAGCTAAGTACCGAGATTTTTTCCGTGGCGAGAAATCGCTGGTGGTGAACACGACAGGTTCGCCAGCTGTGCGCGACTTTTTCGCGAAGGCGAACTTTGACGCACGCGTCATTGAGGGGGCTCTCATCCAGCATGGCAATGCAGCATTCATGACCGTGGAAGGAGAAGGCAGAAATCCGTCGACGGTCGACCTGCTGTATCACGCGTACGAGCGACTACGCTCGCTCGGGTTTTTGCGCGATGCGGGTGTAACCGCGGCGGCGAACATTCTCGAAATCGGTATCGGCTGCCACTCGGTCACTATTCCCATGTCTGACGCTCGAGTCTCGCTCGTCGCAGCTGGAATTGGTCAGAGACTGCATCACTACGACGAGGCCGGCTTGCCAGAGACCGGCATGGCGTCCGTCGCTACAGTCGGTGACGATGGAATGTCTATCACGTGGGTTCACGACGAGGTTGGCGCAACGCATGTGGCGGAGGTGTTCGACGGGAAGGCGTGGACCGTGTGCGTGCTCGATAGGGCGCATAAGAAAATTGTCGCCGATGTTGCTGAGCATCCTACGGTCGAAACTGGCGGCCTTATCGTGGGAAATGTTTCCGCGCTCACGAGAGAGATATTCATCACAGACGTCCTCCCTGCGTCGCCTGACAGCACGCGCTCGCCTGCGCGTTTCGTGCTCGGGGTCGCAGGAACTCTCGACACGATTCGCGGCTACGAAGCGCTTGGTGGACACACGCTCTGGTGCCTGGGGACATGGCATAGCCATTTGGCGGTGAGTGGTCCATCACAGATGGACAGGGATGCCGCGAAATCGCTTGATGGACAAATACGTCACGCGGCAGTTCTGCTCATTCGCCACCCGCAAGGTTACGCTGCGCTGGTCCGCGATGGCACGCCAGCTTAAAGGTCGCACGGCTTCGATACTCGACACTGCGGGGAAATACATGGACGCTCTACAGCAAGTTGCACAAGCAGCATCATCTGGAAAGTCGTTGAAAGCGCGCAATATGGTCTGGCTCGTCGGCGTTGGCATCTTCGATGTCATCATATTGCTGGTCATCGCGTTTCATCACCCCATCGACGACTTCACCGCGGATAAGGGAATGGCGCTACGAACGGGCCTGTCAATTTTCTTGCCTGTTCCCATTATTTTTCTTTCGTACCAGCTCTCGCACTCGCAGAAGGCGATTCTCGTATTCTGGCGCCTTCGTAATCCGATGCCTGGTTCGCGCGCCTTCTCCGTGTACGCCCAGACCGATACGCGGATTGACGTCGATGCGCTGAAGAAAAATGTGGGGGCTTTCCCGAGTGATGAGCGCGACCAAAATTCGACGTGGTATCGGCTCTACAAGCAGGTGGAGAACGAAGTATCGGTGCTCGAGAGCCACCAGAAGTATCTGATGTTCCGGGACATCGCTGCGATGTCGCTGTTGCTTGTGCCGCTGGTAGCGCTTGGGCTCTTTCTGTTCGGCAACACAGTCAGGGCTATCGTATGGTCTTCGGTGGTCTTCGCAGTCCAGTATCTGATTGCGGCACTGGCAGCACATAATTCCGGAATTCGCTTCGTCCAGAACGTTCTTTGCATCCATTCAGCAAAGAAGGTCAGCGGTGCGCGGCGAGCTGCCTCCAGGAGCAAACCAGAGGCGAAGGGGGGAGTGGTTGGTGGCCGAGGTGAGTGACACATATTGCCGTGCTTCAGCTTGCAGCGGCATCGACGCGAGCGCTCTCGAGCGAGTCGCGATTCTCTTGGCGTGTGCGCTTGGTGCGTACTGAAGTTAGATTCTGAACTGCGAGGGTACTGGATAATGCTTTCGATAGAACGGCCAGAACTTTATCGAGAGGTCCTTGGTTATCCCGACGGAATCCATTGTGTACGTGCGCCAGAAGAGGGCACGATGCGGCTCATCTTGAAGATGTCGGTGTCCTATCTCCTGCCGGCGAAGATGAATCGAGGGTTCAAGATTTACGTCGTCCCTGTTGAACTGAACGGGCAGTCAACGATAGGGCTAATGAGCGCATTTTTTGACGACGAGGATTGTCCGCTGACGTTGTGGCGTCTCCTGGCGGATGACGGCCCGTCCCTCGACCTTCTACATCTGTTGAGCAGGCGTGAAATTCTGGTCCACATATTTGATGAACAGAATCGTGAGCTGTTAGGGTATAGAGCCGAGGTCGATGTTCCTCTCATGGCGCAGATGCGCTTGGAGCACGTGAGGTTTCCCTCGCTAAATGACTCAAGCTTCGGCCACGCACATGAGCAGGCGAACATGTGGTTTGGCCTCAGGACAGCGGCCGACGACGCTGACGCGATTGCCGTGCGATTCGAGGAGCCTTTGTTTCCAGAGGACTTGACGATAGCCGACACACGACCACAGATGTACCAGTTTCACGGCGGCCAGGGGTACGCATTCACTTCGTTGGAGCGGGAGCAGCCAGGAGCGTTCCAGGAGCTTGACATCATTTTGATGCTCCAGCGGGTCTTCAAGCCTGAGCAGATTTACCACGCGCCGAGGCGTCACTACGACGAGGAAGAAATTGCGGACGTCATCGTCATAACCGACGACCTGTGTCTGATTGTGCAAGCGAAGGATTCACCGAATACAGAGAAAACGCTACAGCGCACCCTGAAAAGAAAGAAGCTGATGTCGGTGCATCAGGTAAACGATGCCCTGAAGCAGGTTGTAGGCGCAGTGGGCTACGCGGATGCCACGCGGCCGTTTCGCATGGTTGTTGGCGAGCGCGAGGTCTGTGTAGACATCAGCAAGCACCATCTTCTGTCGTTGGTTATTGTTCGAGAGCTATTCATCGACACCTACGCCGAGTACAGCGAGTCTTTGTTCAGCGCGTTCGATGAGACGAACCTGCCGTGTATCGCACTCGACTATGCCGAGTTGCATAAATATACGACTTTCTGCCCGAATCAAGGGAGTTTCCTCGGAGCCTATTTTCAGGTCTTCGACGCCGCGTGCGAGCTCGGCGAGTTTCCTCGACTGCGCTTCGGTGCTCGTGACGTTCGGGCGTTATGGGCGCACGGAGAAGGGGGTTGAAGTGCATTCGGGCATGGCGAAACCGTAGCTGTTACGTAAAATCATGCTCCGACCGCTAACTATTGCAATACGACATGTCGCAGAACCCTGACAACGAAACGTTCAGAAACGCAGAGCCGTCGTGGGCGAACGCTTGCGTGGGTGATAACGGCTCGCCCGACATCGTGGATTATGCGGCAGGCTTTGCAAACGCCGCACAGGTTCTACTCGAGCAGGTTCTAAGTCACCGAGGGCTGAAGCATCCGACGGACACCTTTGTGTACCCTATCTGCTTCAACATGCGTCATGCGATAGAACTGTACATCAAGGCAGCTATCGACTCACTGCACCCACTTGTTCATCACGCTTATCGCCTGCCAGATATCGACGTCCAGACATCACATGATATCGGGAAATTGTGGCGCTATTTTAAAGAGCATGCGGTCGCACTCGACTGGCGCTATAAGACGGTTATCGAGCCACTAGACACGGCTATATCAGATTTTGCAGCAGTGGATGCCACGGGACAGGTCTTCCGTTATCCGTTTGGCCGGGAGAACCAAAAGCACCTAACTGAGCTTGCGATAATCAACCTCGGAGTCCTGTGGAGAAAGTTCCCAAAGTTGATTGCAGACCTGAAAACGCTGAAATACCAAGGGGATTTTCTTGGTGATGAATATCGACACAGAAGCTACACTGCACGCCTTTCGCGATTCGACCTTGTGTGCATAAGCTACCGGCTGCCCCCGAGAGTCGCATGGGAGACAGAAGCGTTCGATGTAGCGAAGGCCGAGATTCGGGCGCACTTCGATATCAGCTCCAATGAGTTCTCCCGAGCAGTGAGGCTCATCGAGGCGAACATCGAAATGGCCGCCATTCTCGAGG
>NZ_CAJNKE010000068.1 GCF_905232215.1 Burkholderia sp. LMG 13014
GCCAGCTCGCTCGCGAGCAACGCGCCGAAGCCGCTCGCGGCGCCGGTGATCATCACGGCTTGCCCGGCGTAGCTGTCGATCTTCATCGCGCGCTCAGATCGTCAGGCCGCCGTCGACGACGATGCATTCGCCGTTCGTGTAGCTCGCCGCGTCCGACACGAGATACAGCACCGTGCCGGCCATTTCGCGCGGCTCCGCATGGCGGCGCAGCGGGATCTTCCCCATCCAGGTCTCGTAGATTTCCTTGTCCGCGAACAGCGCGCCCGCGAACTTCGTCTTCGTGAGGCCCGGCAGCAGCGCGTTCACGCGGATGCCGAGCGGCCCGCATTCCTTCGCGAATGCCTTCGTCATGTTGACGACCGCGGCCTTCGTGATCGAGTAGATGCCCTGCCGGTCGCCCGGCTGCAGCGCGTTCACCGACGCGGTGTTGACGATCGCGCCGCCGCCGTGCGTCTTCATCAGCTTGCCGGCCTCGACCGACATGAAGAAGTAGCCGCGGATGTTCACGTCGACCGTCTTGTCGTACGCGGCGAGGTCGGTATCGAGGATGTGCCCGAAATACGGGTTCGCGGCCGCGTTGTTCACGAGGATATCGAGGCGCCCGTGCTTGCCGCGGATGTGCTCGAACGTCGCGGCGATGTCCTCGAGCCGCCCGACGTGGCAGGCCAGCGCCTCGGCGCGGCCGCCTGCCGCGACGATCTCGTCGGCCACGGCCTGGCAATCGTCGAGCTTGCGGCTCGACACGATCACGTGCGCACCCTGCTCCGCGAGCAGTTTCGCGATTTCCTCGCCGATGCCGCGGCTCGCGCCCGTCACCAGGGCGATCTTGCCCGTCAGGTCGAACAGATTCGTTGCCATGTTGCTGTGCTCCTCCATTGATGTGTTGTCGTGCCACCGCGCGGTGAAACCCGCGATGTCAGCGATGCGCGTCGATCACGCCGACGGCCAGTTCGGCGAGCCGCCCGGCCATCTCGCCGACGCGCAGCGCCTGCTCGCTCGACGCGTTGCCCTGCAGCGCGCGCGCCTTCACGCCCTGCGCGATCGACGCGAGCCGGAAGAAACTGAATGCGAGGTAGAAGTGCCAGTCGCGGATCGGCTCGATGCCGCGCAGTTCGCAATAGCGCGCGACGATCGCCGCTTCGTCCGGCACGCCGAGTTCGGCGCGATCCTGGCCCGCGAGCCCGCGCACCTGCCCGCCGGACGGCAGCCGCAGGCACATGCAGAGATACGCGAGATCGGCGAGCGGGTTGCCGAGCGTCGACAGTTCCCAGTCGAGCACGGCCTGCACGCGATAGCTGTCGCGCGCGAACATCAGGTTGTCGATCCGGAAATCGCCATGCACCAGCGTCGGCCGGCCCGTGTCGGCGGGGCACGCCTTCGGCAGCCAGTCGATCAGCGTTTCCATCGCGTCGAGGCGCTCCGTTTCCGCCGCGCGATACTGCTTCGTCCACACGCCGATCTGGCGCTCGAAGTAGTTGCCGGGGCGGCCGTAGTCGGTGAGGCCCACCGCATCGACATCGATGTCGTGCAACGCGGCCATCGTCTGCAGCAACGCGTCGTAGCACGCCGCACGATCGGCCTTCGGCAATTCCGGCAGCGCGGGATCCCAGAAGATCCGGCCGTCCTCGTAGCTCATCACGTAGAACATGCTGCCGATCACGTCGCGGTCTTCGCAGAGGTGATACGGACGCGCGACCGGCACCGCGGTGCCCGACAGCGCGCTCAGCACGCGGAATTCGCGGTCGACCGCGTGCGCGGACTTCAACAGTTCGCCCGGCGGCTGGCGGCGCAGCACGTAGCGGCCGCTCTTCGCATGCAGCAGGAAAGTCGGATTCGACTGGCCGCCGGCAAACTTCTCCGTGTCGACCGGGCCTTCGAAGGCCGGCACGTGCGCTTCCAGATAGCGCGTGAGGCGGGCTACGTCGAGTTGCTGGGTAGGGTTCGTCATCGTCGCGATCGTTCGTGGGTCAGCCGTAGGTTCGCAGCGCGTGTCGTTCGGGATCCTCCAGATGCGGGATGCCGTTGAACGACGCGAGGTGGAACGCATCGGCGTTGAAGAAAAACTGCGAAAGACTGCTGTTGCGGATCTGCAGGTTCAGCGCGATCGCGCTCGACGGCGGCGCGGCCAGCACCTGCTGCACGGTGACCGCGATCGGGCCGCCGGAGCTCACCGCCAGCACGCGCTGGCCGCCGCCGTGGCGGATCGCCGCGCGGGCATCGGAAACGCGCTGCTGGAAGTGCGCCCAGGTCTCGGGGGCCGCATCGCCGAGCTTGTCTTCCGACCAGAGCTGCAGCACCTGCCGCAGCGCGCGGAAATGCTCTTTCATCGAGCCGGCCGCGAGGCGGGCGAGTTCCGGGTAGTCGTGTGCGGCGGCGGCGAACAGGCCGTGGAAGTCGTATTCGTTCAGGCCCGGGTGGCGGTCGACCGGCGTGCCTTCCCGGCCCATCCCGCGCAGGATCGCGTCGACCGTCTGCGCGTGGCGGTTCAGCGTGCCACAGATCACGCGGTCGAATGTGAGCGCTTGCTGCGCGAAGTATTCGCCAAGCCAGACGCTCTGCTGCTCGCCCGCCGCGGACAACCGGTCGTAGTCGTCCGTGCCGAAGGACGCCTGCCCGTGCCGTACCAGAAAAAGTTCAGCCATCGCATGCCCGCCAGATCAGAAGGATTCAGCATAGGGGGCAGGCACGCATTTTTAAACTTTATTTTCTGAATCCGGGGGTATTCATTGGGTGAATTGCAGGGCGCCCGCAGTCGGGAGGGCCTTGGGGTGCGGTGATCCGCGGTGGGACGAACGGACCAACGGCTTTTGGTCGCTCCGGGTCGGCTGGCGTGCCCGCTACCGGATCGGGCGCTGCATGACGATCACGTCGCCGGTAAACCTCGGATTCACCGTGCGCCGAATCTCGTCGAAGCCTTCGCGCTGCCAGAAGGCCTGGGCGCGAGGATTGGTCGAAATGACGGCCAGCTGTGCCACGCGGTAGCCCCATTCCCTCGCCATGTCGAGGAGCAACCCCAATGCAGCCTTGCCGTAACCGTGCCGCTGATGCGCTTCCGAGAGCAACAGCAGGCCGATCCATAGGCAGTCGTCGTCCGGATAGGCGCGGATGACATCCGCACAGCCGATCATGTGCTGGTCGACCCACAACCCGAACACCGATTTGTCGGCCGCCGCCTTGGCGGCGGGCTTGCCGACGAAAAAATCGTCGACGTCTTCCTCGGTCGGCAAACGGCCTTCGACGCATTGCGTGTACGAAGGCGCTTCGGTAAAGACGCTCCAGACGTCGGCACGGTCGCTGGCCGACTCGCCGGAAAGCCGGTGGATTGTGAGCATCAGCATCGAATGGGTGTCGGAGGCAGGAGAGCCGATTCTAGGGCGAACGGCATTCCTTTTGCGTTACGCTTCCGGACAATCCCGCAAGCGCGCTTGCGCCCAGCCTCCGCGCCCGCCGCAGCCCACCTCGCTCGACACGCCATGACCGACGCCCTCAACCCGAACTACTTCGAATCCGTCGCCGCCAGTTTCGACAAGCAGCACGCGATGCGTCTGATCCAGGCCAGCATGCCGCTGATCGACATCGGACGAACCGAGATCCACGTGCCGCACTGGCAGGGCATCGAACAGCAACACGGCTTCATCCACGGCGGCGTGGTCGGCATGATCGCCGATTCGGCCGCCGGCTACGCGGCGATGACCACGGTGGCGGCCGATGCGTCGGTGCTGACCGTCGAATACAAGATCAACCTCGTCGCGCCTGCCGCGGGCGACAAGCTGATCGCGCGTGGCGAGGTGATCCGGCCGGGACGCACGCTGATCGTCACGAAGGCGGACGTCTTCGCCGTCACCAGCGACAGGGAAACGCTGTGCGCGGTCATGCAGCAGACCATCATGGTGATGCACGGGAAGAGCGATCGCACGTGATGGGGCGGCGCCTGCGCGCGCCCTGGTGCGTCATTCATCCAACGAATGCCCCGGACGTAGCCGCCCGGGGCACATGCCCGTTACTGCGAGCCTTCCAGACGCAACTGCAACCGGCTTTTCACGGACGTGACACCCGGCACCTGGCGGGCCGCATCCACCGCGACCTGATCCTGCGCCTGGTCCGTGATCTGCCCGGCCAGCGTCACGTCGCCCGTCTTCGCCTTCGCAAACACGGTGACCTGCGCGCCGCCGATGCCGGGCGCCTTCGTGATCGCCTGGCGGACCTTCTTCGCGAACGCGCGATCGGCGGCGCGATCGGCCTTCTTCGCCGACCGCGCCGCCGCCGACGGTGAAGGTGACGCAACGGACGATGCGACCGGCGACGTGGTGACCCGTTGCGGGCCGGACACATCCGCATTGGGCGCACCGGACTGCGCATGGCCCAGGATCGGCGACAGCGCGACAAAACCTGCAACGACGGCAAGACGGATCTTCATCGAATTCTCCTCAAGGATCGAACATAACTGCGGGGGGATACTGCGGGGGAAAGCGGTCAGGCCACCGCACCCGACATCGCGCGGGTGCGCGCCCGGCCGCGCGGCGCGGCGATCGATTCGAGCGCGTGTTCGTCGGCCGCCAGCGCGGGCGACAGCGTCGCGCGCAGGTGGTCGAGAAAGGTGCGGATCTTCGCGTCCACGAAGCGCCGGGACGCGAACATCGCATAGACGTCGAGCATCGTCAGCCGGTAATCGGGCAGCACGCGGACGAGCCGTCCGCTGCGCAAATCGTCGATGACCGAATAGATCGCAAGCGGGCCGATGCCCAGCCCGGCGCGCAGCGCGATCGACAGCGCCTCTGGCGCATTCGCGTGAAACGACGCGGCGGTCACGGTGTGCGCCGCGACGTCCCCGCCCGCTCCGTGCAGCCGCCATTCGCCATTCGCGTCGGCAGGCGTATCGAGGCACAGGCACGCATGGCCCGCGAGTTCGGCCGGCGTGCGCGGCGTACCGTGCCGCGCGAGATAGGCTGGCGACGCGACCAGCACGCTGTAGCTCCGTCCGCACGAATGCGCGATATAGCCGGAATCGGGCAGGCTCGACGCGGTGACAACCGACACGTCGTACCCTTCCTCGACGAGATTCGGCAGCCGCTGCGAGTACGTCATTTCGACGGACACCTCGGGGAAGATCGCCTGATACGCGACGGCCGACGCGGTCACGTGGCTCTGCCCGAGCCCCGGCATCGTATGCACGCGCAGCCGCCCGTACGGGCGGACCAGTGCATTGCGCGCTTCGGCGTTCGCCTGGTCGACGTCGCCGAGAATCGCCAGCAGGCGTTCGAAATAGCGCCGCCCGTTGTCGGTCAGCGCGATCTTGCGGGTCGTCCGGTTCAGCAGCCGGATCTGCGCGTAGTCCTCCAGGCTGGCTACGGCCCGCGACACCTGAGCGGTCGCCATGTCGGACTGCTTCGCGACGGCGGTGAAACTTCCCGCCTGCACGACGCGCACGAACGTCCGCATGTTTTCAAGCATGTCCATTTCGATTCATCGTCCATCGCGGCCGTCGCGACATCCGCCACGCACGCACGTTCGGGCCATCCCGCGCCCGGCCGCGCGGCGCGGCCTCGGTTTCGAACCGCGGCCCGCGATGTGTCGACGTGCCCCTGGGCCATCGCTCGCGTCGCACGCCGTCATGTTCAGTGGTACCGATTGTCGTCATTCGCCGCGTTGCCTTCAGCCCCCCATCCGGGGGGCTGAAGCGAGGCCCCGTCATGTGGAATGCTTGCCGCCTGCGGCGGATACCGGCGCCCGATCCGCCGCCGGCGTGCGCAGCACGATCTTGCCGATATGGCGGCCGGAATCCATCAGCGCGTGCGCGGCGCTCGCATCGCGGAGATCGAAGGTCTGGTAGACCTGCGGCTTCACCGTGCCCTGCCGGATCAGCGGCCACACGGCTTCCTCCAGTTCACGGATGAGCTGTGCCTTCTCCTCGTAGGTGCGCGAGCGCAGCGTCGAGCCGATGTGCGTGAGACGCTTGGTGAGCATCGGGAACAGGTCGAGCTCCTTCGCGGGCCCGTTGATCACGCCGATCTGGACGATGCGGCCGTTCATCGCGGCTGCCGCGAAATTGCGCGCGACGTAGTCGCCGGCGATGATGTCGACGATCACGTCCACGCCCTTGCCGTCGGTGAAGCGCTTCACGGCATCGACGAAATCCTCGTTGCGGTACTCGACCGCGAGGTCCGCACCGAGCCGCAGGCTCGCGTCGCGCTGCGCTTCCGACCCCACCGTCGTGATGATGGTCGACGCGCCGAACGCCTTCGCCAGCATCGTCGCGGTCGTGCCGATGCCCGACGCGCCGCCGTGAATCAGCACGCTGTCGCCGGCCGCGAACTGGCCGCGCTGGAACAGGTTCAGCCAGACCGTCATGAAGGTTTCGGGCAACGCCGCCGCCTCCGTCATGTCGAGGCCTTCGGGAATCGCGAGCGTATTGCTCTCGTTCGCCACCGCGTATTCCGCGTAACCGCCGCCCGGAATCAGCGCGCAGACCTCGTCGCCGATCGCGAAGCGCGTGACGTCGTGGCCGACCGCGACGACTTCGCCGGCGATCTCGAGACCGGGAATGTCGGACGCGCCGGGCGGCGGATCGTACAGCCCCTTGCGCTGGAACACGTCGGGGCCATTCACGCCGGCCGCGTGAATGCGGATCAGCACTTCGTCGGGGCCCGGCGACGGCACGGGACGCGTGGTCGGTACAAGCACTTCGGGGCCGCCGGGATGCACGATTTCGATCGCCGTCATGTCGGCGGGCAGGGTTTTCACGTCATCAGTCACGATATGATCCTCAACGTTCGTCGATGCGCGGCCGATTCGCGGATCATCCTCGAATCGCGGCATCGCAATGGGTGTGAAGACAGTCTAGGGACGGTGCCGCTCGCGGGCACGCAGTGAATTGCCGAACGAGGAATGCAAAAATGCATCAGTCAGCACAAGCGATGAATTGGGACGACGCACGCGTGTTCCTCGCGATTCATCGCGAACGCACGTTGCGCCGCGCGGCGCAAACGCTCGGGGTCGACCAGGCGACGGTCGGGCGCCGGCTCGCGCAACTCGAGCACATGCTCGGCGCCACGCTGTTCCTGCGTTCGTCGAAGGGCTACCTGACCACGCCGGTCGGCGAGCTGGCGCTGCGCGCCGCCGAGGCGATGGAGCTGCACGCGCACGAACTCGTCCGGCTGACGCAGGGCGTCGACCGGCGGCTCGCCGGCGAGGTCAAGATCACGACGACCGATGCGCTCGCGCTCGAATTCGTGATGCCGTCGATCGCCCGGCTGCATACGAAGCATCCCGACGTATGCGTGTCGCTGAACACGTCGACTCAAGTGCTGAACCTGGCGAAACGGGAGGCCGACATCGCGGTGCGCACCGTGCGGCCCGACAACCCCGATCTCGTCGCGCGCCGCCTTGCGTGCTGGGACATGGGCCTGTTCGCGTCGCACGACTACCTGCAACGGCATGGCGAGCCCGTGCGCGGCAGCGCGTTCGCGGGGCACGACCTGGTCGTCTACCAGCCGTATGTCGAAGCGAGCCGGAAGCCGGCGATCGCCGGCGAGCCGATCGCTGCAGGGCGCATCGTCGGGCGGATGAATTCGAGCCTGATGATGCGCGCCGCGCTGCGCTCGGGCCTCGGCATCGGCGAAGTGCCGGTGCACATGGGCGAACGCGACGGCCTTGCCCGCATCTGGCCCGCGCAGATGCGGGAAGCGCCCTACGAGGTCTGGCTCGTCACGCATCGCGACCTGCGCCATACCGCGCGCATCCGCGCGACGATCGACGAGATCGTGTCCGCGTTCGACGCGCATCGATGAGCCCATCGCGGCGAGTCGACGTCAGCGCGCCGCCCGCCGTCGCCTACTCGTCGCCGACGCGCGTGCGGGACGACGCATCGAGCGCCAGCCCGCTTCGCACGGCCTGGATGCGCGACGTGACGTTGAGCTTCTCGAAGATGTTCTTCAGGTGCCACTTGATCGTCTCCGGCGCAACACGCAGCGCGCGGGCGATCTCCTTGTTCGACAGGCCGCGCGCGACGTAATCGAGGATCTCGACCTCGCGCGCGCTCAGGTTGCCGGCCGTGCCGGGCCGTGCGGCCGGCGCGGCGTTCGACGCGCGGTCCGCATCGAATGCACGGACGAGTTCGCGCAGATACCAGGCGCCGACCGCCGGAAACCGGTCGGCCCGCTTCAGCACGCGCGCCGTCAGGCGTTCGGCCACGGCGCCTTCGTCGACGAACGTGCGCACGAGCCCGTTGCCTTGCCCATATTCGAGCGCAGGGGCAAGCACGGCCAGTGCGTCATCTTCCTGCCCGGCCTGTTCGAGCGCGACCGCGCGCAGCACGGCGGCCTGCGCGGCGAACCAGTCGAACCCGCGCGCGGCCAGCACGTCGTGCACTGTGGCCATGACCTCGGCCGCCTCGTTCGCGCGCGCATCGGCAAGCAGCAGCCGCGCCCGCGCGGACTGCGCCATCTGCCACGTCTCGACGTAGCTCGACGCGGCTTCCGGTGGTTCAGCCGACACCAGCGCCGCCAGCGCCCGCCCGACACGATGAGCCTGTGTCAGCTTCCCCGCGCTCACATGCAGCCGAACACCGGTCGCCATGCAGGCGACGCGCAGCCGCAACCATTGCCGGCTGCAGGCGATGTGATCGGCTTCGTCGAGCATCTCGTGCGCGCGGGCCTCGTTGCCCGACCGGAACTGCAGCACCGCGGCCGTCTGCATGAACCGCAGCAGCGGCCCGAGCGAACACGCCTGCATCGCGATGTCGAAACGGTCGCGCTGTGCTTCGCGCACCTTCGGCCAGTCGTTCCATTCGTAATAGATCGCGGACAGGTAGCCGGCCGACAGCGCCGTCGCCGCCGACAGCCGCCCGGCCGAGCGTTCCGCGCCGCGTAGCGCGGTCTCGAACGTCTTCGACGCATCGTGCAGGCGGCCCGCGACGAATTCGGCGAGGCCGGACATGTTCTGCCGATAGACATGCGCAAACAGCGGCTCCTGGCCCGACGCCGCCCGTTCTGCGCGCGTGCGCAGGTCGAGCGCGTCGTCGAGGCGGCCCGCGTAGCCGAGCCCGAAGAGGAGCGTCGTCTGCCCGATCTGCTCGACCCACGAGCCGGCCGGCGGGCCGGCCGCCAGTACGCGCTCGCCGAGCTCGAGCGACTCGATGCTCCGGTCCGACAGCCCCGCGATGAGCGAGCGGACGCCGAGCAATTCGGTCGCGGTGATCGCATCCGTGCCGAGCCGCCGTGCGTCGATATCGGCTTCGATCGCCTCCAGTGCGCGGCGCGCGTCGACCATCTGCATCGACAACGCCAATGCCCATACGTGGGCGATCCGCAGCCGCAGGCGGCCCGCCAGCGCCGGCTCCGGCAGGCGGGACACCCAGTCGAGCACGGTGCGGACATCGCTCGCGGCGATCAGCTTCATCGCGCACGCTTCGACCCAGCCGGCGGCCGCGTCGAAATCACCGGCGGCGAGCGCATGCCTGACCGCATCAGGCCATTCCCGCTCGGCCGCGTACCACACGCTCGCGCGGCGATGCAGCGCGGCGACGTCGTCCGGCCGGCGCAACGTCAGCTCCTCGCGCAGGTATTGCAGGAACAGCGCGTGATAGCGATAGCTCCGACGGCCACCGTCGACCGAGCGGATGAACAGGTTGTGCGCGCTCAGCCATTCCAGGCACGCGACGGCATCGTCGCGGCCCGTCAGCGCATCGCACAGCGCGGGCGTCATGCGGTCCAGCACGGCCGTGCAGAGCAGGAAATGACGGATCGCGTCCGGCACCTGCGTCATCACGTTCTCGTTCAGGTACGCGGCAATGCCGCCGCGCGCATGGCTGACCTGCTCGGCGACGCGCGCCGCATCGTTGTCGTCGCGCAACGCGAGCGCCGCGAGCTGCAGGCCCGACACCCAGCCTTCGGTGGCCGCGCGCAGCCGCCCGATGTTGTCCGCACTGAGCGGCTTGCCGGCGACGCGCTCGAAGAACGCGCGCGTCTCCGCATCGTCGAAGCGCAGATCCTCTTCGTCGACCCGGACGAGTTCGTCGCGCGATTCGAAATAGCTGAGCGGCAACGCGGGCGCCGAGCGGCACGACAGCACCACGTGCAGGTTCGATGGCGCATAGCGCAGCAACTCGAACATCGCGTCGTGGATGACGGGCGACGCGAGGCGGTCGTAGTCGTCGAGCATCAGGACCAGCTCGGTGCCCGCGACCTCCAGCTCGTTGAGCAGTTCATCGAACACGATCTTCAGCGGAATCAGCGCGCGGTCGCGCAGCAGCCGCTGCGCGCGGCCGCCGACACCGCCCGTCGCATCGACGATCGCCGCCACCACGTACGACGAGAAGATCGACGCGTTGTCGTCGTCCTGGTCGAGGCTCACCCAGGCGACCTTCACGTTCGTCGCCACGAGCGCGTGGCGCCACTCCGCCAGCACGGTCGTCTTGCCGTACCCGGCCGGTGCGCACACGAGCGTCAGCCGGCGATCGAGGCCGCGCGCGAGCCGGCCGAAGCGCGCGATGCGCGACACGATTCCACGGGCCGATGCCGGTGCGAGCTTGGTGCGCACCAGCACTTCGATCCCGTCGGCGTCCGCAGGCCCTGCTGCCTGTCTGCTGTCGCTGGACGTCATGCTGTTCCTGTTCTCCTTGCGCTGCGCGCGTACGTCCGCCTGGAAGGCCGGGCCGCCATGCGGCCCGGTGCGCGGCGCGGAGCCGCCGCGCGCCGAAACAGCATAGCGACACGGCGGCGGCCGTCAAAAGTAGGTGATGTCCGTACCGCGGCGCGCGCCGGTCGAACGGGAGGACTCGCATTGTTCTCGATCGGACGGTGCGGTTCAGCCCCCCATTCGGGGGGCTACCGCGCCGGGAAAGTCGCCCCATCCTGACCGGAAGGTGTCCTGCACGGCCGGCTCGCGCCGCCCGTCGGGGCCGCTGCCCAGCCTTTCCACCAGGAGTCCGCATGAACAGTCGCGACGTCGTCGCCACCTTTTTCGACCGGTATCGCCAGCACGACATCGAAGGCATGCTGGCGCTCTTTTCCCCCGCTGCCAGCCTCGACTACGTGCCGGCCGGTGCGGCCGCGCCGGTCGCCACGCACGGCAGGATGACCTGGGGCGCGCTGCTGGACGCATTCCCGGACCTGTCGAACGGGATCGACGCCATTCATGCGGATGATGCCGGCCGCCATGCCACCGCCGAGGTCACGATCCGCGGCACGCAGGCGCGGGACTTTCTCGGCATCCGGAATCGCGGCCGGTCGTTCACGCTGCGGCACGCGTTCGTGTTCGAGTTCGATGCCGACGGCCGCATTGCGCGGCTGGCCGCCTACTGGGACAACGTCCGGCTCTTCGAGGATCTCGGCAAGACGACACTCGGATGAACGGATGCGGCCGGCGCCCGGCCGGCCGCATCGTCACGCGGGCTGGTAGCGCTCCCGCAGCGCCCGCTTGTTGATCTTCCCGACGCTCGTCTTCTCGATCGCGTCGACGATCAGCAGCCGCTCCGGCACCGCGTATCGCGAAATCAGCCCGCGATCGGCCACCTGCTTCACGTGCGCCTGCAACTCGGCCGGACTGACTCGCCCCACCTGGTCGTCGGCCAGCACGACGAGCGCGAGCGGCCGCTCGCCCCAGCGCGCGTCCTTCACGCCGATGACGGCCGATTCGCGTACGGCGGGATGGCGCGACAGGATGTCCTCGAGTTCCAGCGACGACACCCATTCGCCGCCCGTCTTGATCACGTCCTTGATCCGGTCGGTGATCTGCAGCCGGCCCTCCGGATCGATCACGCCGATGTCGTTCGTATGGAGATAACCGCCGGCCCACAACGACGCCGACGCCGGCGCGTCGCCGAGATAGCCGGCCGTCGCCCACGGCATGCGCACGACGACCTCGCCGGCCGCACGGCCGTCATGCGGCACGTCGCGAAACTGCGCATCGACGATGCGCAGGTCGACGAGCGGTAGCGGCAGCCCCGCCCTGGTCCGGCGCGCGAGGTCGTCGTCGGCCGTGCCGTTCGCCATCGGCGATGCATCGACCTGGGCGATCGTCATCAGCGGGCAGGTCTCGGACATCCCGTAGCCGGTGTACACGTCGATACCGCGCGCAAGCGCCGCACGTGCGAGCCCTTCCGGCAACGGCGAGCCGCCGACGACCACCTTCCACGACGAGAGATCGACCGACGCCGACGCGGGGCAGTCGAGGATCATGCCGAGCAGGGTCGGCACACAGTGCGAGAACGTCACCGACTCGCGCGCGATCAGCGCCAGCAGCCCGTCGGGCGAGTAGCGCCCCGGATAGACCTGCTTGAGCCCGAGCGTGGTCGCGATGTAGGGCAGACCCCACGCGTGCACGTGGAACATCGGCGTGATCGGCATGTAGACATCGTCGCGATGCAGGCGCCCGCGATCGCGCGCGCTCGACAGCGCGGCCATCCCCGCCAGCGTGTGCAGCACGAGCTGGCGGTGGCTGAACGCGACACCTTTCGGCAGCCCGGTCGTGCCGGTCGTATAGAACGTCGTCGCGCGGGTGTTCTCGTCGAAATCGCCGAACGCGAAATCGGGCGAGCTGGCCGCGACGAGCCGTTCGTATTCGTCGGCGAAACCGTCGGGCAGTTCGGTCTCGGCGCCGTCCGCGATCAGCACGAAGTGCTGCGCCGCATCGAGCCGGTCGCGGATACCGTCCAGCAATGGCAGGAAGTCGCGATGCACCAGCACGACACGCGCGCCGCAATGGTTCAGCGTATACAGCAGCTGGTCGGGCGACAGCCTGACGTTCGCGGTCATCAGCACCGCACCCATCATCGGGATCGCGTAATAACACTCCAGGTAGCGATGGCTGTCCCAGTCCATCACGGCGACCGTATCGCCCGCGCCGACGCCGAGCGACGCCAGCCCGCTCGCCAGTTGTCCGATGCGATGCCGGAACGTCCAGTAATCGTGCCGGACGTGATCGCCGTACACGATCTCCTGTTCGGGCCGCGTGGCGAGCGGCGTGTGAAGCAGCTGCTTGATCAGCAGCGGATACGCATGCGCGGACGAAGCCGGCGCATCGTGCAAATGCGGCTGTGACGGATTCATGAATGGCTCCAGAAGCGACCGGTCAGGCACGATGCCGGCCGGGCAAAAATGCGCGCCCGCGGGCGGCTCGGCCCGTGCGTGCGCCGGGGCCGGTCTTCGCGAGTGCGGCCACGATACCCGACGCACCGGCTTCGGCGCCCCCCCCTGTCAGGGGGAGTCGGCGGTTGCGCGCCGGCCCGGCGGACATCCGCGCGTCACGTGCCGGGCGTATCCACGACGGTGTGCGCCAGGTGCGCGGCGCGATGCCACGACCCACCTGATCGGGGGGGCGTAGCGCGACGGGTGCCGCTGTACGATTCATGACGGCGCGCAACCGGTCGTTCGGGGCGCGCATCCCCTCGCCCCGGGCATGAACGGAGGCCCACGCCGCCGATTCGAAACCGTGCATGCGCAATGCACGTGTTTTGGCCGTTTTCCATGCCGAATCCTCAATCCGTCCCCCCGAGAAAGGAGCAGCCATGACTTCCGAACAGCCGCAAATGGACCGAACGCCCACGCCCGATCCGGCCGAAAACAACGCGTACTTTCCGTCCCCGTATTCGCTGTCGCAGTACACGTCGTCGAAGACCGACTTCACCGGCGCGGATTACCCGAATCCGTACACGGGCGGCAAGTGGAAGGTGCTGATGATCGCGACCGACGAGCGCTACATCCTGATGACGAACGGCAAGATGTTCTCGACCGGCAATCATCCGGTCGAAATGCTGCTGCCGATGCATCACATGGACCAGGCCGGCTTCGAGATCGATATCGCGACGCTGTCGGGCAACCCCGCGAAACTCGAACTCTGGGCGATGCCGGGCGACGACGCCGCGGTGCAGAGCACGTACCGGAAGTACCTGCCGAAGCTCAAGGCGCCGCTGAAACTGTCCGACGTGCTCGACGCCGACCCTGGCGCCGAATCGCCGTACATCGCCGTGTTCATCCCCGGCGGCCATGGCGTGCTCGCCGGCATTCCGTACAGCAAGGACGTGAAGCGCGCGCTGCACTGGGCGCTCGACTACGACCGGCACATCATCACGCTGTGCCACGGGCCCGCGAGCCTGTTGTCCGCTGCCGTGGACGAAGATCCGCAGGACTACCCGTTCAAGGGCTACGAGATGTGCGTGTTCCCGGATGCGCTCGACACCGGCCCGAACCTCGAGATCGGCTACATGCCGGGCCCGCTGCCGTGGCTCGTCGCGCAAAGCCTGGAAAAGCTCGGCGCGAAGGTGCTCAACAAGGACATGACCGGCCGCTGCCACCAGGACCGCAAGCTGATCACGGGCGACAGCCCGCTCGCGTCGAACGGCATCGGCAAGCTCGCGGCCGCCGCGCTGCTGAAGGAAGTCGGCCACTGACACGGCGCACCGCGGTCGGTCGGCACCGCGGGCGCGATACGCTTCGCGCACCTTCACGTAGCCGACAGGGGGCCTGCCCGCCGCCGCGAGCGCGGGCCGGTCTCGTCGGGCCGGCCATCAGCGCCATATCGTTCGTGAACGCGCCGGCACGGGCCGGCGCGCAACGCCGCCCGACCTCTGCTCGACGGCGTTTCCCATGCGGTAGTATGGCGACTCGATGGAAACCCCAATGGACTCACACGTATGGCCCAGCCTGATCTCCCGCCCCCTGCCAGTGCCGGCCAGGACGCCCAGGCGCTCGTCCTCATCGCCGAGGACGAACCCGAGATCGCCGAGATCCTGACCGCCTATCTCGCGCGCGGCGGCCTGCGCACCGTGCACGCGGCCGACGGCCGCCGCGCACTCGAACTGCACCTGCAGCTCAAGCCCGACCTCGTGCTGCTCGACGTGCAGATGCCGCACGTCGACGGCTGGAAGGTGCTCGCCGAAATCCGTCATCGCGGCGACACGCCCGTCATCATGCTGACCGCGCTCGACCAGGACATCGACAAGCTCACCGGCCTGCGCATCGGCGCCGACGACTACGTGGTGAAGCCGTTCAATCCCGCCGAAGTCGTCGCGCGCGCGCAGGCGGTGCTGCGCCGCTCGATGGCCGGCTCCCGCCAGGAAGAACAGCGCGTGCTGCGGGTCGCACCGTTCGAGATCGATCTCGAACACCACGAAGCCACGCTCGACGTGGACGGCGAACGGCACACGCTCGTGCTGACACTCACCGAATTCAAGCTGCTCGCGCAGCTCGCGCGCGCGCCGCGGCGCGTGTTCAGCCGTGCCGAGCTGATGGCCACCTGCCTGCCGGAAGGCGACGCGCTGGAACGCACGGTGGACAGCCACGTCAGCAAGCTGCGCAAGAAGCTGGACGACCTCGGCGTGCAGGGCGTGCCGGTCAGCGTGCGCGGCGTCGGCTACAAGCTCTGGAGCTGAACGTGAAGCTCGATGGCCTGAGCCGGCAGATCGCGCTGACCATGGCCGGGATGGTGTTCGGCGTGACACTGCTGATGGTGCTCACCGCCACCGTCTTCTACTACGTCGCGTTCAATTACTGGCCCGCGCATTTCAACACGAAGAACTGGCTGCCGACCGCGCCGGAATGGCTATGGCTGATCGCGACCACGTCGGTCGGCCTCGCGCTGTCGGTCGCGGTCGCCGTCAATCTCGCGCGCCGCATCCTCGTGCCGCTCAACTCGGTCACGGACAGCATTCGCCGCGTCGCGCGCGGCGATCTCGGCGCGCGCGCCGTCACGGGCGACCGCTCGCTGCACGAAGCTGCGCTGCTCGCCGACAACTTCAACGCGCTCGCCGACGAGTTGCAGCGCGTGACCAACGAGCAGGCGATCTGGAACGCCGCGATCGCGCACGAGCTGCGCACGCCCGTCACGGTGCTGCGCGGGCGCCTGCAGGGGCTCGCCGAAGGGGTGTTCAAGCCCGACGAAGCGCAGTTCCGCAGCCTGCTCACGCAGGTCGAAGGGCTGACGCGGCTGATCGAGGATCTGCGCGTGGTCAGCCTCGCGGATGGCGGCCACCTGAGCATCGAGATCCGCGACGCCGATCTCGCCGCCGAGGTGCGCACCGTGGTCGACGTGTTTGCGCACGCATTGCAGGCCGCCGGCCAGCATCCGGTGCTCGATCTCGACACGCGGCGCATGCGCTGCGACCCGGTGCGTATCCGTCAGGCGCTGCTGGCGCTGCTGGAAAACGCGCGCCGCCATGCGGTGCCCGGCGCGATCCGGATCCAGACGCGCATCGAAGCAGGAATGTGCCGGCTGCGTGTCGAGGACGACGGCCCCGGCATCGCGGCCGATTTCGCGCCGCACGTGTTCAAGGCCTTCCGGCGCGCGGACGACACGCAGCCCGGCGGCAGCGGCCTTGGGCTCGCCGTCGTCGCGGCGATCGCGCATGCGCATCACGGCGAAGCGGTGTGCGTGCCGACCGGCGCGGGCGGCACGCGGTTCGAAGTGCAGTGGCCCGACAACCTCGTGCCGGCGCCGGAATACGAGCGCTTTCCGGCCTAGTCAATGACCTGACATCCACCGGGTTCCATCAAGGACCACAAAGACCCTTGAAACCCGCATGAATACCAGGTTTCTTGCATATCAAGTTCTGGTGATGCTCACGGCAAGCCGTCTGGTTTTATGTCCAAGTAACGATTTTGGCCTGAGCCATCCTCTACTTGGACATACGAAGGAAGAAGATGGCACTCACCGACACCGCCCTGAAGGCACTCGCCCAGGGACAAGACCTATACCGTCAGCGATGATCGCGGCCTGTATCTGGAGGTATTTCCAACAGGCGGCATGGTCTAGCGCTACCGCTACAGACTGACCGGCAAATACGAAAAGCTCACGCTGGGCAAGTACCCGGCGCTTACCCTCAAGAACACAAGGCTCATGCGCGATGGCACATCGCAAATGGCAATAGTTGGCGAGTCGCCCGCCCAGAAGAAACAGCGCGCCAAGGTGCGTGGTCTGCTCAAACACATGCTCGACTACGCAGTGACATGCAGGCTGATCTCGGCCAACCCGGTGATGGCATTACCGATGCAGCACGTCTACAAGGCCCTTTCGCGTGAACGTGCATTGCCTGCCGAGGAAATCAAGCAGTGCCTCCAAGCAGTCCACCTGTCCAACATGCGCCGTCAGTTCAAGATCCGTTTGCCGCTCAGCATCAGCGGCCGCGCTGAAGGTCAGCCTACGGCCCGTGCCGTCCAACCCATCAGCGCCTCATGGCCATCCCGCGCGTAACGCTGCCGTGCTCATGCATCTTGCTCAAGCCGGCTAGCTGGAGCGCCAGGTCGAGGACTCGCCGCTGTACGGTCGTGGAGATCGACTCGGAGCGCTCACACCCACCCTTGGTTCGACTCAACGTGGGCCAATGAGGAAAACTGACGTTCGGATGTAATCGAACGTCAGCGTACTCATGTCGAAAGCAATATCCACAAAATAACGAGCAACAAAAAACCAATCTTCGTACTAAAAACAGACGTATCCGATATTTTTTCAGACGCATCCCATATTCAAGTATTCATCAAACGTGACAGCCTATATCCGCAATACCCACCAAAACGACTTGCACTCAGAAATCTAGCTGGCGGCTGCGGCGGAGATTTCTCTTAAGAATTGGAGGTCTCTCGATGAACATGCGCACAAACATAAATGGAAAATCTCAGATCGTAGTGGGAGATCTTACGACCCATGGAGGGGTCGTCATCTCCGGAAGCCCTTTCCATACTTGGAATGACATTCCCATAGTGCGCGTCGGCGACCTTGTTACATGCCCAAAATGCTCACCTCATATTTTCAAGGTCGCCCAAGGGGTGGAAAGCTTCACCGATAATGAACTACCAGTGGCTACAGAAGACCACTTAACAACCTGCGGCGCGAAGCTCATTGCACGCGCTGCTCCTGCCAGCCTGGTAATTGCCCATACCGCCTTTGCAAGCGGCTCGGGCTACGACGAACAGTTCATCTTGCACGATCTGGACGGCAATCCAATTCCGGATATGCCATATAAAATTACTACAGCAGACGGCGCGATTATTCTCGGGATCACCGATATCAACGGACGCACTGACCGCGTGATTTCTGCGGAGACGTTAGGACTTTCTATCGAACCTGATACGGATCACATACTCACCAGCCATAGCAAGGACTAACGATGGCAAATCCAACCTGGCGAGGTGACGCCTCCACAAATACTGCTCCGCTAAGTGCCCAAAGAATCAGCGCCGACGTAATTCGATATATCAACAAAGTTGATGCCGACAGCGGTTGGTTACTTGTCGGGAGCGATGATCTCCCACGTTTTCAGTGGAAATCACTTTTCAAGTATTGCAAAGTCATGCTCATCGGAAGCAAGAGCGGCCGGACTTACTTCAAAGTGCTTGAGGGGGAATCGAAAGGACAAGTATCATTCTTGTCTGACGATAATGCAAATGAGTATCTTGGGAAAACAGCTCCCAAGCAGCAGCCTGTCGAGTTGGTTGTGACCTACGGACACTTTGACCCCAGATGGTTCTCAAAGTCTCGAAATCAGCCGTTGCAACAACAATTAGCAAGCGGAACTCTCGGCGGCATTTATTTTGAAGTCACAATGAACACCAGTTGGAATGGCGACTTCCATCCTATTCCGCCAGGGACATACTCGATCTTGTTGCCTGACTTTCCTCACAAGAAAGACTACACCAATCAGTACAAGGCTGAATATCCAAGGCTGTCCCATCATCAAGTGTGGTTTCCAATTTCGTATGGCAACAATAGTCGATACGTTCACGTGGGCAATGTGTCTGAAGGTTGCGCGACTGTCTTGAGCTTAAGTAGCTGGTCTTCAATTCACGAAATGCTCGTTAGTCACCGTAGCGGGGACGGCAACGGCGTGGGTACACTGATTGTCAAAGGTAAACCCGAAAGGAATCGGCAATGATCAAAAGATCGGTGCACTTTGCTTGCTCACTTTTGCTTTCCTCTGCACCCTTCCACGTCCATGCTTTCGAGTCAGATTTAAATGGGGACGTTGTTATTGATTGGAGGGATTTTCGAAATACAGTAAAAAATTACAAGAGGAAAATCAATTTGACGGCCAATATTGAACAAGCAACCAAGGCAGAGGAGAGGGGGAGGAGATACTTC
>NZ_CAJNKE010000069.1 GCF_905232215.1 Burkholderia sp. LMG 13014
GCTGGTGTTCGCCGAACCGATCGCGCAAGGCAGGATGACGCTCGACGAACGCCATGTGCGCGTCGGCGCGTGGTCGGTGCATTGCGCGACCGGGCGCGTGACGCGCGACGGCGAACCCGTCGACACCGCGATCGAGCCGCCGCCGTCGCCACTGCGCGCGGTGCCGTGGCTGCCTTACGACGAAGCGCTGCTGCAGCGGATCGTCGACGTCGTCGCGGGGTTGCTGGGCTAAACCGGGAAATGAACAGGGCCGTCGAGATTCATTGCTCGACGCCTATAAATCTATCGACTCGTTTCCGGTAGCCCTATTCATTCGGTATATATCGGTCGGGCGGCTATGATAACGTTTTGCTTTCGCTTTCTTTGCGCGCCATCACGACATGCCTGCCTACGTCAAACCCAGATGGTTACGGGATCTGCTGCGTTTCCTCCCGTTGAAAAGCCAGTTCGTGCTCTCGGGAAACGTCCGCGATTTACAGGCATGTGAAGTTGCCCCCGAAGTGGTGACGGCGCAGTCGCTGGTGAATACGCTCGGCGACAATCTCCGCGAGGCGGGTTACGCGCAGCTTGTCGTCTGGAATCCGATTTCAGGCTTCACGGTGCCCGACAGCCGGGTGTCGCCCACGGAGCCTGCCGATGAAACCCTGCGACGTCTCGGCCTGACACCGGCCGATGGCACGGCACCGGGCGGCATCGATGCGCTCACCGCATGCGTTGAACGTCTGGTCGCGCTGCCCGGCCCGCCGATTGCCCTCGTCGTCGATTTTGCTTCTCGACTGGCGATTCGCGCCGAAACGCTGACCCCCGCCGAGCACACGCTGTTCACGCGCGCACTGGTGCTGGCGCATACGGCCGCCCCCCGCCCCGCCGGAGAACTGCGACGTCCGTTTTTCAATACCGTGATCTGGATCGTCGACAAGGAAGGCGATCTGCCGGACTGGTTGCTGATCGACAATCCGCGCATCCGGCATATTCCCGTGTCGAAACCCGACAGCGCCGCCCGTCGGGCGTTGGCCGGTGCATTGCTGCGCGGCGTACCCGGTGCCCAGGCCGCTACGCCGGATCGTCTTGCCGAGGCGGCATCCGCCTTCGTCGACGGGTCCGAGGGATTGCTGCTCGCCGACATGAATGCGATCGCCACGCTCGCCCGCGTCGAGCAGGTGCCCCTCGATAAAATTGCCGACGCCGTGCGGCGTTATAAAGTGGGCGTCACCGAGGATCCGTGGCAGCAAATCGACCGCGACAAGATCCGTCACGCCGACGCGTTCATTCGCCGCCGGGTCAAAGGGCAAGCGCACGCGGTGACGCACATGCTCGATCTCGTCAAGCGCGCCATGACGGGGGTGGGTTCTCAGCGGAAAGGCAACCGGCCGCGCGGTGTCGCCTTCCTCGCCGGCCCGACCGGTGTCGGGAAAACCGAACTCGCCAAGACGATCACGAGCCTGCTGTTCGGTGACGAGAGCGCCTACATCCGCTTCGACATGTCGGAATTCAGCGCGGAACATGCCGACCAGCGCCTCATCGGCGCGCCGCCCGGCTACGTCGGCTACGACGTCGGCGGAGAATTGACGAATGCGATTCGCGAACGCCCGTTCAGCGTGGTGCTCTTCGACGAAATCGAAAAAGCGCATCCGCGCATTCTCGACAAGTTTCTGCAAATCCTCGATGACGGCGTGCTGACGTCAGGGCGCGGCGACCGCGTGTACTTTTCCGAAGCGTTGATCGTTTTCACGTCGAACCTCGGCATTTACCGTCAGGACGAATCGGGTCAGCGCGTGGCGAATATCCAGCCAGGCAACGACTTTGCGGAAATCCAGAAGAAGGTGCTCGGGGAAATCCAGCGGCATTTCAAGCTGGTCCTGAACCGGCCCGAAATCCTGAACCGCATCGGCGAAAACATCATCGTCTTCGACTTCATCCGCGAGGATGTCGCGACGGAAATCTTCGAGCAGATGGTTCGTGCCGTGCTCGACGACGTCGCCTCCCAGGGTATCGCCGTCGACCTGGACGCCGGTTCCAGGATCGCGCTGCAGGCGCAATGCCTCGGTGATCTATCCAACGGCGGCCGCGGCATCCGAAACCAGATCGAAGCGCATCTGCTCAACCCGCTGGCACGCGGCCTGTTCGATCAGGATGCGGCCGCCGGCGATCGATTCGTCATCTCGGGCATCGACTCGGGTTCGTTCCAGTTGCAAAAGCAGTAGGCCATGGACATCCGTGTTTCGCGCCTGCACTTTCCCGTGACGACGCTCGGGCCGGGGCAGCGGATCGGTATCTGGTTTCAAGGTTGCACGATCCGATGCCCGGGCTGTATTTCGATGGATACCTGGGCACACGCCGGGGGCGAAACCACTTTCGATGCCCTCTTGGCGCAGGTCCGAGCCTGGCTGCCCGACGCCACCGGCATCACGATCTCGGGCGGCGAGCCGTTCGATCAGCCCGACGCGCTGATTGCGCTCCTGCATGGCCTGCGGCAACTGTCGGCAGGCGACATCCTCGTCTACAGCGGCCACCCGATCGAATCGCTGGCCGATACGCTGGCACGCGCCGACGGCCTGATCGATGCGCTGATCTCCGATCCGTTCGACATCGACGCGCCGCAGACACGCGCGCTGCGCGGCAGCGACAACCAGCGATTGCATTGCCTGACGGCACTCGGCCACGCGCGTTTTGCGCAGTACGAGGGCGCGCCACGGCACACCGGCAAGGCCCTGGACGTCATGTTCGACGAGGACGGTAGCGTCTGGTTCGCGGGGATACCGGGCCGGGACGATTTTCATCGATTGAGAGACCTATTGACCGATCAGGGGCATCACGTCCGGATCAGTGCCGACAAGGCGAGAAACAGATAAGACAGGAAATGTCAGCCATGATGCGTTTTTGCCCGAATTGCCGAACCGAGCGGTCGGTGGACGAGTGGTACTGTGCCGGCACGGTCGGCGATGCCGTTTGCAACTGGGACTTGTCAGGCGTACCGATCCGGGCGAACGGCTGGCGCCCCCAGGATGTCGTCACGGTCGAGACGGTCAGCCAGCAAGTGGTTGCGGACGCAACCGGATCCGCCGTGCCGCCCTCGTTGTCGTGTACGAACGGCCATCCGATGAACGACGGCGACCTCATGTGCCTCGAATGCGGCGCGGATCCGGCCGCGCCCGCCGACGCGCAGCGGCTCGGCTCCGGCACCGAGGTTCCTGCCGGCAGCTCGGCGGAGGACGCGCCGCCGCCGCCCATCGAAGAAACGCGGATCGACGGCTGGCGGTTGTTGCGTCAGATTTCCAGCACGGACGGCGTGCGCGAACGCTACGTGGCCCAGCAGGACGCGACCGGCAGGCAGGCCGTGCTGACGCTGTATCGACCGGGCGCGGAACCGGACCCGGCAGTCTACGACGTGGTGCGCCGCCTGCCGCGCGAGCACGTACCGGAGATCATCGCTACCGGACGCTGGGATCAACGAGCGTACGAAGTCGCCGAGGAGATGAGTGGTGGGACGCTGGCGGATCTCGGCATGGCCGTACGCGATCGCGCGACGATCCGCCGGGTGGTCGATGAACTGGGCCAGGCACTGCAGGCGTTTTCGGACGTGGGGCTGCGGCATCGGGACCTGCGGCCCGGCACGCTGCTGGTGCGCAGCCGCGAACCGCTGGATCTCGTCATCAGCGGCTTCGGTTCGGCACGGCTGTCCGAATTCGATCTCGATATCGTCTCGCCGCTCGAAACGACGCGCTATATGGCGCCCGAGGCCATTGCAGGCGGTGTCGCCGCGGCATCGGACTGGTGGAGCCTCGGCATGATCCTGCTCGAGCAGCTGACCGACGGCCGCTGCTTCGAGGGCATCAACCCGCGCGCATTTCTGATTCACGTGCTGGCCAACGGCGTCACGTTGCCGGACGATCTGGATCCCTCGCTTCACCTGTTGCTGCGAGGCCTGCTCGCGCGTGACCGGCATCAACGCTGGCAGTGGCCGCAAGTCAAGGCCTGGCTGGACGGCAAACCGGTCGATGCGCCGTCGGCAGCAACGATCGATGCCGATGGCGACGAAGGCGCCAGCATCGCCTTGGGCGCCCGGCAATATCGCAAGCCGGCGATCTTCGCGCTCGCCGCGGCGGATCGCGAGAACTGGGAAGCGGCGCGCGATCACCTCAATCGCGGCGTTGTCCTGACATGGGCGGAACAAGCCGGTGCCGGCGCGAAAGTGCTGGCCGGCCTGCGTCAGGTCGCGCAACTCGACGGCGTCGATGACGATGGCCGCCTGATGATCGCGCTCAAGCTGTTGAATCCCGACATGCCGCTCATTCTGCGCGGCGACATCGTCACGCCCGGCTGGTTGCTGCACAACCCGTTGGAAGGTTACGACCTGGTCACCGGGCCGGTGCCGACATTCCTGGCGCGGCTGGGCACGGAAAGCTGGCTGTCCAGGCTACGCGCTCGAGCCGACGAAGTGCGACACCGGGCCGCGCAACTGGGCATCGAACTGAACGAGGACCTGGTGCGCATCGCGCTGCTTTCCACGTCGCGCGCCCAATTGGCCGCGCAATGGGAAGAGCGGCGCCTGTTGTTGCCGGACTCCGATCATCACGGCCTGCTGTCGCTGTCGGAACGCCGCATCCTCAGTGAGGAAGACCTGATCGTTCTGCTGAGCGCGGCCATTTCGCAGTTTCGCTCGGTCGACGAGATCCTCGACCAGGCGGCGACCCTCGCGGAGCGAGAGCAGATTCTGGTCTTCGATCGCCAGGCTGCCCGGATCGCGCTTGCGCTGCCGCGCGTCGACCTGTTCCATGCCGTCGACGAGCGCATCGCCGGATTCGCGCGAACCGGAAACCCGACAGTCGACGAATGGGCGGAGCAGTTCCGGCTGGAACGTCGCTTGCCGCTGCACGAAGTGGTCGTTCTGTTGTCGGTGCCCGCCGAGCAGTGGCTGGAGCCGCAGAAACAGCAATACGTGTCGCAGATCCTCGACTTCTTCGAGAAAAAAGTCGCCACGACCGTATTGCGCGGTCCGCTGGTACGGATGACCATCGGCAAGACCACGGGGCGGGTCGATCTTCACGAACTGAACGGCGAGCGATTCGCCAGCACCGCGCTGCTCGACCATCTGCTCCAGCGCAATGTCCAGACGGTATCGGTGGACCCGGCCGTATTCGGTGCCGGCGGAACGCTCGAAGGCCGGTTGAACACGCTGTACCGGCAGACCTCGCTCTACAAGCGGGATACCGGCATCGACGGCCTCTATCTCGGCTTCCCGTTCCTGCTTTACAAGGATCATCGCAGCACGACGCGCCCGCGCATCGCCCCCGTCCTGTTGTGGCCGGTCAAATTGCTGATGGAGCTCGGCACGCGACGCCAGGTGGCAATGGCTTTCGACGGCGAGCGCGAGGAGGTTCGCCTGAATCCGGCACTCGAGGGCCTGCTGGGACGCGAGGCCGTCAAGGCGTGGCGTGTCGCAGCCGACGAGGTGCTCGGACGTTCCGCGTTGAAAGCGGCCGACGTGGTCGATGCGTTCGGCCTGCTGGCCGACGTGGAAAGCCGCAAACTCGGTGCGCTGCCGTTGCCGACCCTCGACGTACCCGCCGGCGCGACGCGCCTCGCCTGTGCCGGCGTGCTGTTTCACGTCGACTTCGCCGGCCAGGCCATCGGCGAGGATCTGCGCCAGCTCAAGCAATTGTCGCCTTCCGGCACGGCGCTCGAATCGATGCTGCGGCTCAAGGACAAATCCGACTACGATGCGTCCGAGGCCACGTCGACCGAGCTCGACCGATTCCTGACGGTGGCAAGCGATCCGTCGCAGGAAGCGGCGATCCTGCAGGCGCGTCAGGGCCCCGGATTGCTGGTCGAAGGGCCGCCCGGTACCGGCAAGAGCCAGACGATCGTCAACATGGTCGCCGACGCGATCGGACAAGGCCGCAGCCTGCTGATCGTCTGCCAGAAGCATGCCGCGCTGGAAGTCGTTCGCAAGCGTCTCGTCGCGGAAGGCCTGGGCGATCGCATCGTGATGCTCAACGACGTCAACAAGGACCGCGAGCCGACGATTCGAGCCGTCCGCGAGCAACTGGATGCGATTTTTCGCGGCACCGTGTTCGACCACGGCGCGATACGCCAGCGTGAACGCATGGCCGCGAGAATCGAGGCCCTCGAGGGCGAACTCGACCGCCAGCATGCCGCGCTGCATCACGTCGACGAATCGACCGGCCTCAGCTATCGGGCGCTGCTCGGCGAACTGATCCGGCTCGAAGCCGGCGCGCCGCCGGTCAGCGTGCCGCAGTTGCGTACCCGCCTTGCCACGCTGGATATTTCGGCACTGACTACGCTGGAAGAACACTGCGCACCGCTCGCCCGCTACTGGCTACCGTCGAAGTTCGAGGGCAGCCCATTGGCGCAATTGAAATCGTTCGCGACCGACGCCGCCACGCTCGACGCGTTCAATGCGATCTTCGCGGATTTCCGCGACGCGGAGCGCCTGCGGATCGAGACGCTCGCCGCGCATCCCGCGCGCTTCGATGTCGACGACCCCGCCCCGTATCGGGCCTGGCTCGATGCGAACGCCGGTCGCCTCGTCGCGCTGGACGAGACGCAACGCAAACGGCTGGCTCAATGGCTGCCCTTGTTCCGACCGGCCGGCAATGCCGATGCGGAAGGCCATCGGTATTACGCGGCACTCGGCACCCTGCATCGCGATCTGTTGGCCGTCGAGACCAGCGGCTTCGATGCGGTGCTGTCGGCTGCCGTTGCACACCTGCCGGATCCCGCGCTCCGCAAGCTCGAGGCCCAGGCGACGTTGGCGACTCGCGCCCCGTCTCTCTTGCGCCGCCTGAACCCGGTCACGTATCTGCGGCGTGGCCGCCTGATGAAGTTCGTCACCGGCTGCGGCGCGCCCGCGACCGACGAGACGCTCCGCAAGCTACTGGCCGCCACCCGGCTCGAAAAGATCTGGCGGCCGCTGCGCGACACCTTGAACACGATCAGCCGGGCATTGCACCTCGAGACGGTCGAGCCGGCCTGCGGGCCGGCGCTCGCCGATGCCTGCCTGACCCGCCTGCGCCAGCTCGAAGAAATCCGCGAACTCGCGCAGCATCTGGCGATCGCGCCACGCGGCGACGAGTTCGACTCGGCCGTGATGACCGGTGATCGGGCACCCGTCGAACAGTTGCTCGACGGTTTCGAGACCGCGTTCGTGCGGCACAACGCGCGCCAGCATAGCCTTCGGGCGCTGAGGCTGCTCGATGAGTGGCTCTCGGCAGAACTCGTGACCGCCTGTCGGCAGGCCATCGCTGACAACATCAGTTATCAGGCGCCGTTGAACCGAATCGGCGATGCGTTGCCGACGCTGGCCGCGTATCAGCAATTCCGCACCCGGGCACGGCATGTCAGCGCCGACGCACTCGACGTGTTTGCGATCATGCGCGACCACGAAGACGCGCTGACGCGCGTGCCACCAGAGCACCTCGACGACGCCGTGCGGCGCATGATCAACCGCGAGGCGCGGCTCGGTTGGAAGCGGCGCATGGAGCAGGACCATCCCGAGCTGCTGCTCGACCAGAGCGAAACGGCCGCCAAGATCGACGCACTCGCGGCCGCCGACGCGGAAATGCGGCGCCTGAACCGCGAGATGCTTCGCAACGGCATCGACCACGGCCGACTGGGTTCGGTGCGCGATTGGGAGGACGTGACGCGTTTGACCGGCCGGCGCTCCCGGCGCCTGCGCGAATTCATCGAACTCGGTACGGGGCTGGGCCTGATGGCGCTGCGGCCCGTCTGGCTGATGAACCCCGACGTCGCGAGCCGCGTACTGCCGCTGAAATCGGGGCTGTTCGATTCCGTCGTCTACGACGAGGCCTCGCAGATGCCGGTGGAATACGCGATTCCGACGCTGTTCCGCGGCAACCTGTCGATCGTCAGCGGCGACGAGAAGCAAATGCCGCCGACGGCGTTCTTTTCGAGCCGGGCGGAAAGCGACGAGACCGACATCTTCGACGGCGAGCAACCTGACGAGGGCGCGACGGAAGACGAACGCGAGCGCTTCGAGGACACCTGGAACCGACGCGAAATCAAGGACTGCCCTGACGTGCTGCAACTGGCACGGAGCGCACTGCCCGTGTCGACGCTGCAGATCCACTATCGTTCGGCCTATCGGGAGCTGATCGGCTATTCAAACGCCGCGTTCTACGAGAACAACCTCAGTGTGCCGGTCCGTCACCCGGATGCCACGGTGCGCGAGGTGAAACCGCTCGAACTCATCCAGGTGAACGGTCTTTACGAACAGCAGACCAACAGCGACGAAGCGGATCGCGTGGTCGCCTATCTGGCGCAACTGTGGCAACAGCCTTACGCACAGCGCCCGTCCGTCGGCGTGGTCACGTTCAACCGCAAGCAGGCCGACCTCATCCTGGAGCGCCTGGAGCAGCGCGCGGAAGAGGATGAAGCATTCCGCGACGCGTATCGCGAGGAACTCGAGCGAACCGATCGCGGCGAGGACATGGCCGTCTTCGTGAAGAACGTCGAGAATGTCCAGGGCGACGAACGCGACATCATCGTCTTCTCCACGACCTTCGGGCGCAACGGCCAGGGCACCTTCCGGCGCTTGTTTGGCGTGCTGGGCCAGAGCGGCGGCGAACGGCGTCTCAACGTGGCCGTGACGCGTGCCCGCCATAAAGTCGTGCTCATCACGTCGATGCCGATCCGCGAGATCTCCGACATGCTCACGACGCAGCGCAAGCCGGCGATTCCGCGCGATTATCTTCAGGGCTATATGGAATACGCACGTGCCATGTCGAACGGTGAACTGCCCGCCGGCCGCGCATTGCTTGGCCGCATGAGCAGCGAACGGGCACATGCGAAGTTGCGGCAGACGGGTGCCGTCGACGGTTTCGCGGAAGATGTGCTGGCTTATCTGCAGGCGCTCGGCCTGTCACCGGTCCCCGCACAGGAAGGCGACGCCTTCGGGCTTGATTTTGCGATCGCCAATCCGGAAACCGGCCTTTATGCGATCGGCATCGAATGCGATGCACCGCGTCATCCGTTGCTCGAACATGCGCGTGCCCGGGAAATCTGGCGGCCGTCCGTGCTGGGACGCGCCATTCCGATACTGCATCGCGTGTCGTCGCAAGCCTGGTACCACGCACCGGAGACAGAGAAGGCTCGCCTGAAAGCCGCCGTCGCGCAGGCGCTGAACCAGGAGGTGATGGCATGAGCGGCCCGAAAGTCGTCCGGATCGTGACACGCGAGGAAATCGTCGCGATCTGCGAAGGACATCTGCAGCGCCTCGACCAGGCCATCGCCACCTGGATTGCCGAAGGCCGACGTACCGGCGTGCTGTCGGACGATGAGATCGCGGCGACCCGGGCTCGGCGTGAAGCGCTGGGCGCATTGATCGCCGCCGACGCGTTCGTGGATTTGCAGAAGAAAGTGCCCGACGAGATTGCTTTCCTGAAGGCGGATCTCGTCCGGCGTCAACAGGTGGCAGTCGAGCAGGCCGAGCAGGCAGCGAAACGCAGGCGGCAAGGACGGCACAGCGCGGCGACCTTGCTCGGCGCACTGGAAGCGAAAGGGATCGAGATTCCAGCCGAGCTTCATGGCCAGCTCGATCGCCTGCGCTCGGGCGACCTGCTCGAGCATGCCGATGCGCTGCTCGCGCAAGGGTTCGCCCTGCTGACGCCGGCTGTGGGACGCACACTCAACGATGCGCAACGGGCGCTGGCGAATCGCCTGATGCCCGCCGAAGCATCGGCGGACTTCGAGACCTGGAAAGCCGCGCAACGGGCGGCGTCTCGTGATCCTTCCATCGACCGTCTCGATCGACAGATCGGTGAGGCACGGGTATTTCTGGATTCGCAAGCCGTTGCCGGGTTCTCGTCGAGACTGGATGCGCTCGAAGACGAGGTGAACGACGCGCGCAAGAGCCTGTTGCTCGACAGCCTGATCCTCGACCTGTCGAGTGCCATCGAGGCCGCCCGCGCACGGCGCGCGGCGATCGCGGCACTGGAAGAACTGACGGCGGAGATTCGGGCTTGCCACACGGCAGACGCGGCGAATTTTGTCGAACGCGCTCGACAGTGCGATATCGCCACCTCGCCGGACGTCGTGGCCGAGTTGACCCGAGCCGGGCAGGACCTGATCGCGCAGGTGCGACAGCAACAGGCAGCGGAGGCTCGGCGCAACGCGATCCTGAGCGGCCTGGCGCGACTCGGCTACGAAGTGCATGAGGGTATGGCCACCGCATGGGCGAAGGACGGCCGGGTCGTCGTCAAGAAACCTTCGCTGCCGGATTATGGTGTCGAAGTCGGCGGTCAGGCTCAGGCCGGTCGCCTGCAGGTTCGGGCCGTCTCCCTCGTCGCGAATCGCGACGTTGCCCGCGACAAGGATGTCGAAACGCTCTGGTGTGGCGAGTTCGGCCGGTTGCAGGCGTTGCTGGCCCAACATGGCGACGACTTGCTGATCGAACGGGCAATGGGGGTGGGCGAGGTACCGCTCAAGGTGGTGGCCGAACTGGACCATACGCCCGGCATGGAAACAGTCGTGCGCACACTGAAGTAAGTGTTCCGGGCGCGGCGTTCACCGCGCGCCTGGGCCTTCCGCGCCGAAGCGAATCTATTTCCCGTCCTCGGGAAGCAAAGGCTTCGAACCTACCGATCCCACGAATTGACCAATTCTCTCGCCGTATACGCGACGCAAGCAATCAAGGTCCTTGCCACATTGATGTCGGGTGGCGATCCAGTCTGACTCGGATTGCCGGAGAGCCTCCGGATCCGAGACGGTTTGCAATGCAGCCGCATACAGCTGAGCCAACCGCTGGTCCATTGCGGCCAAACCCGGATCATGACAGACAGCCGCTTCGTCATCGTGCGATGCTCGTGAGCAGTCGAAACTGGTCGCAAAAGTACGTGTTTGCACGGCACGATCGGCCGGCGCTTCGGAGGCGCCGCTGTTCTGCTCGGATATTTCGAATGACGGACGCTCAGACTTGGACACACTCGATGCCGGTTCAGCTGATGCATGCACCTCCGACAGCACATTCTCGTTTGTTGGTTTAGCTGAATCTGCGGTGGGAAAATCCCCCGCTGCCCGGACTTCGTGCGTCACGTCGTTTCCGGTCGCTGGCACGTCCGAATCCGATATGCGGTTAACCACTAGTCCGAATACAAATAGACCAATACCACATAACAAAATCTTGCCCGACCGGACAAAATTTCTAGAATCCGGCTCGTTGTTCTTATAGCCGGTCTTGAATCTTCGATCTACCTTGCGCGTGTCTACAAAACCGCCAATACCGATCAGCGATGCAAGCACACCTATACCGACCAGGCTGTTTCCTATTGCTCCCATATGATTTCCCCGATGCGAATTTCGTGATTATTTTTTGAACGTGACCTTCGGCGGTTACGCCAAGCGTGATTCGAACAGATCCGGACAGGTTCCCTAAGCCGTTGCGCCCTCGTCGCCCTTAGTCCCCTTCGTTCGATCACGACAGGATCTTATTCCACAGTCACGCGGAAGCGCGACAAGACACTCTTCCGTCGAATTCGCTGATTCTGCCTAGTCACACGGACAAACAGATAGCGCGCGAAGCATTACGTGATTTCCGGATGGTGATTGCGAATAATCGACCCCGACACGCTCCAGACAAAACAGTGCCGAATTGTGTCCGCAACTCGCGCCCAAGGATTCTTTCACGTCACTCCAGCCACGTGGGCGCCGTACACGAGGCTGTCCGCTTGCTGCACGCCATCACGCATGCACATTGCTTACCGCACCGCCTGCTGCCGCTGCACCTCCTGCGCTTTCATCTGCATATATGCGCCGCGCTCGACCTCATGCAGTTGCTGCGGATACTGCTCGGTCGCATCGAACCAGCGCGCGAGGCGCTGGTCGAGCGGCTTGTCGAGCGTCGCGAGATACGTGTCGATCGCGAGGTAATAACGCATCGTGTTGCGCTCCAGCAGCCCGCGCACGCCGCCGATGTACTGCGGCTGCGCGGCCGATGCGCCGCTGACGGTCGTGAAGCCGACCTTGTCGCTGCCGACGGTCGCCAGGTAGGTCTTCATCGCCATGCGGCCGACCGTGCCGAAGCCATACGAATACGTGAGATGCAGGAACGTGCGCGACGCGCCGACCGGCACGGCTTCCAGCGCGATCCGGTAGTCCTTCGTGCCCATCGGGCCGCTGTCGGCGGTCAGGTCGACCTGGAAATAGTCGGGCGTCGCGGCCGCCACGCGATAGCGGAACTGCACGCGATAGGTGTCCGACAGCTTCTGCTGGATCTTGCGGCCGAGGTTCACGTCGAGCACCGGGCCGTTGCTGCCGCTCGACGCATGACAGTACTTCGTGTTCAAGTGCAGGATCAGCACCGCGCACCAGTTCGCAGGCCCCTGCGCAGGCTCGTCGAGCTGGCTGCTCACGACCGCATACGGATAATCGACCACCGCGTAGATGTCGCCCTTCAGCGACGACGACGCTTCCGCCGATTCGAGGACCAGCGGCCGGTGAAACGCGTTGTCCTTCAGTTGCGGGCCGAGGCTGCGGTAACGGTCGAGCAGCGTCGCCGCATCGTCCGCGCCGAACGACTGCGCGCTCCAGCCAACGCACAGGGCCGCGACGAGCGCGTGCCACGCGCGGCGAGCCAGCCACATGCCGCGCGGATGTCCGGATGTCTTCATTCTTGTGCTCCCGCCTGGCGCGCGATGGTCGCGCACATGTGTCACAGAATACGCCTGGCCGCAGCGCAACATTGCACCCGAAAGGGCCGCTATCGGCTCCGCTTCACCGGCACCGGCAACTGCGCGGCGGTGATCCGGATCAGCGCCGACAGCCATTCGCGATCGTCCCAGCGTTCGCCGGAGATGACGAGGTGCGGCTTCGCGCCCGGGTACGGCGAACCTTCTTCGCAGGTGCCGAGAAACGCGCGGCCTTCGGTCGTCGGTTTGACAAACAGCCGATCGTCGCAGACGAGCGCGGCCATCTTGCCGTCGCAATAAATGCCGAATTCGCCGAACATCTTGCGCGCCGAGACCGTACCGGCCGCCGCCATCTGCTCGACGATGAAATCGACTGTGCTTTGGCTCGATGCCATCTGCCGCTCCTTGCAAAAAGTTTATGACCGCAGTGTGCACCAGACCGTTCCGCGTGATTGGCAGATACGCTGCGGCGCGTCATCCCTGCGTCGAAGGCACGCGCATTCAGGCACGGGCAGGCCTTCGACGCCCGCCACGCCCTGACATCCCTGACAGTTACATTACGTTTCGATGAATCGTCCAATGACGCTTCACAAAAAACTGGCTTCGCCGATGTGCCGGGAGAGCGGCACGGGCCACCCGACCGGATCGCCGTGCGCCCCGAAGCGTCGATACAAGGAACCCGATGAGCGTACCCGCCCCCTTCCCCGCGTGGCTCAAGCAGGCCTATGAGTACTATTGCCGCCAACTCGTCCCGGGCGCGATGCTGAGCGAGACGATCGCGATCGACGACGCCGTGTCGCGCGTCACCGCCACCGACGTCATCGCTCCGGACGATGTGCCAGCCGTTCCGCTTGCCGCGTGCGATGGCTATGCACTGCGCGCATCCGACACGGCTCGCGCGACACGTCGCGAACCCGTCGATCTCGACTGTGCACTCTCGCTGGGCTATCTGGCATCACGAACGGCCAGCCCGGCCGCACGCGCGCTCGCGTCCGGCCACGCCGCCAGCATCCCGGCCTACGTGACGATGCCGGAGCACGCCGACACCATTGCGCCGACGTCCACCCATCGCTGGGCCAGCGCGGACGTTGGCGCGTACCTGCGGTTTCGCGCGCCGTATGCGCCCGGCCAGCACGTGATCGCCGCCGGCAGCGAATACCGGAAAGGCGACGTCCTGCTCGCGAAGGGGCTGCGGATTACGCCGGCGCGGCAGGCCGCGCTCATTGCGGCGGGCGTACGCGAGGTGGCCGTCACGAAGCGGCCGCGCATCGGCATCGTGATCGCCGGCTACGAGGTGGTGCCGCCTGGCCATGCGCGCGAATCGTGGCAGCGCTACGATTCGTGCGGCCCGTATGTCCGCGCGATCCTGCGGCAATGGGGTTATGACGTGCTTGCCATCGAGTATCTTCCCCTGCCCTCCGCGGTTCCGTGGTCGGCCGAGGCATGGCGCGACGACCAGGCGTTCGGGCGACAACTGGCCGAACTGGCCGGGCGCTACGACCTGATCGTCGGCGCCGGGCTGCCCGCGGGCAATTCATTCCAGATTCGCGGCCTGAGCAGCCAGATGGCGTACCCGAACAGCCGGGACACGATCCGGATCAAGCAGACGCCCGGTGGAGTATTCAACGTCGGACGCAGTGAGAACCGCTCGCCGCCGAAGAAGTGGATGGTGGAATATACGAGGCCGAACGGCTACATCTACCGGTCGGAAGCGAAGGTCAGCTACGATCAGGCGGTACTGGTCAACCTGCCGGGCCATACGAGCGGCGTCGCGGTGTTGATGCATGCGATCGTCCGGTATGTGCTCGATTCGCTGGAGCATGTCGCGTCGCCAGGGCCGCACTGGGAAACCGCGCTGACCGCGCACGATATCGAACCGGACGCCGAACTCAACGGGATGCGCTGGGGCATCCGGCACGGTGCGGAACGCGGCGAATCGCGGGTCAGCCTGCTGCCGGGCCAGGGTGAAGGATCGATTCGCGCCGTGACCGACGCCGATGTGCTCGTCGCGATCCCGGCCGGGGAAGCGGTGCTGCCTGCCGGTACGCCCGTCCTGTTCGTGCGGCTCGATGGCACCGGCCACGAAGCGCCGCGTCCCGGCGAGGTAACGCCAACGGAGACGGCGACGGACGCGCCGCCGCCTCCACCACCGCAAGCAGTCGCCACCGGCACCGGCACATTGGTTGCTAACGCAACCGTCCCCGTCGTTCGCGAGTCATGGCAACACATCGAAAACTGGATCGCCGCCGATCCGACGCAGCTTCCCGGCGGCCTCAACGGGCCGGCCTCAGCGGACGCGATCGCCACATTGCACGCCACGCTAGGCACGACGTTGCCGGACGACCTGCTCGAAAGCCTTCGGCTTCACGATGGCCAGGCCGATCCGGCAGCCGTCTTCGCCGAAAGCGACGCATTGCTGAGCGCGCACGAGATCGTCGCGCAATGGTCGATCTGGAAGAAACTCGTATCGGGCGGCGACTTCGACGACATGACGTCCGATCCGCCTGCCGGCATCCGCGACGACTGGTACAACCTCAAGTGGATTCCGTTCACGCACGACGGCAGCGGCAATCATCTGTGCGTCGACCTCGATCCCGCCGAAGGCGGCACGGTCGGGCAAGTGATTCGGGTCTGGCATGACGACGAGCAGCGTGAACGGGTTGCATCGAGTTATGCGGAATGGCTCGCGCGCGTGGCGGCGGAGCATGGCGATCCTGCCGGCGATTGAGCGGCCGGTGAAAGCGGCGCGACCTGTCGCGCCCGTCGCCGATCGCGCCGGTGCCCCGTCTACGAACGCAGCGCGGACGGCGCAACGCCCAGCCAGCGCTGGAAACTGCGCCGCATGTTCTCCGTATCGCCGAACCCGCACTCGTTCGCCACGCGCTGCAGCGATGCCGCACCGCTTTCCAGCGCGGCGCGGGCGGCTTCCACGCGCAGTTTCTCGACGGCCTTGGCCGGCGTGACGCCGGTTTCCGTCTGGAACGCCCGCGCGAACTGACGCGGGCTCATGCACGCCTGCTCGGCCAGGTCGCTCACGCGCAAGCGCGCGCCGAGATTGCGGCGAATGTAGTCGAGCAACGGCTGGAAGCGCCCTTGCGCGCTGTCGAGTTCGATCAGCGCCGAAAACTGCGACTGCCCGCCGGGGCGCCGGTAGTACACGACCAGCCGTTTCGCGACCGCGCGCGCCAGCCGCTCGCCGCGATCCTCGCCGATCAACGCGAGCGTCAGGTCGATGCCGGCCGTGATGCCGGCGCTCGTCCAGAACGGCCCGTCGTTCACGTAGATGCGGTCGAGCGCCAGCCGCACTTGCGGAAACGCCTGCGCGAAGCGCTCGCCGCAGCCCCAGTGCGTCGTCGCCAGCCGGCCGTCCAGCACGCCGGCCGCAGCCAGCAGCAGGCTGCCCGAACAGACACTCGCCACGCGGATGCCGCGCGCCGCGCAGCGCCGGACGAACGCGCACGTCGCGTCGTCTGCCATCGCGGCATCGACGCCATCGCCGCCCGCG
The DNA here is from genome assembly GCF_905232215.1 of Burkholderia sp. LMG 13014. Taxonomy (GTDB): domain Bacteria; phylum Pseudomonadota; class Gammaproteobacteria; order Burkholderiales; family Burkholderiaceae; genus Burkholderia. The sequence goes on from NZ_CAJNKE010000069.1 coordinate 16,171, forward strand.
ACCAGCAACGTATCGAGGTCCGCCGCGTCCGGCAACGGCTCGGCGTGCCAGCTCACGCCCGACGAACTGCGGACCAGCCCCGGCTGTACCGCGACGATGCGAACCGCGTAATACGGCGCACGCGCGTAGTCGGCCATCTCGAACGCGGCAACGGGCCCGGCGGCATCCAGCAACTGGAAGCCGGGATACACGAGCATGGCGACGCGATGGGTCATGGCAGAAAGTGCGGGAGAAATGACATTGCGACGGACGGCGCGCGGCCCGATGCTACAGGCCGTTCATGTCTTCGGGAAATCGTGATGGCCACCACGCCGTTCATCGTCGTATTCGCATTGTTCGATCATGTCACGCAGCTCGATTTCACCGGGCCGGACGAAGTGTTCTGGCGTCTGCCCGGCGCGCGGATTCACCGGGCTTCGGTGCGCGGCGGATCGATTCGCGCGGACAGCGGCCTGCTTATCGCCGAGATCGAGCGGCTCGCCGACATCGCACACGCCGATCTCGTCTGCGTGCCGGGCGGGCTCGGCGTGATCGACGCGATCGCCGACGACGCGTTCGTTCGCGAGGTGCGCCGGCTCGCGCAGGGCGCCCGCTATGTTACCTCCGTGTGCAGCGGGTCGCTGGTGCTCGGCGCGGCCGGCTTGCTGCACGGCCGGCGGGCCGCCTGCCACTGGGCGTGGCGCGACCTGCTGCCGCCGTTCGGCGCGATCGTCGACACCGGCCGCGTGGTGCGTGACGGCCCGGTCATCACGGGTGGCGGCGTCACCGCCGGTATCGACATGGCGCTGTCGCTGATGGCCGACATCGCCGGCTCGGAATACGCGCAAGCGGTGCAGCTCGGTATCGAATATGCGCCCGAGCCGCCGTTCGACTGCGGGCGTCCGGAGCGGGCCGCGCCGGACATTCTCGCGTCGGTGTCCGCGCTGTTCGAGCGCGTGCGGCCCGATCGTCATGCGGTCGTGGCGCGCGCGGCGCAGCACCTCGCACAGCCGGACGCAGGCCGACAGGCGACCTGACGACGCGCAGGCAGCCCCTGCCCGATCCGCACGACGCCGTTATTTGTCGGCCGCGAACGCACTCGACATCTGCCGCGCCCGCTTCACATCGTCGCCATGCAGATAAATCGACGTCGTGGAAATCGACGCATGTCGCAAGTTGTCGCGCACGGTCGTCAACTCCGCGCCGCGCGCCAGCGCATGCGTCGCATGCGTATGACGCATCCAGTGCGGGCTCGCCTGCCGCAGCTTCTGCGCGAGCGCGGGATTGTCGGCATCGACCTGATCGGCCGTCTGCGCGAAGAAACGCTGCATCACCTTCCACAGCCGCACGCTCGTGATCGCGGCCTCGCCCTCTTCCGCGAGGCTCGGGATCAGCGGCGTGTCGGGCCGCCAGCGCGACGGCGTGACCGGCAGCCGGCGTGCGACCAGAAAACGGTCGAGCCCCGTGCGCGCGAGCGGCGGCAGTGCGACACGCGCGGCCTTGCTGCCCTTGCCGATCACCTTCAGCCACGCGTCGCCGTGCACATCGGTCTCGATGTTGCCGAGCGTCGCGCCGACCAGCTCGCTCGCGCGCAGCCCGGTCGCATAGCCGAAATCGAGAATGAAGCGCAGCCGTTGCGCGGCGGCCGCCGTCCAGCCGGACTGCGGCGCAGCCTTCGTGCCCTTGCGGAACTCGAGCCCGTCGGCGATCGTGCGCACGAGCAGCCACTCGCCTTCGGTGAACGCATGCGACGTGTCGAGTGCGTTCGCGCCGCGCGTGTCGCGCACCTTGACGCCCGCGAACGGATTCGCGAGCAGGTAGCGCTGCTCGATCAGCCAGCGGAACAGCGCTCCGAGCACCGACAGCGTGTACGCCGCGGAGCGTGCGGACAGCGCGCCCGAGAACGGCCGCCAGTCGGGCGCACCGCGTGGCCGCACGGGCCCGACCCAGCGTTCGTGCGGTGTCGGGCGCCGCACGAACGCGCGATACGCGACCGCATCCTCGGTCGTCAGCGACGACAGCGCGCGGCCGCGCTCGACGATCGCCCACAGGATCAGCCGCTCGGCCTCCTTCCGGTACGCACGCCGTGTCGCGGCCGATTCGTGCAGCGACAGCCACGCGTGCACGGCCGCGTAATCGTTGTCCGCATCGAGCGTGCTGGTTGCGCGCGGCGCGCGGAACGTGCCGGCCGAGCCGTCGACCTCGTGCGGCAGCTTCAACTGCTCCCACGGCACGATGCTGCCGCGCGGCGTCGCCGCGATCAGCGCGCGCGCCCGTTCGGTCAGGTCCGGATGCGCGGCAAAAAATGCCTCGATGTGCCGCGCGCTGGCCACGCCGAGGCCCGCGATTGCGCGCCACCACTGGCGCCGGCGCGGAATCCGCACCGTGAGATCCGCGAGCGTCGCGATCCCGTGCGCACGCAGCGCGACGACCGCACGCGCGGGTAGCCACAGATCGACGTCGTCGCTGATCTGCGGGACCGGCGGGCGCGCATGACGCAGCAGGCCGATCGCTTCGGCGGCAGCCTTCGCCTCCTGCAAACGCTCACCGTCGGGATGACCGAGCCGCTCCGCGAGATCGGGCCGGCCGGCCTGCCGCGCGACGCGCACGAGACGGCGGCGGATGACGCCGATCACACCGCGCGCCGAGCGCCCTTCGCCGAGACGATCGGGCAGGTAGCGCGCGACGGCCTGGCGCACGGTCATGCCCGCGTACCACGCACGCAGCGCAGCCAGTTCGTCGGCGTCGGGAAAGCCAGCGGGTGCAGGCGCGGAATCGGAGGAAGGCGGTGAGGCGAGGCGCGGTTTCATGCGCGTCAGTTTGACAGAAGCGCG
>NZ_CAJNKE010000070.1 GCF_905232215.1 Burkholderia sp. LMG 13014
CATCGACCTGACCGCATGGCCCGACAACGCGACGTTCACGATCGATCATCCCGATGGCGCGTTCGTGATCCAGGACGAATATCGCGTGCCGGTGGCCGCGTCGATCGGCTGGAAGTGGCGTGCGATCGACGCGCTGCTGACAGACCTGCCGTCGCCGGACAGCGGCCGCTGGGCGATCAACTTCTGCAGCGGGACCGGGATGGGCGCGAATCCGTCCGTGGTCGCGCACGGTGACGGCAGGGTGCAGGGCATTCATGCGCGGCTGGCCGAACGGCTGCGCGCGCAGCGCGGCCCGTGCGGCGCGATGCTGCTCGACTTCTGCGATGACGACGACTGGGCGCTGGTGCGCGCGCTGATCGCGTGCAACGATCATGTGCCGGTGCCGGGCGTCTGGCGCAAGACGTTTCGCTGTTAGCGGAGCTGGGCGCTGAAGAACGCGAGCGCCTTTGCGTCGAGCGTGTCGTGGAATGCCGCGCGATCGAATCCGTTTGCATCGGTACAGACTTCGGGCGAGTTGCGCGCCAGTTGCTCGGAGCACGGTGCGAGAAATGCGAAATGCGCGGAATGCGGCACGACGTGGAATTCCGGCCGTTGCGGCAGCAGGCCGGCCAGCGCGGGCACTGTTTCCGGCTCGACGCCGTCGCCGCCCGCTTCGGACGCCCAGAGCTGGATCGGCGCGTGCACATCCTTCAGCGTATCGGCGGTCGGGAATTCGTTCATCGGGTCGGCGATGACGTAGGCCTTGATCCGCGGATCGTGCGTGAGCGGCTGGGGCGGCAGGTCATGGTCGCGGATCTGCTTGCAGATCAGCCAGGTCGGGTCGGGGCAGGCCACGTGCGCGTGCACGAAATCCGGATTGGCGCCGGCCAGCACGAGGCCCGTGTAGCCGCCGCGCGAGAAGCCGAAGAAACCGATCCGCGCGGGATCGATATGCGCGGCGTCGGGCCCGTTGGCCAGCATGTAGTCGACCAGGCGCTTGATGTCCACCGGCCGTTCGGCCAGTTCCCTCAGGTCGGCCGAGTGGCTGGTGTCGGCATGCGTGTCGCCGGGATGGTTGATCGCCGCGACGACGAAGCCCGCATCCGCAAGCGTTTCGGCGAGGTCGTGATGCCCGAAGTACGTGCCGGCGTGGCCGTGCGAGATCACGACGAGCGGCAGCTTGTCGCCGACGGTCGGGCAGTTGCGTTGCCCTTTCAGCAGGAACGGGCCGATCGTGAGCGGTTGCGCGGGTGTCGCGCAGGGTGTCCAGATGGCCACGCGCAGCTCGGGGCCGGTTGCGTCGGTCGGGATGCTGGCGAACTTGACGCCGGCCGCGTGCGCGACCGTGGCGGACAGGCAGAGCAGGGCGGCCGATAGCCAGGTTTTCATGTCGATTCCCCTCCGGTGCAGTGAGCGGATTTCCGTTCGGGTTTGCTGGTCAGTTACCGCTGCGCGAGCGCGGCGACTCGGGCGGGTCGCCGATCGTAATGCAGAAATGCAGCTTGTCCGTGGTTCCGGGATTGTCGGTCTGCCACGCTTCGGCGTCGGACACCATCGTGCGGCGGCAGAGCGCAGCGGCGTCCTCGAGCGGCCAGTCTGCGAGGCAGACGGTGCCTTGCGGCGCGCTGCCGTGCCCAACCCGACCGTCGATGGTCAGGACCCAGCCTTCCCAGCCGTAGATCGGGATGCGATGGCACTCGCAAAAATCGATGCATTCGAGTGCAGCGGCGAGCGGCAGCACGATTTCGCGACGGGAAATCGACTGGGCGGCGAGCGCGGGAGGCATGGCTCCGAGTTGCGACATGGCGGGCGGGTCGACTGGCGACGACGTGGCGTGCGACGGGGCGTCGCTCAGCGCGTCGCGATCACCACTGCCGCACCGGCCATCGCGGTCGCGCTCGTGCGGTTGGCGATCCGCTTCGCGCGTGCCGACGTCAGGAAAGCCCGTGCACGCGACGCAAGCAGCGACCAGAAGCAGTCGGCCAGGATCAGGACCGCGAGCATCGTGGCGACCAGTTCGGCCCACGCGGTTACGCCGACGTGCGTGAGATCGACGATGGTCGGCAGCAGCGCGAGATAGAACACCATGATCTTCGGATTGCCGAGCGTGACGAGCATGCCCGCGACGAACATGCGCCACGGCGACTGCCCGCGCGGCAGGTCGTCGGTGCCGGTCTCGGTCGGTGCGATCCACATCTTCCAGGCGAGGAACAGCAGGTACGCGACGCCGAGCAGCTTCAGCACGATCAGGCCCGTCTCGAACGTGCGGGCGAACGCGGAGAGCCCCGCGACCGCGAGCGTGAGCCACAGCGCTTCGCCGAGCCACATGGCCGCCAGGAACGGCAGCACGTCCCGCACGCCGTTCGTCAGCACGCGCGCGACCAGCGCGGCGACGCTCGGCCCGGGCGTGCCGGCGGTGACGAGCAGGGTGACAGCGAAGACGGCGAGCGCGGACAGCGTCATGACGGACTTCGTGGGCGGAGCGTTCGAAACGTATGAAGTTTCGATTATAGTGACGGCCGTTCCAGACTGTCTGCCTGAGTTGCCGTCATGACTGCACCGATCCTGATCCGTCCCGCCACGCGGGAAGACGCGGCCGCGATGGCCGCCGTCGAAGTCGCTGCCGCGCAGCGGTTTCGCGAAATCGGCATGACCCACATCGCGGAAGCCGAGCCGACCGATACGACCGCCGTGCTCGTGCGCATCGATGGCGGCCGGGCCTATGTGGCAGTCGATGCGCAAGGCGCGTGTGTCGGGTTTGCGTTCTACCGGCTGCTCGATGCGCAGCGGCTTTATCTGGAAGAACTGGATGTCGCGCCGTCGCATGCCGGACAGCGGATCGGCGCGCGCCTGATCGAACAGGTGACTGCGCGCGCGGCGCAGGAAGGCATCGCGGAGGTCGTGCTGTCCACGTTTCGCGACGCGCCGTGGAATGCGCCGTACTACGCGCGGCTGGGTTTCAGCATCGTCGACGACGCCACGCTCGACGACACGCTGCGTGCGATCCGCGCGCACCACGTCGCGCTCGGGCTCGACGAGACACAGCGCGTGTTCATGCGGATGCGCGTTCCAGGCTGACGCAGGCCCGGCGAGTCATGATGCCGTCTGCGTCACGATCCGGTCTCAGCGCAATGCCTGGTTTCCGGTAAGCGGCAGCGACGCGAACGCGGCTTCCACGTGTGCAAGAAAGTCGGACGCGGGCCGCGTCAGTTGCAGCCCCGGCGGCGTGAGTCGGTACAACTGCAGCGGTGGCGGCGACATCGGTAACGGCAGCGGCGTCAGCTTCTGGCCGAACACGGTTTCCGCGAGCGAGAGCCGGGTCCACGAGAAAATCGCATCGTTGGTCATCATCAGGCTGTAGAACAGCGCATACGACGTGCAGCGCGTGATGCAGCGCGGCGGGGGCAGGCCCGCGTGCGCATGCAGGTCACGGATATACGTAGGGAAGTTGTCGCTCGCATCGGCGTGGATCCATTCCGCGTCGCGCAGCGCGTCGAGCGATGTCGCGCCCGCAAAGCGTCCGTTCTCGCGGGTGACGAACGCGGTGTCGAACGTGCGGATCGCCTTGATGTCGACCGACTCGGCAATGGGGCCCGTGACGGCGACGAAGGCGAGATCGAGCGTGCGATTGCGCAACTGTTCCGAGAGCAGGTTGAACGTCAGTTCACGCAGTTCGCACTCGACGTTCGGCCAGTGGCGGCGGAACGCGGCGTAGGCCTCCGCAAAGCCCGTCACCGCGACGATCGGCGTGAAGCCGATCACGAGCCGCCCGTCTCGCAGCCCCTTCATGTGCGCCATGTCCTCGCTCGCCCGTTCGAGCTCGCGCACGACAGCCTGCGCGCGCCCCAGCAGCGCGTCGCCTTCCGGCGTCGGCGCGACGCCCCACGGCTTGCGCTCGAGGAGCGGTACGCCGAACTCGTTCTCCAGTTCCTGGATCGCCTTGCTGATGGCCGGCTGCGTGACGTGCAGGGTCCGGGCGGCGGCCTTGATGCTGCCGGCCGTCGTGACCGCGACGAGCGCGCGCAATTGATGGATTTTCATGATGCGGAAGATATTACCAAAAGTTATCCGCATCAAAATTCGTGAGTTTTTTGACCCGAAACGCGTCTCTATGCTTGGCCGAGACGGTCGCGACGCGGCCGATTCCACGGAGCCATTCATGACGCAGAACCTTGCTCACGTACTCGCGGCGATTCGCGAGTCGGAGTCCCGATTCGTGGCGATCCGCCGCGACATCCACGCCCATCCCGAGCTCGGTTTCGCCGAGACCCGCACCGCGCAGCTCGTCGCCGAACAGCTGGCCGCATGGGGTTACGACGTGACGACGGGCGTGGGCGGCACGGGTGTCGTCGGCCAGTTGCGGCGCGGCGCGTCGGCGCGCACGCTCGGCCTGCGCGCCGACATGGACGCGCTGCCGATCGAGGAGGCGACGGGGCTGCCGTATGCGAGTACGGTTGCGCGCACGATGCACGCGTGCGGACACGACGGCCATACGGCGATCTTGCTGGCCGCCGCGCACTATCTCGCTGAACAGGGCCGATTCGACGGCACGCTCAACGTGATTTTCCAGCCGGCCGAGGAGGGGCTCGGTGGCGCAAAGCGGATGATCGACGATGGCCTGTTCGAACGGTTCCCGTGTGAACGCGTGTATGCGCTGCACAACGCGCCGGGCGTGCCGGTCGGCCATTTCGCGTTGCGCTACGGGCCGATGATGGCCTCGTCCGATTCGGTGACGATCACCGTGACGGGCAAGGGCGGGCACGGTGCGATGCCGCAGCTCGCGAGCGACCCGATCGTCGCGGGCGCGCAAATCGTGACCGCGCTGCAATCGATCGTCTCCCGCAACGTCGATCCGCTGAAACCGGCCGTCGTGACCGTCGGCACGTTCCATGCGGGCACCGCGCCGAACGTGATTCCGGAAACCGCGACGCTGCAGTTGTCCGTGCGTGCGCTCGATGCGGCCACGCGCGACGAAATCGAGGCGCGGATCCGCCGGATCGTCGACGCACAGGCGCAGGCTTACGGGATGACCGCGCAGATCGAATACCACTCGATCTCGCGTGTCGTGGACAACGACCGCGCGGCGTCGGATCTCGCGGTCGAGACGATCGCGGCGCTGGCCGGAGAAGGCGCGCTCATGCTGTTACCCGACGGCGTGATGGGCAGCGAGGATTTCTCGTGGATGACCGAATGCGTACCGGGTTGCTACGTGCTGATCGGTAACGGCGTCGATTCCCGGGGCGGGTGTTCGGTGCACAACCCGGGTTACGACTTCAACGACACCGCGCTGAGCTGGGGGGCGGCCTATTTCGCCGGTATCGCCGAACGCTTCCTGAAGGCGGGCTGACGACGGCGCACCGGAGACGCGCCGGCCGGACATGGATTGACTTTACGATAAGGATAACGAATGAAGAAGCGATTTGCACTTGGCGCGGCCTGTCTCGCGCTCGGCGCCGGCAACGCGCGCGCCGTGCCCTATCAGGACGTGTTGCTGGCGGCGGTGCCCGAGTACAACGGTCGACTGACGGAGGGCGTCGCGCTGTATGGTTCGGTCGACATGGGGATCAACTACCAGACGGTCGGCGGCCATTCGCTGTGGCAGACGCAGAGCGGCGGCGAGTGGACCTCCAAATTCGGCTTCTTCGGCCGTGAGAACCTCGGCGGCGGCTGGCGTGCCGAGTTCAACCTTGAAAGCGGCTTTCTCGCGAACAACGGCGCGCAGCAGGACAAGCAGTCGACCTACAACCGGCAGTCGTGGGTCGGCCTGTCGTCGGACAGCTTCGGGCGGCTGCGTCTCGGCAAGCAGATCGGCACGGCGCTGCCGCTGTTCATCGACGTATTCGGCACGGTGGGCACGAACTCGGTCTATACGTGGCTGGGCGCGGCAGCCGTGCAGACGAGCCGCGGCGTCGGCTACAACTCGGACCTCGGGCCAGGGGCGACGCAATTGCCGGCGCGCGTCGACAACGCCATCACGTACCGTACGCCGATCGTCGCGGGCACCACGTCGCTGATGCTGATGTATGCGCCGAGCAACGTTGCCGGGCGCGCGCCCGCGGCGTCCGCGCAAGGTGCGCTGCTGCAGTGGTACAACGGCACGACCTATCTGGCCGCGAGCTACAACCAGGTGTGGGGCGTCAACGGGGCGAGCACCGTGCGCAACGACTTGTACGGGCTCGGCGCCGTCTATGACACGGGGCGGATCGTGCTGTCCGCATCGTTCAACCAGTACGCGCCGAAGCTGGCCGGCGACGGCATCGCGCGCGTCTACACGGTTGGCGCGATCGTGCCGTTCGGCGTCAATGCGATTCGCGCGTCGGTCGTCTATCGCGATACGTCGGGCGTACGCGACGCGGCCGGCCAGCCGGCCAAGGACTCGGCGCTCGGTGCGATGCTCGGCTATGACTACCTGCTGTCGAAACGCACGGGCCTCTATGCGCGTGCGGGGTTCATCCGCAACTACGGCATCTCGACCGTGTTGCTGAACGGCAACCCGCTGCCGACCGAGCCGGGCGGCACCGCACCACGCACCGGGACGACCCCCGTGACGCTGTCGCTCGGCATGTATCACAACTTCTGAACGGGAATTTTCCGATGCATACCCTGAATCGCACGGCCGCTGCGCCGGTCGATGCCGCGCCGCGCGTGACGCGCCGCACGGTCGTTGCGGCCGCACTCGGCAACGGACTCGAGTTCTTCGACTTCACCGTCTACAGTTTTTTCGCCGCCCTGATCGGCAAGCTGTTCTTTCCCGCGTCGAGCGACGTCGGCGCGCTGATGCTGTCGCTCGCGACGTTCGGCGTCGGGTTCGTCGCGCGGCCGCTCGGCAGCGTCGCGATCGGCGCGTATGCGGACCGTGCCGGGCGCAAGCCGGCACTCGTGCTGACGGTCGCGTTGATGGCGCTCGGCACCGGGATCATCGGCTTCGCGCCGACCTACGCGCAGATCGGCATCGCCGCGCCGCTGCTGATCGTCATCGGGCGCTTGCTGCAGGGCTTTTCGGCGGGGGGCGAAGTCGGCGCCGCGACGACCCTGCTGATGGAGTCGGGTGACACCGGCCGGCGCGGCGAGCGGGTGAGCTGGCAGATGGCGAGCCAGGGCGGCGCGACGCTGGTCGGCGCGTTCGTCGCGCTGACGCTGTCGCGCGCACTGTCGCCCGAAGCATTGCACGCGTGGGGATGGCGCGTACCGTTCGTGCTCGGTCTGCTGATCGGCCCGGTCGGCTTTTATCTGCGGCGTCACCTCGACGATACGCTGCCGCACGCGGCGGCCGGCGCACCGCGTGAGCGTGCACGCATTCCGTGGCGGCAGGTCGTGGCCGGTACGCTGCTCGTGATCGGCGGCACGTCGACCACCTATACGATCGTATTTTTCCTGCCATCGTTCCTGACGCTGACCGTCGGCATGCCGGCGTCGGTGTCGCTGCTGTCGGGCTGCGCGGCGGGCGTCGTGCTGCTGATCGGTTCGCCGCTCGCGGGACGGCTCGCGGATCGCGTGCGTCGTCGCAAGCGGCTGGTGGGCGTGACGTGTGTCGCGTCGGCCGTGCTCGTGCTGCCGGCGTTTTACGCGATGAGCATGTGGCCGTCGGTGGTCACCGCGGTCGCGGTCGTGATTGTGCTGATCGGCTTGATGACGCTGTCGAGTCCCGCCGGCTTCGTAATGATTCTCGATGCATTTCGGCCCGAAGTGCGGGCGATGTCGCTCGGGATGATCTATGCGCTCGGTGTGACGATTTTCGGCGGGTTCGCCCAACTGATCGTCGGTGCGATGTGGCGCGCGACCGGCAGTTTTTACGCCCCTGCGTGGTATGTGCTGGGATGTAGCGCGGCGAGCCTGGTCGGTCTGGCGTTGTTCGTGGACGCGCCCGCCGTGGACGGCAGGCGGTGAGCGGGAAGGGCGAGCGCGTTGCATGCCCGCCCGGTGGTGTGCGCGACGAACGGACGGGCGAGGCCGGTCCATTCGTCGCGCATGGCTCGCTGCGCGATCAGGCCGCGTCGCTCAGCGCCGGGTAATCGGTATAACCCGTTTCGCCTTCCGCGTAGAACGTCTCCGGCACCGGCTTGTTGAGCGCTGTGCCGAGTTCGAGGCGGCGCGGCAGGTCGGGGTTCGCGATGAACAGCTTGCCCCATGCGATCGCGTCGGCGCTGCCGTTCGCGAGTGCGGCCTGCGCGCTGTCGAGCGTGAACTGCTCGTTCGCGATCAGCGGGCCGCCGAACGCTTCCTTCAGGCGCGGGCTCAAGTGGTCGCCCGAATACGATTCGCGCGTGAAGATGAACGCGATCTTGCGGCGGCCGAGTTCGCGCGCGACATAGCCGAACGTTGCCGCCGGATCGGAATCGCCCATCGTATGCGCGTCGCCGCGCGGTGCAAGGTGCACGCCGACACGGCCGGCGCCCCACACGTCGATCGCTGCGTCGACCACTTCGAGCAGCAGGCGTGCGCGGTTCTCGATCGGGCCACCGTACGCATCGGTGCGGCGATTGGTGCTGTCCTGCAGGAACTGGTCGAGCAGGTAGCCGTTCGCGCCGTGGATCTCGACACCGTCGAAGCCGGCGGCCTTCGCATTCTCGGCGCCCTTGCGGTAAGCGGCGACGATGCCCGGGATTTCGTCGAGCTCGAGTGCGCGCGGCGTCACATACGGGCGCTGCGGACGCACGAGGCTCACGTGGCCGCCCGCGGCAATCGCGCTCGGCGCGACCGGCAGGTCGCCGTTCAGGAACACCGGGTCGGAGATCCGGCCGACGTGCCAGAGCTGCAGCACGATGCGCCCACCGGCCGCATGCACGGCCTGCGTCACCTGTTTCCAGCCCTCGACCTGCTCGTCGGACCAGATGCCGGGCGTGTCCGCATAGCCGACGCCCTGCGGCGTGACCGACGTTGCCTCGGTAATGATCAGGCCGGCCGTGGCGCGCTCGGTGTAGTAGCGGGCCATCAGGGCGTTCGGCACGCGTGCCGCGCCCGCGCGGGAGCGGGTGAGCGGGGCCATCACGATGCGGTTCGGCAGGGTCAGGTCGCCGAGGGTGACGGGATCGAACAGTGTGGGCATGGCAAATAACCTCTTCACGAAAGGCGGGCAACCGTCGCGTCATCGGCGACCGCAACCCGGATGGCCGGTTCGGCCGTGTTGGCTAGAGTTCGCGGCGCAGGGCGTCGTGAAATGCGTCGATGACGGCCTCGTTGCGCTGGAAAAACGCCCACTGGCCGATCCGTGTCGACGTCACGAGCCCCGCGCGCTGCAACGTCGCGAGGTGCGCGGAGACGGTCGATTGCGACAGCCCGCAGCGCGCGTCGATCTGGCCCGCGCAGACGCCGTGTTCGTACGGCAGCGTCTGGTTCGGGAAATGCACGTCCGGCGTTTTCAGCCAGACGAGGATTTCCCGGCGCACGGGGTTCGAGAGCGCTTTCAGGATCGCTTCGATGTCGAGTTCGGTCGGCATGGATGGGTTTGGCGTTTCGGTCAGGCAATGGGGTATCGTCGATGGGCGAATCTTATATCGGAATTTGACGATATGTTTGAAAGCATTGCTGGCAATGGGGTTGATAGCGAACTACTATTGAGGGCTTCAAGGCTGGCCGGGCGGGGCTGTCTGACGCCCGAGCCGCTCACGGGGAGGGGGCGGGAGGCGTAGCCGCCGCCGACTACGGGCGCGGAAGCTGCTTCAGACCAAATCGGACGCAGGCTCGGCAGGCACCCGCCGCACGTTGGCGGGCTTCAGTCGTTCGGGCGTGTCATCGCCAGCAATTCGTCGATGAATGCCTGGCGCTGCGTCGGGTCCAGCGGACGTACCCCGCACACTTCATCGAACCACAATCCTTCGACGGCAAAGCGGATGATCCGCGCGGTCCGTTCCGGCAACGCGTCCCGGCTCAGCAATTCCGTCCAGCGGGCAGCGTGGCCCGCATAGACGGGGAGCAGGCTCGGCTCCAGGAGCAGGCTGCCGATCACGGCCGACAAGCTCCTGCCCTGGAGCGCCTGCTCGGAGCTTGCGATGATGTACGCGCGGGTCCAGGCGCCGGGCTGGCCGTCCGCCAGCGCGGCGTCGGTCACGGCCTGCTCGAAGGTGGTCGCTTCGAAATGCAGCAGCCCTGCGAGGAGTTCCGACTTGCTCGAGAAGTGATAGAGCAGCCCCCCCTTGCTGATGCCCGCAACCGAGGCGGCCTCGGCAAGGGTTAATCCCAGGATGCCTTTGTCCTGCAGGATTTTTCGTGAGGCTTCGAATATTTTTCTCTTGGTGTCGCCAATTTCGCTATCGATATTCTCGTTCATCGGGAATTGCGCGGAAAATGCACCGAAATAAGCCGTACCGGCTGGACGGTGCATTATACAAATTCCCTTTGCCATTTTTTTTGAGTTCGGTACTGTACCGGCTGGACGGTACACTTCGCGTCAATGAACCTCGAACCCATCTACCCGGGCATTGAAAGCACGATGAACGAACAGGCAAGCCTCTCCACGATCGACGACTGCACCGAGCGCCGCGACGGCGTGCTGACGCTTGCGCAGGGCAGTATCCGCGGCAGCTGCAAGGATGGCGTCTGTCAATTTCTTGGCATTCCTTACGGAAAGGCTGCGATCGGCGACTTGCGGTTCAGGCCGCCCGTGCCGGCGCCAGCATGGGACGGAATCCGCGATTGCCGCCGCTACGGCGATGCGTGTCCGCAGGTCAACGACGACTTGCCCGCATGGCAGTTCGATGGAGATCACTCGGCGGACTGTCTCAATCTCAACGTCTGGACGCCGGCGTCGGCGGCGCCCGGCGATCGCTTGCCGGTGATGGTGTGGTTGCATGGCGGCGCCTATCTGTCCGGGTCCGCCAACCTGTCCCTGTACGACGGACGCGTGCTCGCCGAGAGGGAGCAGGTGGTGGTCGTGTCGATCAACCATCGCCTCAACGCCTTCGGTTACCTGCACTTCGGCGATCGGGGCGACAGCCGTTCGATTGCCGCGAACGTGGGGCAGCAGGATATCGTGCTGGCGCTCGAATGGATTGCGGCACACATCGGCGCGTTCGGCGGCGATGCAGGCAACGTGACGCTGTTCGGTGAATCGGGCGGTGGCGGGAAGATCTGCGCGCTCACGATGATGCCGTCGGCCGATGGCCTGTTTCACAAGGCGATCGTCCAGAGCGGGGCCTTTCTCACCCTGCTGACGCGAGCGCAGGCAAAGGTCAGGGCCGACGAATTCCTGTCGATGTTTGGCGCCGACATCCGCGCACTCGATACGATCAGCGACGAACAGGCGCTTGCGGCCGCGCGCCGCCTGATCGACCGATATGGCTATACCGCGTTCTGGCCCGTCGACGATGGTGTCGTCATCGATGCGTCGAGAATCCCGCGCGCATCGGTGCCGATGATGATCGGCACCACCCGGCACGAGTCGGCGTACTTCCTCGCGCCGCGGCTGCTCGCGCACGGCCCGCTCGAGCCGGCCGGCTACCGCGATGCGCTGGAGGACGGCTTGAGGCCATTCAGCATCGGCCCGGACGATGCGAGGGCAACGGCTGACGCCGCAGGGCGTACGTGTGCGATACCGCCTCGCTCGATCGGCAGGGACCTGACCGACGTCCTGTTCTGGATGCCCGCGGTCGCGCTGGCGGAACGCAACAGCCGGCATGCGAACACGTTCATGTACCGGTTCGACTGGGCATTCCCGTGCTGCGGCGGCCATTACTCGATTCACGGCGCCGAAATCCCGTTCGTGTTCGGCATGCTCGACTACCCATTGCCGGCCTGGGATGACGCCGATCTCCCGAACGCACGGTATTCGGCCGACACGCTTGGCGAGCGGTTCGACCTGGCTGCACGCGTGCAGCGTGCGTGGGCCGATTTCGCCCGATACGGCGATCCGTCCGCCAGCGGCGTGTCGGTATGGCCGCGCTACACACCGGACGCGCGTGCGACACGGATTTTCGACCGGGTCTGCCGCGTCGAGGCGGATCCGGATGCCGAGCGCCGGCGGGCGCTGTTCGCCGCGTGCGCGGGCGCGTGACACACACATCATCGACAAGGAGCAGACATGGAGACGTCAGCGGTAACCCCGGAATCCTCATCCACGCGCCCCCTGAACTGGGTCGCGATCGTGTTTTTCGTCCTGGCCACCAACGGGCCCCTCACCAGTCTGATCGGATGCGTGCCGTACGGCGTTGCGTATGGCAACGGCATCGGCATCGCAGGTTCCTACCTGTGCGTCGGCCTGATCTACCTGTGTTTCGCCGTCGGCTTCACGGCGATGAGCCGTCACGTGGGCAATGCGGGTGCGCTGTATGCCTACGTCGGGCAAGGGCTCGGCCGGCCGGCGGGTGTCGGCGCAGCGTTCATGGCGGTCGCGTCGTATTTCGTGATCACGCTCGCGTGTTACGCGTTGCTCGGGTTCTATATCAGCTATTTCATCAACAACCTCACCGGCCTGGTCGTGCCGTGGTGGGTCAGTACACTCTGCGCGGCAGCCGTCGTGCATGCGTTCGCGATCAACAACGTCCAGTTCAACGGCGCCGTGCTGTTCCTGCTGATGATCGTCGAGATCGCGCTGATCGTCGCCTTCAACCTCAAGGTCGCGGCCACGGGCGGCGGGGTCGAGCACTTCAGCCTCGCGCCGCTGCATCCTGCTAACGTGTTCACCGGAAAGTTCGGCACGTCGCTGGTGTTCGTCGTGGTCGCCTACATGGGCTTCGAGACGACGGTGATCTATGCGAACGACGTCCGGAATCCGGGCCGCTCCATTCCGGTTGCCACCTACGTCAGCGTCGCAGTCATCATGGCGATCTATGTCGTGTCGACGGTGCAGATGTCCAACGCGTTCGGCTATGCCGAAGTCGTCGCGCTGGCGGAGAAGTCTCCCGCGGATCTGTGGTTCGCGGTGACGGAGCGGGTGCTCGGCAAGCAGATGGTGGTGGTCACCAACGCACTGCTGATCACCAGCATGCTCGCGGCGATCATCAGTTTCAACAATGCGACCGTGCGCTACTGGTATTCGCTGGGCCGCGACGGCATTGCGTTCAAGCGGCTCGCGCAATTGAGCGAGAAGAAGGGCCTGCCCGTCCGAGCCGCGAACCTGCAGTCCGTGCTCATGGTCACGCTGATCGCTTTGTTTGCCGCCTATCGCGTCGATCCGGTGATGGTGATTGCACCGTATCTCAGCATTCCGGCCGCGATCGGGATCGTTTGCGTTCAGGCGTTGACCGCGCTGGCGGTCATCCGCTTCTTCGCGGCCCGCCGCGCGCGCGAAACGCGGTTCATCCGGTGGGCCGTGTTTCCGGCCCTGAGCTTTGCCGGATTCGCTTACTTCCTGTACGCAATGATCGGCAACGTATCGCTGATGGCAGGCACGGCGTCGACCGTCGTTTCGCTTCTGCCGTGGACGACGCCGGCGGTTGCTGCCGCGGGTGCCGGCTTCGCGGTCTGGCTGCGACGTGCGCGGCCTTCTGCGTACAACGGACTGGGGCGATTTCTCAGCGATAGCTGAGCATGCAGACGCATTCCTGAAACGAACATGATTTATTCGTTAAGGTATCCATATTGATATGCATGACGAAGGCGTTCCGGACTGACGATCCAGGGGGGCGGGTTCGGTTCGACTGACGAGCCCCTCCTCCATGCACGTCAGTTTCAGCCCGGCAGGCCGACGATCTCATACCGCCCCTGCGTCGCATCGACATGCGCGATCGTATCGAGCACGCGTATCACGGGCGGAAAGCCGTACACGCGCTCGACCATCGCCTTGTATTCGTCGCCGTGCCAGTGCGCGGCGGCTTCGCGCGTGCGCCACACGTACACGCCGCCGCCTTCATGCGTGGCCGCGTCGTAGAAGTACCACTTGTGCAGCAAGTCCGGGTTCAGCGCCCACTTCACGGCGGTCGTTTCATAGCGGTTCCGCAGCGTGGGCAGGTCGACGTCGGGCTGCAGCTTGAAGAAGACGATTTCGGTGATCACGGCAGTGCCTCCATTCGCGAATCGTGGGGATGCGGCGGCGATGCCTCCGGGGGCGTTCGAGTCGGACGACAGCCCCCGGGAGGCAGTGTCGTTCAGTACGGCGACGGCCGGTTCTCCGTGCGCCACTTGAGATCGGCCGGCGTGCCCGGCCGCGGCGGGCGCAGCCCCTCGATCGTCCACAGCCCGAACGGCGTTTCGCCGATGTGGATTTCCCAGCGCAAGCCGCGCTCGCCGATGAACGGCGCCAGGCGTTTGCCGACATGGTGCATGAACCGTGCCTGTTCGGCGGGATCCTCGATCTGCCGCGCGATGTGGTCGACCCGGATCCGCACGAAGTCGTCGGTCGGCTGGCCGCCGATCAGGAACGACGCAGGGGGCAGCGGCTGGAACAGCACGTTCACGTAGAAGCGCGGCAGAAACCCGTCGTAGAAGCCGACGATGCGCTCGGCGATCTCCAGTTTGTCGGTATCGGAATAGGTGTGTTCGGGATGGTAGATGTTCCAGAGCGGCATGTGTGTTCCCCGGTTCGTGAGAGAGAGCTGGTGTCGTGTCAGATTGCGCTGTAGCGCGTGGCGGGCTGGCCATCCCGCGTGACGGCATGAAGGAGGGTGCCGCGCGCGCCGTCGAACTGCTGCCATGCGCCGAGATCGTGGAGCGTCGGAAAGCACACCGATTCCTCGTGATCCAGTGCGTGCAACGCGGTGTCGACGAGCGTTTCCGGCGTCATGAACAGCGAATCGGGGAATGGCGCGGACGCATTGCCGAAAAACTCGGTGCGCACCGGCCCCGGCATCACGGCCTGGACCGCGACGCCGCGCGGCGCAAGCTCGGCGTGCAGCGAGCGCGTGAAGTTGAGCACATACGCTTTCGAGCCGCTGTATCCGCCCGCACCGGGCACGGGCATCAGCGTGACGATCGACCCGATGTTCACGATCATGCCGCGTCCAGCAGCACTGCAGCGGCGCGCGGCCGCGAGCGACAGCCGTGTCAGCGCGAGCACGTTGACCCGGATCATCGCGTCGACGGCGGCCGGGTCGACCGATACCGACAGGCCCAGTGCACCGAGGCCGGCCGCATTGACGATGCCGGTGAAATCGGCGGTGCCGTCGATCAGCGCCTCGACCTGCGTGACGCCGTCGGGGCTCGACAGGTCGGCGACGACGGCCTGCGCATCGCAGCCGTATGCGGACCGCAGCCGGTCGGCGAGCGCCGCGAGCCGCTCGTGCCGGCGCGCAACCAGGATCAGGTCGTATCCGCGAGCAGCGAGACGATCCGCATAGACCGCGCCGATCCCCGACGACGCACCGGTTACGACCATCACACCTCGATCTTCTTGCTTCATGTTCAAACCTCCAAAGGGCTGGACTGACAAGCTTTCTTGTAACTCTTATTATTAGAGTAAGTGGAGGGCGACACGCCGTCAAGTGCTGCCGGATGCGATGCGATACGATTACCACCGTGCGCGCACCGGCATGGGCTGCGCATCGAAGTCAGGAAAGGTGAGTTGCGATGAAATCCAAGAGTTTTGACGGCATGACCTGCTCGATCGCCAGCGTGCTCGATGCGCTCGGCGATCGATGGAGCACGCTGATCGTGCGCGATCTGGCGCTCGGGCTGGCGCGTTACGACGATCTGCGCCAGTCCACGGGCGTGACCCATGCGACGCTGTCGGATCGGTTGAAGGCGCTCGAAGGCAGCGGGCTGATCGAGCGCCGGCTGTATCAGTCGCGCCCCGACCGGTACGAATACCATCTGACGCCGCGCGGCCGCGACATCGGCATCGTGCTGATGGCGCTCGCGCAGGTCGGCGATGCCTGGGGGCAGGCGGAATCGAAGGCGCCGCCGCTCCGTTTCATGGAGGCGCGCTCGGGGCATGCGGTGCGGCTGGCGTTGGTCGATGCCGAGACGGGTAGCCCGATCGACCTGCCGGACTTGCGCGTGGAGGCAGGGCCCGGCGCGGACGAGATCATGCACTGGCGACTCGAGAAGACGCGCGCGCGGCGCAGCGAATCGTGACGTGCGCATCCGCGTCGCGCTGCCGGTTCACGGCTCAGTCGGAAATCGCGCGGCGCCGGCTTCCGGCGGCAGGCGCAGCCCGTTCGTGAGGTAGCTGACGGTCCGGTAGAAGCCCGCGAGCATCAGCAGTTCGAGCAGCGCCTCGTCGCTGAAATGCGGGCGCAGCGCGTGCCACAGGTCGTCGTCGATGTCGCAATGCCGATGCAGCGCGTCGCACAGCCGGATCAGCAACCGGTCCGCCTCGCTCCAGCATGCATCCTCGGCGCCGCCGCGGGCCAGCGAGCGAAGCTGCTCGCCGGTCAACCCCGCGGCCGCCGAAAACACCGAGACATGCACCCCCCATTCGTATTCGGAACGGCAAAGCGCCGTCGTGCGATCGATGACGATCTCGCGTTGCCGGATATCGAGGTGGCCCTTGTCCAGCAGCCCGGCGGCGAAGAACTTCGTGAACAGGCGCGCGTCGCGCGCCAGCGTGGTGAAGAGGCGCAACGGCGGGCGGCCCCGCATGATCCGGTCGAGCGACGCGGCAATGTCGGGGGCGAACGGCGGCACTGCGCATGCGATACGCTGAGTCATGTGAACTCCTTCGTGCTCGTGGCGGGTGCGTGTGAACGCGCGCATTCGCCGATGGCTGAGCGGGTAGCGTAGGTGGCGTGCTTTAAAAAGTAAAGCAAGAGGGAAGAAAAAAGCGTCGGCAGGGCCATGCGGCATGTGCGCGCCATCGTATCGATTCATTGACGCCACGCGGCGTTTGCTTTAAAAAGTACAGCATGACGACACCCAAAATCGGACAACGCGTTCGCGGATCGAAGACGGGACGACCCATCATGGTCGTGCTGGATCTGCTCGGGCGGCGCACCACGCTGCGCATCCTGTGGGAGCTGCGCGGCGAGCCGCTCACATTCCGTGCGCTGCAGGAAGCCTGCGAAACGAACGCACGCCTGCTCAACACGCGGCTGGCGGAGCTCAAGGCGTCGGGCCTCGTCGAGCATGGCGAGGGCGGCTACTGCATGACCGCCGAAGGCCGGCGGCTCGAGGCGGCATTGCAGCCGTTGCTGGGGTGGGCAAAGCAATGGGCGAAACGCGACCCCGACGGGTTCGACGCGGCCGATCGCGAGCAATCCGGTCAGGCGCGCTGATCGCTCGACACGCGGGTGTGAATCGCCACGTCATGCCGGTTCGCGCATCGTGTGCGAGCCAATTTTTTTCGGAGTCCTTTCATGTCTGTTCGAGCCGTCCTCTTCGATTTCGATCTGACGCTGGCGGATTCGTCGGCCGCGATCATCGCGTGCACGGAGTACGCGTTGCATCGGCTGGATGCCGCCGCCGCGACGCCGGCGCAGATCGGTGCCGTGATCGGGCTGCCGCTGCACGAGATGTTCCGCTCGCTGACGGGAGAAGCCGAGCCGGCACGAGCTGACGCGTTCGCGCGTCACTTCGTGGCGCGCGCCGACGAGATCATGGTGCACGGCACGCGCATCTATCCCGAGGTTCCGTCGCTGCTCGCGCGTCTGCGCGAGCAGGGTCTCGCGGTCGCGATCGTTTCGTCGAAGTTCCGCTACCGGATCGAGGCGATCCTTGCGCTGAACGAATTGCAATCGCTCGTCGACGTGCTGATCGGCGGGGAAGACGTGCAGCGTCACAAGCCCGATCCCGAAGGGCTCGTGCTGGCGCTGGCGCGGCTGGGCGTGCCGGCCCGTTCGGCGATCTACGTGGGCGACCACGCGGTGGACGCGCAGGCAGCCGAGCGTGCCGGCGTGGCGTTCGTCGGCGCGGTGAGCGGGATGACGTCGTTCGACGCATGGGCACGCGCGGGCAAGCAGGCGGTGGCCACGCATATCGGCGAACTGGATGCGATCGTGCAACGGATGGGGCGCGATCCGTCCGAAGCATCGGGCTGACGCCTGGCTGCGCCGCCATGGCCGTGGCCGCGCCACGATCCCGGGCGAGGTCGGCCTGTCGATCGCCGGATGTCGACGATCCCGGTGGTCAGCTTCCAGGCCAGTGCGATCGCCCTGCCGGCGGCTGGCAGGTCCGATGATGGATGCCGGGAATCGGTGTCCGCGAAATGGCGATTTCGCATGCTTCATCCCGGCATCCCGGGTTCGTCGAGTTGACGAACCCATTGAGGCTGCATTTCGCTCAGGATTCAGGAAATATCATTTTCTTTAAATCCCGGTTTTCGGAATAAATGCAGCCTGGATCGCGTGTCAGCTGATCGAACCGATCACGACGAAGCTGAAATTCCGGTCGCTGTATTTGCCATATGAGTCGCCGGTTTGAATCGTGGCGCCGCTGCCGGAAAGCGCAGGGAAGATCACGTTGTCCAGCGTGCTTTGTCCGCCGCCGTACCCCCATTGCGACCCGATAATCGCCGGCGTCTTGGTGAAGGCGGTGCTGAACGAGAGCTGATACGTGCCCGTGCTTTCACGTTTCACGGCGAATCCACCCGAACCATCCACGACCGTACCGTTACCCTGAACGCTACCCCACAACGTAACTTGAGCCATGATCGCTTCTCCTTATCTATTGTTGAAACAATGTCGATAATTGAAACGGGATGCCGAAGCAGTAATGTCTTAATTGTCCGGATCGGCGGTTGTATTGTATGTGATGGATTTTTAAAGTTTGATCTGGTGTAAATAATTTATTTTGATTTCTATTTTAAATATGCCGAATTTGTAATCGAAAGAGAATACCGTTGCGTAAAATTCGCATTCGGTCGTTGGCCGCGTAATCAAGCGCTGGTCGACGTCGTGATCGGGGGAGGCGCGCGCGGCCGAACGCGAATCAGAACCGGCCGGCTGAATCGCTTTCCGCAACTGTCCGGCAGCGCGCGACGGATTCTGCGACCATCGCCGTTAAAGTCATATCCGCCACCCGATCCGTTACCATGCCACTCATTTCCGTCGCCTTCGCCCGCCTTAGGTTCGCGCGCGTGCTGCCGGCCGCCCGAACGCTGTCATACGCCATTTTGCTCGCGGCCGC
>NZ_CAJNKE010000071.1 GCF_905232215.1 Burkholderia sp. LMG 13014
CAAACCCGAGCCCGGCCCATAAGCCATGTCCGACCGGCATGCGCGCCGCGGCGCGCATGCCGGTCGGACATGGCTTATCTCCCGGAATCGTTTTTGTGGGGGCGCGTCGCGTTGCCGTACGACGATGCGGCGTCGCGAATGCATAGCCAGTCTACGCGGTGCGCGCTCGATACGGAAAATCGCGATATCGGATGGGAGATATTCGAGGGTCTGATGATTCCGCGGGCGGGCGGGGGCGGGGGGAGCGGCGCAACCACCATCGGTTCGAATGTTGCAACGGGCCTGTTGGGGATCGCCGGGTTGTTGAGGTCTTCCAGCGGCCGGCTCCGGTTTTTGTCGGCAAATTTCTCACTGTATTGATATGGATGACTGATTATCTGAGATGAGGAGTAGAGGATCGACTTGTATAATTTCCCCTCAACGAATGCAAACATGCTTTACCGAGAGAGAACGTTAACCATGAACTGGGACGATGCCCGAGTGTTTCTGGCAGTTCATCGCGCCGGGACGCTGCGCGAGGCAGCAGTCGTGCTCGATGTCGATCAGGCCACTGTGGGGCGACGCCTGACGGCGCTGGAGAAAGCGCTGGGCGCGAAGCTGTTTCTCAAGACGTCGTCCGGCTATGTCGTGACGCCGATCGGCGAGCATTCGCTGCAGGCCGCGGAAGCGATGGAGCAAGCGGCAAGTGACTTCGAGCG
Organism: Burkholderia sp. LMG 13014; assembly: GCF_905232215.1. Classification (GTDB taxonomy): domain Bacteria; phylum Pseudomonadota; class Gammaproteobacteria; order Burkholderiales; family Burkholderiaceae; genus Burkholderia. The sequence continues at coordinate 699 of NZ_CAJNKE010000071.1, forward strand.
GCGCGTCCACGGCTCGGACGACCGGCTCGAAGGCGAGGTTCGGGTGACGACGACCGATTCCCTGGCGATGGATTTCGTCATTCCCGCGATACGGGTGTTGCGGCGGACATGCCCCGCGATACATGTGATCCTGACGACGTCCGTGCAGGTACTGAACCTGACCCGGCGCGATGCGGATCTCGCAATCCGAACCGTGATGCCGGAAAACCCCGATCTCGTCCGACGGAAGCTGGCCGAGTGGGAGGTCGGGCTGTTTGCGAGCCGCGAGTATCTGGATGCACATGGCGCGCCCGCGATCGGATCGGCTTTCGACGGGCATGACCTGGTGGTCTATCAGCCTTCCATCACGTCCAATCAGGCAAACACGCTGTGCGGCGAACCGATGGAACGCGGGCGCATCGTTGCGCAAGTGAGTTCGAGCCTGATGCTGGCGACCTCGATCCGGTCGGGCATCGGCATCGGCGAACTCCCCGTGTATATGGCGCAAGAAGACGATTCGCTCGTGCGAATCTGGCCCGACAGGACGCGCGCCGCGCCGTATCAGGTCTGGCTCGTGTCGCATACGGACCTGAACCGGACGGCGCGCGTTCGCGCGGTCACCGCCGAGATCGCTGCTTCGTTCGATCGCTACCGATAGCGGCCGGGAGCTCGCCGGTACGGGGCATCTTGCTCAACGGGGCTGGGTTTTACGCATCGAGAGCGTGCGTCGCGCGGCATACCAGCGCGGCACGATCGCGACTGCCGCGACGATCGCGAAGAAAGGAATGGCCGTCGCCAGCACGTGGCTGCCGGTACCGAGCAGGCCGCTGGACACGGTGGCCGCAAGCGACGCACTGCCGATCTGGAAGAAGCCGACGAGCCCGGACGCGGTGGCCGCGCGCCCGTGTTCGCTCGCGATGGCGCCCGACACGGCGAGCGATAGCGACGATCCGTTCGACAGGCTGACGAGGAACATCGGCAAGACGATCGCGACGATGCCTTTGACGGGCGACGACTCGCACAGGGCGAACGCGATGCCGCCGGCCACGAAGCAGCCCACGCCGGCCACGACGATCGCGTCGTAGGACATCCGGTCGAGCATGCGGCGCGAGAGCATGTTGGCGGAAATGATGCCCGCGGTCAGCGGCAGATAGAGCCAGCCGCTTTGCTGTTCCGACAGGCCAAGGCCGGAGAAGATGAACGGCGACTGCGTCAGGTAGACGAACCACGCGCAATAGATCGCGCAGATGACGAGCGTGTACCGGATGAATGCCCGATCCCCGAGCACGTCGGCGAAGCCGGCCAGCGGCACGGCACGATGTTGCCCCGGCGTGACGGCAGGCCGCGTTTCCTTCAGGAGAAGCTGGACGAGCACGAGCGCGACGACGCCAAACGCCGCGACGAAAATGAAATCGCTCCGCCACCCGAACCACGCCGCCAGATATCCGCCGATCGCGGGCGCGATCGCCGGAGACAGCGACACGAGCGGATACACGATGCTGTAGACCTTCGCGGATGCCTTCTTGTCGCAGGTGTCGGCGATGATCGCGCGACCGATGACGAGGCCGGATGCCGCGCCGAGGGCTTCGAGGACGCGCCAGCCGAGAAAGCTCGCGAAGCCGCCGGCGGTTGCGCAGCCGATCGAGCCGAGGATGTACACGAGGATGCCGGCCGTCAGTACGGGTTTGCGTCCCCATCGATCGGAGAGGGGGCCGTAGAACAGTTGCGCACAGGCGAGCGCGATCAGGTAAGCCGATACCGTCTGCGGCATCTGCCATGCGCCGATCGAAAACTCATGAGCCATCGACGGCATCGCGGGCAGGTAGACGTCGGACGCGATCAGGCCAAAGGCGCTCAGCATGGAGACGACGAGGATGAGTGAGAAGTTGGACATGTTCGCTGGGTGGTGGTGGCGGAGCGCGTGAGCGGAGGGAGATGACGACGCGCATCGAGCGGCCCTGGGAAAAGGCCGGAGGCGATCTTACGGCGTGCGATGCGGTTCGGGAGCGGGCGGAATTGCATCGCTCGGATGCATTTTTGCGGGCGCCGAAGCGCGGGGGCGGGAGGCTTGTGCGGGGCGGCGCCGGGTGTCGCGCGGAACGCGGGTCAAGAGGAATCCGGCGCGGGTGTTGGCGGCGAGCAACGAGGTGCTTCGCGGTCATGCTTGATTCGCCGGATGATCGCGCGATGTTCCGGCGCCGCGTCGTTGTCCGGCACAACGCGCGCGGGTTTGCCGTCATCGATCGAGTGTGAAGCGGCCGGGATGTTGCGCCGAGGAGAGGCGCGGCGAGCGGCTGCGCGTCGAGCGCGGCCGCTGACGCGGGTTTGCGCGCGGGCCGCCACTTGCCGGCCCACCCACGCGCGCGTCAGGACATCAGAACCTCAGAACGACACCGTCGTCGTCAGCGTGACGAGCCGCGGCTCGCCGACCGCGACGATCAGGTTGTTGTTGCTCGACGGGTAGTAGGTCTTGTCGAGCAGGTTCTTCACGTTGAGCTGGAAGCGCGTCGGGAACTTGCCGATCGTCGTTTCGTAGGCCGCGAACGCGTCGACGGTCACGTAGCCGGGCAGCGTGAAGCTGTTCGCGGTGTCGCCGGAGCGTGCGCCGACAAGACGCGCGCCGCCGCCGAAGCGCCAGCGGCCGGGCAGGTTCGCGATCGCCGTGTCGTACACCGCGAACAGGCTGCCCGTGTGGCGCGCGACGTTGACGAGCGGCGTGTTGCTGTCGCGATCGGTCGCGTTCGTATACGCATAGCTGCCGATCACGCTCAGATGCCGCGTGATTTGCCCCGCGACGTCGAGCTCGATCCCGCGCGAGCGCGCGGTGCCGATCGTCGACGTCAGATCGCCGACCGTGACCGCGACGTTGCGCTTGTCGATCTGGTAGACCGCGAGCGTGCCGGTGATCGCCGGCTTCAGGCTGAACTTCAGCCCGGCTTCGAGCACGCGGCCGTATTCCGGCGCGAGCGGTGCGGCGACGTTCGTGGCGACGTTCGGCTTGAACGAGCGGCTCACGTTCGCGTAGGCGGTCAGCGCGGGCGTGAGCGCATACGCGAGCCCGAACTGCGGCAGCCATACGTTGCCACGCGAGCGATCGGCGAACGCAAAAGGCCGGCCCATCCCCGATTCCTGCTGCCAGTTTTCCCAACGCAGCCCGCCCACCGCGGTGAGCCGGTCGGTGAGCTTCACCGAGTCCTGCACGATCGTCGAATACGCATGCACGACCGAGCGCGAGTCGCTCTGCTTCGGGTTGGGCGTGCCGCCCGGCGCGAGCAGGTCGTACACGGGATCGTAAAGATTGAAGCCCTTGGTTGCCTTGCCGCGGATCGTGTCGCCGCGGAAGCTGCGCTGCCGCTCGTATTCGCCACCGATGTAGATCGCGTGGTTCATCCCGGCGAGCGTCACGTTGCCGAGCAGGCCGAGTGTCGCGATCTGGTCGGAATCGTTGCGCCCGAGGTTCGCGTCGGACGAGCGCGTCAGTGCGCCGGTCGTGCTGTTGAACGCGGTGGCGCGGGTGATGTACTGATCGTAGCGATCGCGGCCCCAGCCGTAGGTCGCGCGCACGCGCCACGCATCGGAGAAGCGGTGCTCGATGCGCGCGCGCAGCGTTTCCTGGATGCCGGAGCTCTGCGACCACGCTTCTTCGTAGCGGCGATAGCGCAGCGCATCGTCGAGCTGGCCGTTCACGAGCACGGTGCCGCGATCGAATGGCGTCGTGTAGTCGACGTACTGGTAGCTGACGTCGATCGACGTGTTCGCGTCGTGCCACGACAGCGCGGGTGCGATCAAGGCATCGCGCTGGCGGCCGAAGCTGCGCCAGTAGCGGCTCGTGTCGTATTGCCCGGTCAGCCGGAACGCGAGCGTGCCGCCCGCGACCTGGCCCGGCTTGCCGAGCGGGCCCGTCAGGTCGAATGTCGCGCTGCTGCCACCGTGACTCGTGCGCGAGGCCGAGATCGAACCGCCGAACGTGTCTTCCGGCTTGCGCGTGACGAGGTTGATCACGCCACCCGGATCCTGCATCCCGTAGAGCAGTGACGCCGGGCCCTTCAGCACTTCGACGCGGTCGATCGTCGCGAGATAGCTGTGCAGTACCGGCGTGCGCACGCCGTCGACGAGCACGGAGCCGTCGTTGTTCGACCCGAAGCCGCGCTTGATGAACGCGTCGCGCGTGCCGCCGAGCGTGTTGGTCTGCGTGACGCCGCTGATGTTGCCGAGCACGTCGTCGAGCGAGCGCGCCTGCTGGTCCTGCATCACGCTGCTGCTGACCACCGCGACCGATTGCGGAATCTCCTTGATCGAACGGTTGTCGCCGCCGGCGATGCTCGTGGTGCGCGGCTGGTAGCCGATCGTCGGATCGGCGGTTGCCGATGCGCTGACGCTGATGGCCGGGAGTTCGCGCGCGGCCGGCGACGCGGGCGTGGAAGCAGAGGCGGCGGGTTCGGCGGCGGCGCGTTCGGCGGCGGACGCATGCGTGCCGCTCGCAACGCACAGGGTGATCAGGGCAGGCAGGCTCGTGCGCCACGGACGCAAGGTCCGGGCGCGGTGGGGCGTTCGACGGGATGGCATGAATCGATGCAGGACGGAGTACTAAGGATCGTGTCGCGGGCCGCGGCGTTCCACCGCGACCAGGGGGTGAATAATATATGTAATGAGAATCATTTGCAATTGTAATGATGCGATCGGCGGCATGCGGGCGTTGGTTGCCGGGCCGTCGGCCGTCTGCTACCTTAGCGACCAAAATCAGACGCAGTGAAATTCAATGAGAGAGCCGGGGGCCGCACCATGTCATCTTCCTGTCACGTCGCGTTCAGCGCGACGCTGCGCACCGCACACGACCATGCGGGTGGAGAAGTGATCGCAGCCGTGTTCCGCCATTCGAACGATTAAAGCAACGGAAGCGAATTCATCGGGCGTTGCGCCGGGCAGCCGGCGAAGCGCCGTATTCAATCACTTCAACCACCACGCTTGACGGGAGACCACCCATGAAAAAGATTTCCGCGCCGTTCGCGGCGGCCGCGCTTGCGGCATGCACGATACTGGCGGGCGTTCACCAGACCGCCTGCGCCGCGTCGGACACCGAGCCCGCGATCGATGCGCATTACGGCGCCGTGATCGAGGCCTATACGCAGGACATGGCCGCCGCGAAGACGAAGTACGACGGCAAGCGCCTCGTGTTCGTCGGCGCCGTGATCCGGATGGGCAGCGATCCGGGCGGCACCTATTTCGGCGCGCTGACGAAGGACGGCGAGCAGTTCGACACGCATTTCGACGTGGCCGACCAGGATGCACTGAAGCCGAAATTCCCCGGCGGCGAAATCAAGCCGTTCGTCACGTCGGCGGGGTTCCGCTTCAGTTGCGTGAACGAAGGCTATATCGATGCGCCCGTGCTGCCGGGGTTGAAGCTCACGCACTGCCGGCTCGCCAATTGAGGATGCGGTGGCGCGGTGTCCGGCGTTCAGAACTTCTGCTGGATGCCGGCCATCACGCCGAGCTGGTTCATCCCGGTCCCGACCGTCCCGCCGGCAGCGACCGCGTTCGCAGCCAGCGTGCTGTTGAACATGTAGCCCACCGACGTATAGACGGTCGTCCGCTTCGACAGGAAATAGTTCGCGCGGCCGACGAGCAGCGTGGCATTCGTGCCGCCTTCACTGTTTTCGCGGCGCTGCAGGTAGCGGACGCCCTGAAGGTCGAGCGCGAGGTAGGGCGTCGCGTAGTACGTGCCGCCGGCGAACACGATATCGGCCTGCAGGTGTTCGGCCGCCGCGAGGTTGCGGCGGATCCACCCGGCCCCCAGTTTCGCGGGGCCGATCTTCACGTAGCCGGCGACGATGTCGCGCGTGTCGGTGTACGCCGGATTGTTCAGCGGGGCCAGCGCGCCGCCGCCGCCGCGCATCACGTCGTGCGACGCGGCGAGCCCGAAGTTGCTCGCGTCATACGCGAGCATCGCCGTGTACTGGCGGCAGGCGACGATGTCACCAGGCACCTGTCCGGCACAGCCCGTCGCCGAAGGCCCTGCCGGCCCGGCCGCGTCGCGGCCGAAGCTGTAAGTGGCGCCGAGCGTCACGCCGTGAAACGTGCCCTTGTAGCCGATCGCATTGTCGCTGCGCGCGTTCGGCAGATAGGAATCGAAATCCGCCATCGAGTGAATCGACGGGCCGATCACGTCGGCATTGGTCAGCACGATCATCGACATGTTCATCTGGCGGCCGAGGGTCAGCGTGCCGAACGGACTGTTCACGCCGACGTTCGCCTGTCGCCCGAACAGGCGCCCGCCGTAGTTCAGTGCACCGGTGCCAGGCTGAAAACCGTTTTCGAGCACGAAGAAGGCCTGGTAGCCGCCGCCGAGATCCTCCGTGCCTCTCAGCCCCCACCGTGACGGCACCTCGCCGGTCAGCGTCGGCATGCCCGTGAACGATCCGCCGTGCGCGGCATTGTTGTAGTAGGACACGCCGGTATCGATGATTCCGTACAGCGTGACGCTGCTTTGCGCGCAGGCCGGTCCGGCCAGCGCCATTGCCGTCGCGAGTGCGACGCCCAGTTTCGTTTTCATGGCTGTCTCCAAACAGTATGTAGATATGCTTATTGATTTTTATAGTGAGCCGGACGTATCCGGGATGCCGACGGGTATCGGCAAGACTGCGGGCGTGGCGTGTTACGACATCGCCGGGTCGTGTTGCCGGCGCGGCGCCGCCGCACGCGAGCCCGCCATGACGACGGCGATTGCCGCGCCGGCCATCGGCACGAGGAACGCGAGATAGAGATGGGATACGGACCAGCCGTCGTCCAGCAGCGCACCGACCGTCATCGGCGACAGGATCGCGCCGAGGCGGCCGATGCCGACCGCGAGGCCGATGCCGGTCGTGCGGATTTCAGCGGGGTACGGCGTCGGCGACAGCGCATACATGCCGGCCACGCACGCATTGATCACCGCGCCGAGGAATACCGCGACGGTCATCCCGATGCCGAGCGAGCCCGTGTTCGCGCCGAACACGACCATCAGCGCGCCGCCGAGCAGCAGGGTCGCGCCCAACAGGTTGCGCAGGCCGAAGCGCGTCGACAGCAGGCTGAAGAGCGACGCGCCCGCGATACCGCCGAGGTTGAGCAGTACCCCGCCGGTGACGCCCTGCGATGCCGACAGCCCGGCCTGGACCAGCAGCTTCGGCGTCCAGCTCACGACGAAGTAGAAGCTGCCCATCACGAGGAAGAACGCGATCCACAGCGCGATCGTGCGGCGCGCGAGCGGTGCGCGCAGCACGGCCGTCCAGCTCGACGCGGGGCTCGCCGTGCCGGTGGACGAGGCCGCGATCGGCAGCGAGTCGATCGGTGCGCGCTTCATTCTCGCGAGGATGCGGTTGATTTTCTGCAGCGCGTTGTCCGGACGCCTCGCCAGCAGGAAATCGAGCGATTCCGGCAGCAGCGCGAGTACCATCGGGATCGCCAGCAAGGTCAGGATGCCGCCGAACGCGAACACGCTGCGCCATCCCCACGTCGACAGCAGGGTGCCGGCGATGACGCCGCCGGCGGTGGCGCCGATCGCGTAGCCGGTCGACTGCATGCCGATCGCGGCGCTGCGCCATTTGTTCGATGCGTACTCGCCGCTGATCACGGTCAGGCTCGCCAGCATGCCGCCGATGCCGAGCCCCGTGTACGCACGCGCGATGGCGAGTTGCAGCGTGCTGTGCGTGGCCGCGCAGGCGAGCATCCCGGTCGAGATCACGGCGAGGCAGAGCAGGATGATGCGGCGGCGGCCGACGCGGTCGGCCAGCGGCGCGATCAGCACCGAGCCGATGCCCATGCCGGCCAGCCCGGCACTCAACAGCAGGCCGATTTCCTTGCCGCTCAGTTTCCATTCGGCCGCCAGGTGCGGCGCGGCAAACGCGACGGCCAGCACGTCGAAGCCATCGAGCATGTTCAGCACGACGCAGGCCGTGACTGCCATCGTCTGGAACGCGCTCATCGGGGATGCGTCGATCGTATTGCGGATATTTGCGCTCACGTCAAAGATCCTTCATAAAATAGTATGACTAATCAAATGGAATGGCATCGAAGCCGGCGGTAGCGACTGGGATGAAACCGAATGCGCGGGATGACGGGCATCCCCGGGGAACACCCGCCGCGGCCGGCAGGCACCGCTGGTGCGCCGGCCCGATGCTTACGCGGGTTCGGGTTGCAGCAGCAGTCGTTCGATCACGCGCCGCGCGCGATTGGGGCCCGCGTCGACGTGAATGTCGATCTGTCGGCCGTCCGGGAACCGCAGCTGATTCCGGTACTGCGCTTCGATCACGGTCTTGTCTTCGTCGAACGTCGCCGCGGATTGCTCGATGACCGTTTGCGCGATGCGTTCGACGTCGTGTTGCGGATTGGTCGCGACGGTCCAGAAGTAGTGCGTCGTCGTTTCCGTCTCGGGCGTGATGCCGTGGAAGCCGCGCATGTGAAAGCCGCCGCGCGCCGGGTCGTGCAGGTCGCCGGTGCCGGCGTCCATCGCGCCGGTCCAGATCCGGATGTGCGACACGTGGAACTCGATTTCCTGCCAGCGATCGACGCGGGCCGCGAACGGCCATGCGGCGGTGTAGGTCGGCGGCGGAACGGAATCCGGCATCCGGCGAACCAGTGTCACCGTGTCGCCGTCGCTGCTGACGCGGGTTTCCGCGCCCATGTGCAGCGGCGCGTTGCCGCCGATCGTGTTCAGATGGACATAGCCGAGGTGGCTCAGGTCCATCAGGTTGTCGTGAATCAGTTGATACGGTGCGTCGTAGTGGTAGTTGCCACCGCCGAACCGGTATTGCGGATCCCCGTGGAACGCGTAGCGCGGCGGCGCGCAGGTCGGTCGAGCGTGCGCGTCGGCGCCGATCCAGATCCACACGATCGCGTCCTGCTCCTGCACCGGGTACGACGACACGCACGCCTTGGCCGGAATCCGGTCCTGGCCGGGAATCTCCACGCATGCGCCGCCGCGGTCGAACAGCAGGCCGTGATAGCCACAGCGCAGGCCACGCGCTTCGAGCGAGCCGCACGACAGCGGCAGCGACTTGTGGCAGCAGCGATCCTCCAGCGCGCCGACTTCCCCGGACGGCAACCGGAACAGGACGACCGGATGGCCGAGCAGCGTGCGGGCGACGGGTTTGTCCGTCAGTTCGGATGACAGCGCGGCGACCCACCATCGGTCGACCGGGAATTTAGCAGTATTGATTGATGGCCGGGCATGTTGCTCCATTGATCGTCTCCAGTATTGTGGTTGGCCGCCTCGAGTCGGGCGGTCCGTCTACAGATCGAGTACCAGCAGGTCGCTGCGCGACCGCGAACAGCACGGCATGAACTGGTCGCCGGCCGCCTGTTCCTGTTCGGTCAGATACGAATCGCGATGATCGGGCTCGCCTTGCAGCACGCGCGTCGCGCAGGTGCCGCACACGCCTTGCTCGCACGACGTCAGCACGTCGACGCCGTTCGCGGCCAGCGCCGCGATGACCGTGCATTCGGCCGGCACGTCGATCACCTTGCCGCTGCTCGCGATCCGGACCTGGAACGCGCGGTCCGAGCCGGACGACGCAATCGCACCGCCGAAGAACTCGTAGTGCAGTCGCGTTTCGGCCCAGCCGCGCTCGCGCGCGGCGTTCAGCACCGCATCCATGAAACCGCGCGGCCCGCATACGTACAGGTGCGTGCCGTCGGACGCCGCGGCGAGCACGGCGGCCAGGTCGAAGCGTTGCGCGGGGTCGCCGTCGTCGACGTGGAAGCGGGCGCGGTCATGGAACCCGGCTGCGTTGATCCGCTCGACGAACGCCATGCGGTCGGTCGAGCGCGCGCAGTAGTGCAGGTCGAACGGCATGCCGGAGGAGAACAGCCGTTCCGCCATGGAGAGAATCGGCGTGACGCCGATCCCGCCTGCGAGCAGCAGGTGGTGCGGCGCGTCGGGGGCGAGCGAAAACTGATTGCGCGGCACGCCGATCCGCACGGTATCGCCTTGCCGCACTTCGTCGTGAATGGCGCGCGACCCGCCGCGACCGTCGGCATCGCGCAGCACCGCGATCTGATAGCGATCGCCGTGCTCCGGGTGGTTGCACAGCGAATACTGGCGCACGAGGCCGCCCGGCAGATGCACGTCGATATGGGCGCCGGCATCGAAGCGCGGCAGCGGCGAGCCGTCCTCGCTGACGAATTCGAAGCCGCAGATGTCGCGTGCTTCCTGCCACTTGCGGGCCACCCGGACCGTCAGCGTCGCGGCGCTCATGACGCCTCCTTGATCTGCGCGACCGGAATCACGGGCCGCGACGGGCTCGACGCGTGCTCGTCGGCGAGCAGCCGCTCGATCACCTTGCGCGACAGCACGCCGCCGGCGTCGATGTTGAGCTTGAGCAGCTTGCGATCGGGCCACTTCTCCAGGTTGAGCTGCTGGCGTTCGAGCATCTCGAGATCCTCGGCGAAAATCTTGCCCTGGCCTTCGCGGATCTCGGCGGTCAGTGCGTGATCGTCGGGCCGGAAGTTGCGCGCCATCCCCCAGAAGTACCAGATCGAGGTGTCCGTCTCGGGCGTGATGAAATCGACGACGATCGACGACGCCTTCAGTTCGGCCGGCGCGTCGTAGCCGCCGTTGCCCGCATGCGCGACACCGACTTCGATCATCACGTGGCTCGGCGGCGTGAAGCGGCAGATCTGCCAGCGATCGACCGGCACGTCGTCGGCCAGCCCGTTGCCGCGCAGCCCCATTTGCCAGAACGGCGGCGGCATCACGTTTTCCATGAAGCGGCTCGTGACGACTTCGTCGCCGTGGCTGGTGGTCTTCGGCGGTGCTTCGTCGATTTCCTTCTGGCCGATGCTCGTCGCATGGACGTAGGTTTCGTGCGTGAGATCCATCAGGTTGTCGATCATCAGCCGGTAGTCGCAGCGGATGTGATACAGGCCGCCGCCGTGGGCCCAGGCCGGGTCTTCCGCCCACGCCAGCGCGGGCAGTTTGGCGGGATCGGCTTCCGACGCATCGCCGGGCCAGACCCAGATGAATCCGTAACGCTCGACCACCGGGAAGCTGCGAATCGGCGGGAAGCCGCCGACACGCTGGCCCGGCATGCCGGCCGCCTTGCCGTTGCAGCCCATTTCCAGCCCGTGATAGCCGCACACGAGTACGCCGTCGCGCACGAATCCCAGCGACAGCGGTGCACCGCGGTGCGGGCAGAAGTCCTCGAGCGCGGCGACCTGGCCATCCGCCGCGCGGTAAAACACCATCGACTCGTTGCAGATCTTGCGGCCCAGCGGCTTGCCGTCGATTTCATCGGGCGTGCACGCCACGTACCAAGCATTCTTGAGAAACACGTTCGTCGTCTCCGTCAGGTCAATGCCGCCGGTACGCGGCATCTCTTCATTCCGTGTACTGAATGAGATTCAGTGTACTCATTGAGATTGGCTGGAGCAAGGCGGGCGGTATACTGGTTTTCCCGGGAAATGGCGCGAGGCAGCGCCATGCCGTCGGCGCGCGCAACCGGCGCGCGCCGCTTATGTCATCGACTATTCATGGAAAAAACGAATCCCGCCGACCAGCCGGTTTTCCCGCTCGATCTGTACGACGAGCCCGGGCACCTGATCCGGCGCGCACACCAGATCGCGGTTGCGATGTTCTACGAGAAGCTGGGCCGGGACGTGACGCCGGTGCAGTACGCGGTCCTGCGGATGCTGTACGAGTGCCCGGGGCTCGATCAGGTGACGCTCGCGCAGCGGGTCGCGCTCGACACGTCGACGACCGCGGATCTCGCGGTCCGGCTCGAAGCGAAAGGATTGATCGTGCGCGAGGTGCTGCCGCGGCGCCAGCGCCGCTTGCTGCTGACGCCGGCGGGCGTCGAACTGCTCACGCATCTGATTCCGTCGGTGAAGGAGCTGCGTGCCGGCCTGTTCGACGGAATGGGAGAGGACGATTCGCAGGAACTGGTGCGCCTGTTGCGCAAGTTCGTCCATTTGAACAACGAGCAGAGCCGCGCGCCGCTGCGCGTCGGCGACGAGTCGTAGCGCGCCCGAACCCCACGACGGTGGGGAGACGATGAGGCGGCGGGCGCGCTGCCCGCCGCGCGTCACCCGCGCGTGCTGTCGCCTTCCAGACGCCGCACGGCTTCCGCCACTTCGTTCCTGAAGCGCACGAGCGCCGCCTGTTCCGGCGCCGGCGGCTGCACGGCCGCCCACAGCATGTCGACGAGCTGGGTGGCCGTCGTTTCCGTATCGAGCTTGCGGTGCCCGAGGATCGCATCCCACAGCACGTGCTCGATCGGCCCGAACACCATCGAGCGCAGCAGGCTCAGCGGCAGGTCGGTGCGCACCTGCCCGGCCGTCTGGCCACGCGCGAGCACGTCCATCAGCGGCGCGGTGTAGCGGCGCTGCAGCGCGGTGAGCTCGTCGCTCAGCGCATGCTGCTTCGCGCGGCCTTCCGACAGCACCAGCGCGCACAGGCCCGTGCCGTTCACCAGCATCAGCCGCAGGTGGGTGCGCACGATGAACGCGAACTGCTGCTGGACCGACGCGTCCTGCGGCATCCCTTCCTCGAATGCGGCGATGTTTTCGTCGTACCAATCCGCGATGACGCGCGCGCACAGCTCGCGCTTGCCGCGGAAGTAGCTGAACACCGTCGCCTCCGAGACGCCCACGCGCTGCGCGATCTCGGCGGCCGTCGCATGCTCGTAACCTTTTTCGGCGAACACTTCCCGGCCGGCGCGCAGAATGTCCTGCACGCGTTGCTGGGATTTGCGCCCGGCGGGCGCGCGCGACGTGTCGGCGCGGTCGGCTTTGGCGGTGGCGGTCATGGTGTCGGCGGTAGCGGCTGTCATCTCGGCATGATATCTGAGTGTCACTCAAAAAACTATTGACGCCGAACCCGGCGAGGCGCGAAACTGTGCAAAATTTACGCTGTATTGGTCAATGAATCGGTGCATTCATTCGATTTGAGCGAAACTCAGAAATCGGTGGATGCCACACACTTTCTGGAGACGGAGGAGACATGATCAACCTGCCCGGTGTGCAATTCATGCTCGGTGAAGACATCGAGATGCTGCGCGACGCCGTCGCGACGTTCGCGGCGAAGGAAATCACGCCGCGCGCGGCTGAGGTCGACCGCACCGACCAGTTTCCGATGGATCTGTGGAAGAAGTTCGGCGATCTCGGCGTGCTCGGCATGACCGTGGCCGAGGAATACGGCGGCTCGAACATGGGCTACACCGCGCACATGGTCGCGATGGAAGAGATCTCGCGCGCATCGGCGTCGATCGGCCTGTCGTACGGCGCGCACTCGAACCTGTGCGTGAACCAGATCCACCGCAACGGCACCGAAGCGCAGAAACAGAAATACCTGCCGAAGCTCGTGTCGGGCGAACACATCGGCGCGCTCGCGATGAGCGAGCCGAACGCCGGCTCCGACGTCGTCAGCATGAAGCTGCGCGCCGACAAGCGCGGCGATCGCTACGTGCTGAACGGCACGAAGATGTGGATCACCAACGGCCCCGACTGCGACACGCTCGTCGTCTACGCGAAGACGGACGTCGAAGCCAACTCGCGCGGCATCACCGCGTTCATCGTCGAGAAGGGGATGAAGGGCTTCTCGGTTGCGCAGAAGCTCGACAAGCTCGGCATGCGCGGCTCGCACACGGGCGAGCTGGTGTTCCAGGACGTCGAAGTGCCGGAAGAAAACATCCTCGGCCAGCTCAACGGCGGCGTGAAGGTGCTGATGAGCGGCCTCGACTACGAACGCGCGGTGCTGTCGGGCGGCCCGACGGGCATCATGGCCGCGTGCCTCGACGCGGTGGTGCCGTATATCCACGACCGCAAGCAGTTCGGCCAGGCGATCGGCGAATTCCAGCTGATCCAGGGCAAGGTCGCCGACATGTACACCACGTTCCAGGCCTGCCGCGCGTACCTGTATGCGGTCGGCCGCCACCTCGATTCGGCCGGCAGCGACCACATCCGCCAGGTGCGCAAGGACTGCGCGGGCGTGATCCTCTACACGGCCGAGAAGGCGACGTGGATGGCCGGCGAGGCGATCCAGATCCTCGGCGGCAACGGCTACATCAACGAATACCCGGTCGGACGCCTGTGGCGCGATGCGAAGCTGTACGAGATCGGCGCCGGCACGAGCGAGATCCGCCGGATGCTGATCGGCCGCGAGCTGTTCGCGGAAACGATGTAACGCCGCACGTCACGCGAACGGAGCCCCGTCGATGCCGATCATCGAATCGAAACTGAACCCGCGCTCGGAAGACTTCCGCGCGAATGCCGCCGCGCTCGAGGCGGTCGTCGCCGACCTGCGCGCGAAGATCGAACAGCTCGCGCAAGGCGGCGGCCAGGCCGCGCGCGACAAGCACCTGTCGCGCGGCAAGCTGCTGCCGCGCGACCGCATCGCGCAACTGCTCGATCCGGGCGCGCCGTTCCTCGAGTTCTCGCAGCTCGCGGCGAACGGCATGTACAACGACGACGCGCCGGGCGCGGGCGTCATCACCGGGATCGGCCGGATCGCCGGCCGCGAGTGCGTGATCGTGTGCAACGACGCGACGGTCAAGGGCGGCACCTATTACCCGGTTACCGTGAAGAAGCACGTGCGCGCGCAGGAGATCGCCGCGGAAAACCGGCTGCCGTGCGTGTACCTCGTCGATTCGGGCGGCGCGAACCTGCCGAACCAGGACGACGTGTTTCCCGATCGCGACCACTTCGGCCGCATCTTCTTCAACCAGGCGACGATGTCGGCGGCGGGGATCGCGCAGATCGCCGTCGTGATGGGTTCGTGCACGGCAGGCGGCGCGTACGTGCCGGCGATGAGCGACGAGTCGATCATCGTGAAGGAGCAGGGCACGATTTTCCTCGGCGGGCCGCCGCTCGTGAAGGCCGCGACCGGCGAGGAAGTGAGTGCCGAGGATCTCGGCGGCGGCGACGTGCATACGCGCCTGTCGGGGGTGGCCGACCATCTCGCGCAGAACGACGCGCATGCGCTGTCGATCGCGCGCAACATCGTCGATCATCTCGCGCCGAAGATCGCTTTGCCGGTGGCGCTGCGCGAGCCGAAGCCGCCGCGCTACGACGCAAAGAGCCTGTACGGCGTGATTCCGGTCGATACGCGCAAGCCGTTCGACGTGCGCGAAGTGATTGCGCGCATCGTCGACGATTCCGAGTTCGACGAATTCAAGGCGCGCTACGGCACGACGCTCGTCACGGGCTTCGCGCACATCTGGGGCCATCCGGTCGGGATCGTCGCGAACAACGGCATCCTGTTCTCCGAGTCGGCCGTGAAGGGCGCGCATTTCATCGAGCTGTGCTGCCAGCGCAAGATTCCGCTGGTGTTCCTGCAGAACATCACGGGCTTCATGGTCGGCCGCAAGTACGAGAACGAAGGCATCGCGCGGCACGGCGCGAAGATGGTGACGGCCGTATCGAACGCGAAGGTGCCGAAGTTCACGGTGATCATCGGCGGCTCGTTCGGCGCCGGCAACTACGGGATGTGCGGCCGCGCATTCGGCCCGCGCTTCCTGTGGATGTGGCCGAACGCGCGCATTTCCGTGATGGGCGGCGAGCAGGCTGCGTCGGTGCTCGCGACGGTGCGTCGCGACGGCATCGAGGCGAAGGGTGGTTCGTGGTCGGCCGAGGAAGAGGATGCGTTCAAGCAGCCGATCCGCGACCAGTACGAGCGCCAGGGCCATCCGTATTACGCGAGCGCGCGGCTGTGGGACGACGGCGTGATCGACCCCGCGCAGACACGTGACGTGCTGGGCCTCGGCCTCGCCGCGTCGATGAACGCGCCGATCGAAGAGACACGCTTCGGCGTGTTCCGCATGTAACGGCCGGGAGGGCTGAACGATGCGATACGAAACGATCAAGGTAAGTGAAGCCGGCCGCGTGGCGACTGTCACGCTCGCGCGTCCCGATGTGCGCAACGCGTTCAACGAGACGACGATCGCCGAGCTGACCACCGCGTTCGAATGGCTCGACGCGCACGAAGGCGTGCGCGCGATCGTGCTCGCCGCGGAAGGTGCGGCGTTCTGCGCGGGCGCGGACCTGAACTGGATGAAGAAGATGGCCGGTTACTCGGACGACGAGAACCGTGCCGATGCGCGCAAGCTGGCGCGGATGCTCGAGGCGATCCATCGCTGCGGCAAGCCGGTGATCGCCCGCGTGCATGGCGACGCGTATGCGGGCGGCGTGGGCCTGGTAGCGGCGGCCGACATCGCGATCGCCGCGGACGGCGTGAAGTTCTGCCTGTCGGAAGCGCGGCTCGGGCTGATCCCGGCGACGATCGCGCCTTACGTGGTGCGTGCGATGGGCGAGCGCGCGGCGCGCCGCTACTTCACGACGGCCGAGGTGTTCGACAGCGCGCGCGCGGCGTCGCTCGGTTTCATTCACGACGCGGTGCCGGCCGACGCGCTCGACGAAACCGTCGCGAAGCTGGCCGCGACGCTCGTCGCGAATGGTCCCGACGCGGTGAAGGCGTGCAAGCGGCTCGTCGCCGATGTGGCCGGCCGGCCGCTCGACGCGACGCTGATCGAGCAGACCGCCGACTGGATCGCGCGCACCCGCGCCGGCGCGGAAGCGCGCGAAGGGATTGCGTCCTTCCTCGAAAAGCGCACGCCGTCGTGGCGTGAATGATCGCGCAGCGCGCGTGACCCCCTCTTTCCGGACGACACCGAAGCCATGTTCGACAAGATTCTGATCGCCAACCGCGGCGAAATCGCGTGCCGCGTCGCCGCGACGTGCAAACGTCTCGGGATTGCGAGCGTCGCCGTCTATTCCGACGCGGACGCGAACGCGAAACACGTGGCCGCGTGCGACGAGGCCGTGCACATCGGCGGCTCGGCCGCGGCCGACAGCTACCTGCGCATCGAGCGCATCATCGAAGCCGCGCGCGCCACCGGCGCGCAGGCGATCCACCCCGGCTACGGCTTTCTGTCGGAGAACGAAGATTTCGCGCATGCGTGCGAAGCGGCCGGCATCGTCTTCATCGGGCCGCCGGTCGACGCGATCGCGGCGATGGGTTCGAAGGCCGCCGCGAAGGCGCTGATGCATGCGGCCGCCGTGCCGCTCGTGCCCGGTTATCACGGCGACGACCAGGTCGCGGCCAACCTGCATCGCGAAGCCGACGGGATCGGCTATCCGGTGCTGCTGAAGGCCAGCGCGGGCGGCGGCGGCAAGGGGATGCGCGTGGTCGAGCGCTCCGACGATTTCCCGGCCGCGCTCGCGTCGTGCCAGCGCGAAGCCGCCAGCAGCTTCGGCAACGATCGCGTGCTGATCGAGAAATACCTGACGCGTCCGCGCCACGTCGAGGTGCAGGTGTTCGGCGACACGCACGGCAATACCGTGTACCTGTTCGACCGCGACTGCTCGGTGCAGCGCCGTCACCAGAAGGTGCTGGAAGAAGCGCCGGCGCCGGGGCTGCCGGACGACGTGCGCCGCGCGATGGGCGAGGCGGCCGTCGCGGCCGCGCGCGCGGTCGGCTACGTCGGCGCGGGCACCGTCGAATTCATCATGACGGGCGACGCGTTCTACTTCATGGAAATGAACACGCGCCTGCAGGTCGAGCATCCGGTCACCGAGATGGTCACGGGGCTCGATCTCGTCGAATGGCAATTGCGCGTCGCATCCGGCGAGCCGCTGCCGCTGAAGCAGGATGAACTGCGCGTGCAGGGGCATGCGCTCGAGGCGCGTCTCTACGCGGAGAACCCGGCGCGCGGCTTCCTGCCGTCGACGGGCACGCTGAAGCACCTGCGGCTGCCGGCAGGCGTCGAGTTCGCGATCGGGGCGTCGGTGCGCGTCGACAGCGGCGTGCGCGAAGGCGATTCGATCACGCCGTTCTACGATCCGATGATCGCGAAGCTGATCGTCCACGGTGCGGATCGTGCGGAAGCGCTGAGCCTGATGCTGCGCGCACTGCGTGCGTGCGAGGTGGTCGGCCTGCACACGAACGCCGCGTTCCTGCAGCGGATCGTTGCGTGCGCACCGTTCGCGACGGCCGATCTCGACACGGGCCTGATCGAGCGCAACCACGACGCGCT
>NZ_CAJNKE010000072.1 GCF_905232215.1 Burkholderia sp. LMG 13014
GGCTATGCCGATCCGCAAGGTGCGCTGCCGCTGCGCGAAGCGATTGCCGACTACGTGCGCCGGTCGCGCTCGGTGCGCTGCCATGCCGGCCAGGTCGTGATCACGAGCGGCACGCAGCAGGGGCTGCATCTCGCGAGCCAGGTACTGCTCGGCCCGGACGATCAGGCGTGGGTCGAGAATCCCGCCTATCGCGGCATCACCGCGCTGCTCGACAGCACGGGGCGACGCGACGCGATGGTGCGGGTGCCGGTCGACGCCGACGGCCTCGACGTCGAGGCCGGCATCCGCATCGCGCCGGATGCGCGTGCCGCATTCGTCACGCCGTCGCACCAGTATCCGCTCGGCATGCCGCTCAGCATGGCGCGGCGCAACGCGCTGCTCGCGTGGGCGCGTGCTCGGCGCGCGTGGGTGGTCGAGGACGATTACGACAGCGAGCTGCGCTACGAAGGCTATCCGTTCCCGTCGCTGCAGGGGCTCGACCCCGATCGCGTGATCTACCTCGGCACCTTCAGCAAGATCCTGTTTCCGTCGCTGCGGCTCGGCTACGTGATCGCCCCCGACGATCTCGTGCCCGCGTTCTGCGGCGCGCGTGCGCTGATGGATCGCCATGTGCCGACCGCGGACCAGCACGTACTGGCCGCATTCATCGCGGAAGGCCACCTCGACCGCCACATCCGTCGCGTGCGCGGCGTGTACGCGGAGCAGCGCGCGCTGCTGATCGACACGCTCGGGGCGCGGCTGCCGCGCGAACGCGCGTGGGTGCAGCCGGGCGACCAGGGGATGCACGTCGTACTGTGGCTCGCGGAAGGGATTGACGATCTCGACGTGGTCGAGCGCGCCGCGCAAGCCGGCGTCGCGGTGCGCGCGGTGTCGCCGATGTTCGCGCCGGGCACGGCCCGCCCGGGGCTCGTGCTGGGCTTCGGCGGGTTCGGCCGGGCGCAGATGGAAGCGGCCGCGCAGCGGCTCGCGGATGTGGTTTCGTCAGTGGAAGCGCAACCGCGCGTGCCGTAGAAGGTTGCTGGCGCAGGTGTGTCGGTTGCCGCGATCGTGCCGCGCCATCCCGCGCCTGCCGCCTTGAATCACCCCACAGCGACCGGCGATTTCAATATGGCCAGCTACTTGAATCGCTCGCCACCGCTTTGCATTCCGTCGGCAATGAATGCCGCAAGCATATTCGTTTTGACCTCGACGTCGGTATCACTGAATGAATCGCCAGACAGACGCCCGATTCGATGATCGAACACGCTCATCACGAGCGCTCCGACCGCGAACAAATAGCTCCTGCACAGGAACTCGTCCGACGCATTGGGTAGCGCTCGCCGTATCGCCGAGATGTAGGCCTTTCCGATGGGATCGTAATACTCTTCGATGATGCCGCGCGTTCCCTCTTGCGGATCCGAAGCCTCTCTCACAACGAGCTGCGCATACTCTCTGCCCTCTGGCGTTGCGTAGCTCCTGACGATCGGCGATACAAAGGCCGTCGCAATTTTCAACAATACGTCCGGCTGATCGAAGTCAGTGATCTGCTCAAGCTGAGCCAGACGCTCCTCGACCAGTCCCTTGCGGTACTCGAAAATCGCCTTGTACAGCCCAAGCTTCGTTTCGAAATGGTAGACGATCAGCGGAAGCCCAACGTCTGCTTCCTTCGCGATATCCCGCATCGAAACACCGTGATACCCCTCGCGAGCGAAAAGCCGCTCGGCCGCAACGATCACTCGTTCTCGCTTGTCCATTTCCGGCTTCGTGTTTGATTTTCCGCGTACACGCTGCGTGTTACGTGGCGCCGTCTGGGTCATAAGCAACCGCTCCTTTTGTTGGCAGCGGCTCCGATTGTACTGCAGCGCAAAAAACGAACGCTCAGTCAGTCGTTGAAACGTGCCCGACGCCTAGGTACTAATCCTACTTGGTACGGATGCTGTACGAACGTACAGTCAGCATCGATTTGACCGTGGGACGGTGAGCGTTCGACTCGCCAGCCTCTCTTGATCAGTGACTTCACGAGAAGCAAGGCAACTGTCGTGTGCGCGATAACGGATGCGATCGATACCCGGACCAGGCCCGCCCGTTTGCGGCGGCAGTGAAGACAGGCGTCGAGATCGGAGATGACGCCACGGGGAATCTTCACAACCCCGAGGCCCTTCCCCTTCCCGCGAAAGAATCCTCCTGCTTTTCCACGGAGATGCAGGGAGCATCATCCAGCTAGACCACATCCGTAGCGGGACTGGCCCGCGGTAAGCAGAAAAACAGAAGACAGCGCCACTGCAGACAGTGGCCTGATCCAACACAAAAATCGGTGAGGAGACACCATCATGATTAGGATCGCGAAATTTATGGCAGCAGCTTTTTTTATTGACGGCTGCATGTCTACTGCCGCGATAGCGCAGACGTCTACCGTTCAACTTTACGGAATTCTCGACGTTGCGATCGGCTCCTTCAAACCAAGCGGAGCAAGCGCAAGCAGTCTGGCCATGCTGAGCGGCGGTCAAACGACTTCGTTCTACGGCCTCCGGGGCACGGAAGATCTCGGCGGCGGCCTTCGTGCCAACTTTGCGATCGAGGGCTACCTGCTCATGAACTCGGGTCAGTCTGGCCGGTTCTCGGGAGACAACGCTTATTCAAGAAATGCCTATGTCGGGCTTTCAGGTCAGTGGGGTGAAATTCGAGCAGGACGACTGATCAACCCGCTTTTTTTCATCACTGCTCGCACGAATCCGCTGGGTGGATCCACGCGCTTTAGCCCGCTCATGGTCCAGACCTGGATAGCCGACTTCGGACGGGCGGTGGCTGGAGATACCAGCTGGGACAGCGCCATCTCGTATGAATCGCCATCCATTGCAGGCACAAAAGTGACGTTCCAGTATGGCCTCCCCGGTAGCGGGGCACACGATGTCCTGGCAGCCGTTGTCTACGATCAGGGGCCACTCTATGCGTCTGCCGCTGCACAGCGCACCGGATACGGACCCGGCATCACCTCGACCACCACACACCAGAACGCCTATTTTGTTGGCGGCACCTACAAGTTCCCCTACTTCTCGCTCTCCGCCTCATTCGATCGCGCATTGGCCTATCCATCGGGACTCTCCACGAAGACCTGGCAAGCGGGCATCTCGGTCCCGATCGGCATTTCCAGCATCGGGGCATCCTGGGCTCATACAGCGTTGTCGACGCCCACGGGAGATCGGCATCGCGATACCGCCGGTCTGACGTACGACTATCCCCTCTCCAAACGCACCGACGCTTACCTGAGCTACTTGTACGACAAACTGAGTACTGCAGGCACCGGCAACAGCTTCGGAGTCGGACTTCGGCATCGATTCTAGGAGCGCGCATCGATATTTGACGCCTGCGATCAACGATCGACGCGCGTGGGACGGGAGCAAGTTCCTGCACCCACCGCGCAGATTGCCGAGCGATCGAGTGCGGCGAAGCTTGCTGTCGGCGACAGGCCATCTGGCGAAACCGCCATCCAGACGTTGGCTCAGGCAGCGAAGCGTTCGACGTCATATGCCGAATGCCGTGAACTCAAAGGGCGTATCAGGAGCCCCGTGGCGTCCGGACTTGATTCGCGCAATCTGCGGTTTGGTCCAGTCATCGCCATGCGGCCGCCCTTCCTCATGACGGCGGGCGTCTCGCTTCTGGTTGCATCAGCCCTTTAGACGAAGGCTCTTCTGCTCGCGCGCCGCTCTCCCGTCAGGCGACGCGGCGTTTTGCAGCGCCGTCGGAATCTCATGGTTTCCCCTAGGCAAAATATTCACTGACCGTACGTATAGTTCATCAATACAAAAATTGTACGAACGTACAGTCAACACCATGATTCGGTGCTCCAGGAGACAACACTCATGCCCCCCATCTCGACCCCATTGAAGTGGCGTGTGCTGATCGGATATTTTTTGAGCTACATGTTCGATGCCGTCGACATCATCATCCTGGCGATTGCGATGCCGGCGATTACGGCGTCGCTGCATATCGGCCCGGCACAGGCCGGGCTGCTGGTCACCGCCACCTTGCTCGGCGTGGGCCTCAGCGGCGTAGTCATGGGCCCCGTAGCCGACCGGTGGGGCCGCCGCACCGTACTGCTGCTGTCGCTTGGAGGCTTCGGCCTGCTCACGATGGCGATCTCCGCGGCGACCGATTGGCGCGAGGTGCTGGTGCTGCGGTTTCTCTCCGGGTTGGGCCTCGGCAGCGTGTGGGGGATCGCCGCCGCGCACGTGAACGAGACGTGGCCGGTAGACCAGCGCGCGCGGGCTACCTCCTTCGTGCTGAGTTCATTCTCCATTGGCGCCGCCATCGCTTCAGCCGCGGCCGCCTATGTGCTGCCCACTTACGGCTGGCGCGTGCTGTTCTTTGTCTGCGGCGCCGCAGTCGTGATCGCCATGGCCTACGTCTGGCTGCGCGTACCCGAGTCCGAGGCCTGGCGGGCCGGGCAGCAGCACACACGCAACAGCCGGCATCGGGCTGCTGGCGACCGGGGCGTCGCCTCACTGTTCACCCCGGCCCTGTTGCGCGTGACGCTGCTGGGCACGCTGACGTCGGCGCTGGCACTGGCCGCATACTGGGGCGCCAGCACGTGGCTGCCGACCTTCCTGGTGAAGGAGCGCGGCCTGGAAGTGGGCACCATGGCGCGCTTCCTGGCCTTACTCAACGTCGGCATGTTCATTGGCTACAACGTGTTCGGCTACGTCGCCGACCGCATCGGCAAGAAGAAGGCCCTGATCCTGTCGCTCGTCAGCTCCGGCCTGCTGTTGCCTTTCTATGTACAGGCCACCGCCCCAACGGTCCTGTTGTTGCTGGGCCCCGTATTCGCGTTCTTCATGGCCTTCGCCGGGTTGATGGGCTCATATTTCGCGGAACTGTTTCCGACTCAGGTGCGCGCGACGGGCACGGGTTTCTGCTTCAACGTGGGACGCGGCTTCTCCGCATTTGCGCCTCTGCTGCTGGGATCGATGTCCAGTGCCTTCGGCTTCGGTCCGAGCATCGCCGTGTGCGGTGGCGTGTTCATGGCCGCCGCCGTGGTGGTACTGATGCTGCCGGCTGCAGAAGTCCTGCCCCCGGAAGAAGCCGTCGTCGCACACTGAACCCGGCCGGATCTGATCGCCCCTCAAGAATAGGAGTCCTCCATGACACGCCGCTTCGTCGATTTATCCATTTACCTGGAAAACGACGTCGTCTCCGATCCGCCCGCCTTCAAGCCCGAGATCCAGTACTTCACCCACGAGCATACGGTCGATCAGATCGAACCGTTCTTTCCCGGTCTCAAGAAGGAAGACCTGCCCGACGGCGAGGGCTGGGCCGTGGAGCGGGTCACGCTTTCCACCCACAACGGCACTCACCTGGACGCGCCTTTCCACTTCCACAGCACCATGGACAAGGCGCTTGGCGAAAAGAAACGCGCGTGGACCATTGACGAAGTCCCGCTGGAGTGGTGCTTCCAGCCCGGCGTCAAGCTCGACTTTCGCCACTTCGCCGACGGCTACGTGGTCAACGCCGCCGACGTCGAGGCAGAGCTCGAGCGCATCGGCCACACGCTTCAGCCACTGGAAATCGTGGTCGTCAACACGCGCGCCGGTAGCCGCTATGGCAACAACGACTACGTGTCGGCCGGCTGCGGCATGGGTTACGACGCCACCATGTACTTGTTGGAGCGCGGTGTGCGCCTGACCGGTACCGACGCGTGGAGCTGGGACGCGCCTTTCGTCCATACCGCCGGGAAATACGCCGAGAGCCGCGACGCCGGACTCATCTGGGAGGGCCACAAGGCGGGCCGTGATATCGGCTACTGCCACCTGGAGAAACTGCACAACCTGGAGGCGCTCCCCCCCGATGGCTTCTTCATCAGTTGCTTCCCCCACAAGATCCGCAACGCCTCGGCCGGCTGGACGCGCGCGGTCGCCATCTTCGACGACAGGCTGGCCGCAACCGCCTGATCCACTCAACTTCCCTCCACCACACAACGAGGAACACCCATGAGCAAGACCATCATCAGTTGCGCGATCACCGGCTCCGTGCACACGCCCACGATGTCGCCGTACCTGCCCTGCACGCCCGATCAGATCACCGAGCACAGCATCGCCGCGGCCCAGGCGGGCGCAGCCATCATCCACCTGCACGCGCGCAACCCCGTCGACGGCAGCCCTTCGGCGTCGGCCGACGTCTACATGCAGTTCCTGCCTCGCATCGCCGAGCAGACCGATGCCGTACTCAACATCACCACGGGCGGCAGCGTGACGATGACGCTCGAGCAGCGACTCGAAGGCGCACTGCGCGCCTCGTCGGAGATGGCTTCGCTGAACATGGGCTCGATCAACTTCGCCATGTTCCGCATGGCCGAAAAAAGCCGCGAGTGGAAGCATGACTGGGAGGTGCCCTATCTGAAGAATACGGAGGACGGCATCTTCCGCAACACCTTCCGCGACATCCGCTACATCCTGGAAACGCTGGGCAAGACGCATGGCACCAAGTTCGAGTTCGAGTGCTACGACATTGGCCACCTGTATAACCTGGCCTACTTCGTCGAGATCGGCCTGGTCAAACCGCCATTCCTCATCCAGTCGGTGTTCGGCGTGATGGGCGGCATCGGTGCCGACCCGGAAAACGTGCTGCTGATGAAGCAGACGGCCGACCGCCTTTTCGGCAAAGACTACGTCTGGTCGCTGTTCGCCGCAGGCCGCCAGCAAATGCCGTTCGTGACGATGGGCGCGGTCATGGGCGCCAACGTGCGCGTCGGCCTGGAGGACAACCTGTTCATGGGACGAGGCCAGCTCGCCACTTCGAACGCCGAGCAGGTGGCCAAAATCAGCCGCATCCTGACCGAGCTCGGGCTGGAGATCGCCACCCCCGACGAGGCCCGCGCGATGTTGGGTCTGAAAGGACGAGACAAGGTCAATTTTTGACGCGTCGCCGTGATCGGGCATCGCCCACCTGCACCCGGCCGGAATCGGGCAAGCGGTGGCGCGTCGCATCCCCCCGCCCCCGCTCAGCAGCGCTTGAAGGCGATCTCGTGCGGTAGCGGCTCGAGCGATGGAACGTGCGCGGCGGGCGCCCGCCGCGCAGATGCGGGTCGACGTGACGCGCGACCGGTCGTCGATCTCGACGGGGTCGAGCGGGCCGGGCCCGGCCCGCTCGGGGTTCGTGCCGGGCTCCGACGGGTTCGACCGCAGAGGTTCAGCGCGCGGGCGGCGCCCAGGGTGCGGTCATGAACTGGTCGGTGAGATAGTCGAGCAGCACCGCGACGCGCGCGGTACGCAACATGCCGGGAGGCGTCACGAGGTTCACGTTGATGTCGGCGATCTTCCAGTCGTGCATCACTTCCTCGAGTTCGCCATGCCGCAGCGCATCGACAACCAGGAATTCGGGCTGCAGCGCGAGGCCGTAGCCGGCGACCAGTGCGGGCAGGATCACGTCGGCGTTGTTGGTGCGGATGCGTCCGCTCACCGGTACTGAAAATTTTTCACCCGACGTGGTGTGCCGAAACCGCCAGCAACCCGACGTCGGCAGATTCGTGTAGGTGAAGCAGACATGTCGTTCGAGATCGCTCGGGTGAGCCGGACGTCCGTACCGGTCCAGGTAGGCAGGCGAAGCGACGAGCGGCCGGCGGACTGCGCAGAGCCTGCGGAAGCGCAGCGTCGAATCGTTCAGTTCGGCAATCCGGATCGCGATGTCGAAGCCCCCCGGAACGACGTCGACCAGATGGTCGCTCAGCATGAGATCGATGTCGACGCTCGGGTAGCGCTCGAGAAACGCGGGCAGCACCGGTGCGAGATGCAGGAGGCTGAACGACATCGGCGCATTCACGCGCACGAGGCCGTGCGGTTCGAGCGCCTGAGCCGTTGCTTCGTTCTCGATGAGTTCGGCATCCGCGAGCAGCCGGATCGCACGGTCGCGCAAGAGAGCGCCCGTCGGGGTCAGCGACAGTCTGCGCGACGTCCGGTACAGCAGCATGGTTCCGAGCCGTTGCTCGAGGCGCGCGATGGCCTTCGACACGGTCGACTGCGACGTGCCGATCAGCTCGGCGGCCTTTGCAAACGAGCCGGTTTCCGCGACGCGCGCGAAAATGGCCCAGGCGTCGAGATCAGGAAGGTGTTGCATCATGGGATTGGAATCGATGGTTGTGTGCTGGCGAGCTGGCCGGCACGGTCCAAACGCGGACGTTGACTGCGCTGGCGGGCCGGCTCGTCAAGCGGATTGACGTGCAGGCGGTCGCGCTCATCGAGTCGTTTTTCGAATACTCATCACATGAGGAATGGCTGGCGAGCGCAATCGATTACGCGCTCGACCTGATGCTTTTCAACGGACACCTCACGACGCTCGGTCGTTCGCACGCGATTGACGGCGTGTGGGGAAAGTGTCGGCAATGGGCGAGCTCGATGCGAACGCGCCCGATACCCGGCGCTTATTTCACCGGCACGTCCGCGAGCACCACCTGCGGGTACGGATCGACGAAGATCGGCTGGCTATGCTGCGGAGCGAGTACTTCATGTTTTCGATTGCTCATGAAGTTTGCAGTCCTTTGAAGCGGAAAATGGGAGACCGGCCTCGATCGTGCAAACGATGGAAGCCTGTGCGCAGTGCGCTGGCATCACGGTGGCCGGGTCGACACATTTGACACGTATTCGTGCCGAATGAACACCAAAGAAACGGAATCAAACCGATTCGAATTAGCGCTTGCACTTCGTGCCCGACGGATTCGCGCCTGCTCGCGCGAACGCTCGCCACGTTTTCAAGGAATCGACAGGGCGGTGTGCGTCACCGGTCGGCTAGCCACGCGCCCTGCATCGTGCAACCGCGTCTCCTGTCGCTTTTGGGGGGAGTTGTGCAATCGGTACGCCGTCGTCGGCTCGCCACCCGCGCGGTCGATGCCGCGCTCGCATTCGAGCGCGGATCTCGACTCGCGCGGGTGGTCCCGCGACACCCGGCAACGGCGGCTTACTGTTTCGCTACCGAAAACGCGTAAAGCTTGTGGTTGTCGCCGGCATAGGGCAGCCCGAGAATCTTGGTGTGATAGCCGGACCCCCAATAGACCGTCCCGTCGACGATCGCGGCACCGGACACCACGGCGCCACCGCTCTCGAAGCTCCACTTGATTTCGCCGGTCGACGCATCGAGTGCATACATGTTGGCGCCACTGCCCGCCAGCGAACCGGCATACACCACGCCGTTAGCCTCGGACATCGCAACGGTGTCCATCATCTGCTGCGGATCCGCGGTGCGCCAGAGCAGCTTGCCGGTTGCCGCGTCAACCGCGGCCCAGATGCCGCCCTTGGTCGTCTTCGTCCCCGCCGGTGAATTGACGTCGATGGACTCGTGATTCAGGTTGCCGATCGACACGTAAATGCGCTTGCCGTCAGCGGCCGTTCCCCACAGCATGCCGCCGAGCAGGCTGCCGGGGCCGACCTGGGTATGCCAGACGACCTTGCCCGTCTTCGGATCAAGTGCCCAGTAGACGCCGCTCTTCTGGCCGGCACCGAGCAACGTGCGCTTGTGCCCGCCGATGGTCGTCGTATACAGGTTGGGCCCCGAGCCGAAATCGTAGTCCGGGCCGTCATCGTGGTCGTAGTTCGTCGACATGTCGGCCGCCAGCGTACGGGTAGCCCATGCGATCTTGCCCGTCTTCAGGTTCAGTGCGACGAAACTGTCGATATGATTGCCCGGTACGGCTGCCTTGCACTTCTCTTGCCCCGGATACCGGCACACCCCTTCCGGAACGGTGAAGTTGTTGCCAGTCGTCACGTACAGCAAGCCGGTTTCATGATCGACGACCGGTGTGTTGCCCCAGACCGAACCGCCGGTGTAGCCCTCCGGAACCATGTAGGTCTTCCACAGCAGTTTGCCGCTCGTCGCGTCGAGCGCCACGACGCTGCCGCGATACTGCGGCGTCTCCTTCAGTGCCTCGGCGCGAGACGATACGCCGACGTACACGATCCCGTTGTCGATAACCGGCGAACTCGTAATGATGGCGGACTTGTCCGTGTCGACCTGCGTACGCCACAGCGGCGCGCCGTCTTCGGCCTTGATGCCCAGCATGTAGGCGCCGGTCGGGTTGTTGGCGATCTGCGTACCCTGGCCGATCACCAGTGTGCCTTTCCAGTATGCGGGGCTGGTGCGCGACGCATCGTTGGGAATCTGGCTGTAGTCACTGACCTTCTTGTGCCACTTGACCTGTCCGGTCGCGGCATCGACGGCCCATAGCGAGCCACCGAAATCGGGAACATAGACGACACCGGCGACTACCGTCGGCGTGGCAGACACGTTACCGTCCGTCTCCACCGACCAGCGTGGCGCCAGCTTGGCCACGTTGTTCAGGCCAATCGCGCGTTCGCCCGCGGCACTGCGGGTATTGCGCAGATTCTGCCCGGCCATTGGCCAATCTCCCGCGCTTTGTGCGGCAGCGGGAGCAGCAACGATGAGGCTGCTCATGATAGCGACGGCCGTCGCGATAGCCGGGTTGCGCCAGGATAGCGGCGAAGCGCGCCGATTCGCGTCTTGCCTGTTGAACACTCGTTTCATTTTCAGCTCTCCATAAAACAGCGATAGACAAACCCTGCCTTGGCACTACGCTCACTTTGGCGAGTCAGCGCATTCAAAAACGATCGATCATGCCGATCTGTACGCCGCGCACCAGCGAACCGGGCCACGATGGCGGGAGCCCGGTTACGTTGACGCCGCGCAGCGTGAAAGTCGCGTTGCTACGATTACGCAACCAGCCCGCACTCGCGTACAGTTGCAACGTCTTCGATAGCTTGTAATCGCACATCGCACTGAACTGGTCCGCGTTGTTGTCCCCGCCGGAACGGTCACGCACGTACGCATAGCCGAGCGAAGCATCGAGATTCGGCGCGAACGCATAGCGCAGCGATACCGCAAAACCGTCGTTGTGATAAATCGGGGCACTGCCGCCCGCCCCGTTGAACCAGTCCGCGAACAAGGTGGCCTTGTCGATGCGATACGACACGCCGGCGAGATTCGCGCGCAATGCTCCGCTGCCGTGTGTCTGCTGGTGTCCGTATGCGAGCCGCACCGGCCCGTACTGGTACGACACCGTTTCGAAATTGCCCGCGAGCCCGTTGCCGTCGTTGTCGCTCGCCGCACGCAGCGACATCATCACCGTTGCGTCGAAGCCCGCGATGTTCGGTGACAGATAGGTGATCGCATTGCTCGCGTAGGGCGTGATCTTGGAGAAGTTGTTCAGCCCGGACGCAATGGTTCCCGCACCAAATGCATCGATCTCGCCTTTGAACGGGATATAGATCGGCGAATATTGCCGTCCGACGCGCATTTCTCCCCAGGGGCCGCTCACACCGATCCAGGCCTGGCGGTTGAACAGCGTGCCCGCCGTATCGAGCGTGCCATTGGTCGAGCCAAATCCGTTCTCGAGTACGAACAGAATGTTTGTCCCGCCGCCGATCGGCTCGCTCCCGCGCAAGCCGATCCGCGACCCGCGATACGCACCCGAGTCCATCCGCGCCACCCATCCCGCGCCCGGATTCGTGATCTCGATACTCGTGTCGATGACACCGTACAAGGTCACGGATGCCTGCGCCCACGCGAGGGACGGCGCAACGAGCAGAACGCCCAGCGCACCGCACGCCTGCGCCCGTTGTCGAAATACCGAACGAGCGCCGTTGCGCCACTGCCGGAACCGCTTGATGCCGATCATCGATGCCGTCTTCATCTATCGTTTCAGAACGTGTGCATCACGCCGACATACGTCGTGACCTGCGATTCGCCATCGAGCGGATTGGTGGTCGGCGTCGCGCCCAGCGGCGTCGCGAATACCGAGAAATCCGAGTGGCTCCCGTTGCGCACATAACCCACCGTGCCGTAAAGGAAGGTGCGCTTGCTCAGGTTGTAGGTCGTGCCGAGCGCGTACAGCATCGCGTGGCCGGCCGGGTCATGCGTCGCGTCGCCATTGCCGCTGCGCACACGGACGTAGTAGCCGGCGCCCGTCACCGACCATTGGGCATTCGCCTGCCATGTCGCACCAAGCCAGAAATGATCTGCGGTGTCCGCGAGGCCGGCCGGTGTG
Source organism: Burkholderia sp. LMG 13014 (assembly GCF_905232215.1). GTDB lineage: Bacteria > Pseudomonadota > Gammaproteobacteria > Burkholderiales > Burkholderiaceae > Burkholderia. Next base: position 12,023 of record NZ_CAJNKE010000072.1, read on the forward strand.
TCCGGCGCGGAATAATGCGTCCAGGCCGTCTGAATCGTGAACTTCTGGATTCGCACGTTTCCGCCGACGAAATATTCACGGGAGCTCGTGAAGACGTTGCTGAACTTGCCGGTCGAATCGCGCAGCTCGTCGTACATGCCGCGGACGTCGAAATACGGCGAGTGGTAGGTCAGCATGACACCGTCCGAGCGGCCGAACTCGCCCGACGCGCCGTTGTTGAAGCCGCTCGCCTGGTTACCGAACGCGTATTGCGCCTGCACGTCGAAGCCGTGGAAAACCAGGCTGTGGTATTCCACGTTATTGCTGGTCTGCTGCCAGTTGCGCCCGCGCACGAGGGATGCCGACGACACCGCCTGCTGCACGAACGGGTCGAACGCCCACACGCCATCGCTGTCGATGAACAGGTTGCGCCCCGCCTGGAGTTGCCCCCACGTGTCGTCTTTCAGTCCGACGTAGGCACGCCTCGAAAAGAGCCGCCCGCCGCCCGTTGTACCGTTCATCACTTGCAGCGCGGTTTCGAGATTGAATACCGTGGACAACCCGCCACCCAGATCCTCGTTGCCGCGCAGGCCCAGCATGCTCGTGCCCCAGTCGCCCCCTTCCGCACTGAAGCGTGTGCCGGTCTGACCCGGCGCCGTCGTGACGTGGTTCAGGTACTCGAGCCCCGCGTCGACGCGGCCATACAACGTCACGCTCGTTTGCGCCCACGCCGCCGGCATGAGCCCCCCCAGCAACAAAGCAACCGTGATTTTCTTTCTCATCGTTCTCTCCGATGAAAGCCGCCCCGACATTCATCAAATATTCACAGAGCCATCTTCGGCGACTGATCGCCTTTCTATTCACTTTGTATTACTAATAATCAATGGCATGCCTCGACTGAAAGATCCGACCTGAAATCAACTGCCTGGAACCGATTGAAACGGCAGACCGAACCGGTTCGCCATGCGGGCAAGTTGCACGCTGTTGTCCGCGCCGAACTTCTGACGGAGCGTCGACTGATGGTTGGCCACGGTCTTCTGACTGATCCCGAGTTTCTCGCCGATGGCGAGCAATGTATAACCCTGGATGAGCAGTCCCAGCACCTCGAACTCGCGCGCCGACAGCGCGTTGTCAACGTGCCCCTCCCGAAACGCATCACTCGTGTGCAGCGCCTGTGCGACGTCGGGACTCAGGAATCGACGCCCGCGCGCCACGGTGCGAACCGCATCGACAAGCACGTCGGGCGCACTGGCCTTGGTCACGTAACCGAGCGCCCCCGCGGCGAGCGAGCGGCGCACGAAAGTCGTTTCCTCACGGACACTAAATATCAGGATATGCGCTGCGCGCTCGCGCGCAAGCATGCGGCGGATGGCCTCGATGCCACTCGGGCCTGGCAGCGACACCTCCATCACGACCACATCGGGCCGCAGCGTGCAGAACGCGTGATAGGCCTCGGCTGCATGCCTGGCCTCACCGCATACGCAAAGATCCGATTCGAACTCGATCAGTCTCTTATAGCCTTCGCGCACGACCGCATGGTCATCGACAAGCAAAATGGAAGTGCATGGGGGCACGTGGCGGGCCTCGTGTATCGAAATTTCCGACGTCTTAGCGTTTCGTCTGCTCGCGTCACTGATCGATGCAATCTTGCCCCGTTTTTTCCCGGCCGAAAACGCAGATTATGGAAATGCATCCATTCCATTCCCCCTTTCAGATCGATGTCGATTGCAATGAATATCAAGGAAAACGTAATGATTTGCGATGAGGTCCGCTCGCCGCGCGCGATCCCGACGATCTGATTTTTTCCTTCGAGGCAGGCGCTGGCCGCACTTCGGGAAATCCTCCCGCGCGCAACCCGCGGTGCCTGTGTAATGCTCTTGTTGACCAGACGTCCGGCTATCGCCGCGCCATGCGAATGTACGACGAGAGAAGAACGATGCACCCATCCGAAAACCGCCCGGCCTCGCCGCGCTACAGGTGCCGTGTCTGCATCGCGCTCTGCTGCGGCACGGTACTGGCAGGCGCACCGCTCGACGTCGCGGCGCAAGCCGCGCCTGCTGCGGCCGACGCAGACACGCTGCTGCCGACGATCGTCGTCATCGGCACGACGCCGCTGCTCGGTATCGGCACACCGCTTACGCAGGTGCCGGCAAACGTGCAAACCATCCGCGCGAGCGAGATCGGGACGCAGCATCGCGCGTCGCTCACCGACTACTTCGAAAAGAACCTGCAGAGCGTCGATATCAACGAGGCGCAGGGCAACCCCTGGCAGACCGATGTGAACTATCGCGGCTCGACGGCGTCGCCGCTGCTCGGCACGCCACAGGGCCTCTCCGTGTTTCTCGACGGCGTGCGCGTGAATGAGCCGTTCGGTGACGTGGTGAATTGGGATCTCATCCCGTCGGCGGCCATCGACACGATTCAGCTGATCCCCGGATCGAATCCCACCTATGGCTTGAACACGCTCGGCGGCGCCCTCGCGATTTCGACGAAGAACGGTCGCGCGCATCCCGGCGGCAACGTCGAGATCAGCGGCGGTTCCTGGGGGCGCAAGACCGCCCAGATCGAACAGGGCGGCACAATCGGCTCGAACCTCGACTACTACGTGACCGGCAATGTCGCGAACGACAACGGCTGGGCCGACCACAATTCGAGCAGGGTGCGCCAGGGCTTCGGCAAGCTGCGTTATACCGATGCGGATACGACGCTTTCGGTCTCGGCAGGCGGCGCGGACAATACCTTGCAGGGGTCGCAGACGATCCCGCGCTCGTTTCTCGACAACCCGCGCCAGGCCTACACGTACCCTGACCAGAACAAGAACAAGGCTGCATGGGTCACGCTGTCGGGCGACCACTATTTCAATGACAACGTCGAGGTCAGCGGCAACGTTTATTACCGCCACTACGACAACAGCAATCTCAGCAGCAATAACAACAACAATTTCCAGCCCACCGATCCGAATTCGGCCGAAGGCACCAACGCGCTTTCGGACATCACGACCGATAGCTACGGCGCGAGCCTGCAGCTGACGCTGCTTGGCAAGTTGCTCGACATGAAGAACCAGTTCGTGCTCGGCGCGAACGCGGACCTGGCGAACTCGACGTATCTGGCGTCCCAACAGGACGCCTACTTCACGGCGACGCGTGCGACTGTGGGCATCGGCGACTACCAACTCCAGACCAACGCAAAAACGCATAGCGCGAACTACGGGCTGTATTTCAGCGACACGCTCTCGCTCACGCAACAGCTCTCGGCCACCTTCTCCGGACGCTACGACTGGGCACGCGCCGACATCGGCGACGAAAGCGGCCAGCAGCCTGCCCTGGACGGGCATCACACGTTCTCGCGCTTCAATCCGGCCTTCGGCGTGAACTGGAACCCCACGCCGGCGCTGACCGTCTATGCGGCCTACAACGAGGGCATGCGCTCGCCTACCGTGATCGAGCTCGCGTGCGCGGACCCCAACGCCCCCTGCTCGCTGCCGAACGACTTCGTCTCCGATCCGAACCTCCAGCCCGTGATAGCCAAGACCGTGGAGATCGGCGCGCGCGGGCGCATCGGGTCGGCGACGACCTGGAACGTCGCAGCGTGGCGCACCACGCTTTCCGACGACATACAGTTCGTCAGCAGCGGCGCGAGCAGCCAGGGGTATTTCCAGAACGTCGGCAAGACGCGCCGCCAGGGCTTCGAAATGGGCGCGCACACGAAGTTCGGCCCGGTCGGCATCGGCGCGAACTACAGCTACGTGGACGCGACCTATCAATCGACCTTCGTCGAAAGTAGTCAGAACAATTCGAGCACCGACGCGAACGGCAACATCGTCGTGCGATCAGGCGACCGCATTCCCGGCATTCCTGCGAACACGGTGAAGCTGCGGCTCGACTACACGCCCGTCTCGCAGGTCGATCTGGGCGCCAACCTCACATGGCGCGGCAGCATCTTCGCGCGCGGCGACGAGAACAACCAGGATACGAACGGCAAGATCGCGGGCTACTTCCTGATCGATCTCGACGCAACGTGGAATGTGACGAAACAACTGCAGCTCTTCGCGACCGTGACGAACCTGCTCAACAAGCAATACGCGAGCTTCGGCGTACTCGGCGAGAATTTCTTCAACGGACCGGGCCACACCTACGACCCCGCGAATCCCGTGAGCGAACAGTTCGTTGGCGTGGGCGCGCCGCGCGGCGCGTGGGTGGGACTGCGCTATGCGTGGAAGTGACGGCGCGGGCCCGCCCGATGCGCGACGACCGGCGGACATCACGCCGCGCCGATCGGGCGGCCCGTCGCAACGGCTGACCGGCCGCGATTCGTCAGCGGAATCGCATCCGCGCGTGCGGTAAAAGGTTGTCGGCGAGCAACAAACGTAATCGTCTGTAAATCCTGCAAGCAAACGGCCGTTTTGGCCCGCGTCGCAGGTGCGCCGTTTGCTAGGATCGCGCCTCTTCCCTCCGCGCTCCTGCCGCCTTGAATCGCTTCGTGTCGCTTCTCCGAGATGCGTGGCGCCGTTGCCGCGCCCGTGTCGTCCCGTTCGCCGCCGCCAGCGGCGCGCGCATCCGCGTGCTGGGCGCCGGCGTGCTGCATCGCCTGCGTCATCCGACGCGCCGCGGCGTCGCGCTGACGCTCGCCGCCATACCGGTGCTGGGCCTGCTGGTGCTGCTCGCGTTCGTTCCGTTCACGCCGAGCATCGGCGACATCCGCAAGGCGCGCATCGACCGCCCCGCGCGCGTGCTGTCCGCCGACGGCCAGCTGATCGCCGAGTTCCGGCCGGTCAACCGCGAATGGGTGCCGCTCAAGCAGATCTCGCCGCACATGGTCGACGCGCTGATCGCGACCGAGGATCACCGTTTCTACACGCATCACGGCATCGACTTGCGCCGCACGCTCGCGGCCGGGCTGCACACGTTCTCGGGCGACCGCCAGGGCGGCTCGACGATCACGCAGCAGCTCGCCCGCAACCTGTATCCGGACGAAGTCGGCCGCGCGCCGACGCTCACGCGCAAGGTGAAGGAGCTGATCACCGCGTTCAAGATCGAGTCGGTGTACAGCAAGGACGAGATCCTCGAGACCTACCTGAACACCGTGCCGTTCCTGTACAACGCGTACGGCGTCGAAATGGCCGCGCGCACCTACTTCGGCAAGTCGGCCGACCAGCTCGACATCGTCGAAAGCGCGACGCTCGTCGGGATGCTGAAGGGCAACAGCTACTACAACCCGGTGCTGAATCCGGAACGCGCGGTACAGCGGCGCAACATCGTGCTCGACCGGATGGCGCAGATGCGCATGCTGACGCCGCAGCAGCTCGCCAAACTGCAGCGCCAGCCGCTGCGCGTCGACTTCGAGCCGCAGTCGGGGCAGCCCGGCCTCGCCCCGCACTTCGCGGTGCAGCTGCGCAAATGGCTGATCGCGTGGGCCGATCGCAACAACTACGATCTGTACTCGGACGGCCTCGTCGTGCGCACGACGCTCGACGCGCGGCTGCAGGACATGGCGACGCAGGCGCTGGCGCGGCAGACCGAACGGCTGCAGGCGATCGCCGACAGCGCGTGGCGCGGCCCGTCCGGCTGCGGGCTGCGCAACGACCTGTTCCGCGGCTTCATCCGCCAGACGCCCGACTATCGGCAGGCTCGCGACACGGGGCTCACCGATGTCGCGGCGCTGAAGCAGCTCGGCGCCAATCGGGAATTCATGCGCGCGCTGTGCGAGCGCAAGACCCAGGTGCAGGCCGGCTTCGTCGCGATCGACCCGCGCAACGGCGCGATCCGCGCGTGGGTGGGCAGCCCCGATTTCGGCAGCGAGCCGTTCGATCACGTGTCGCAGGCGCGGCGCCAGCCAGGCTCGACGTTCAAGCCGTTCGTCTATGGCGCCGCGTTCGCGGACGGCATGCGGCCGGGCGATACGTTCGTCGACCGCCCCGTCGCGATCCCGATCGGCGGCCGCGCGGTCTGGCGCCCGACCGACGAGGAGCCGCCGACGGGCGAGCCGATGACGTTGCGCGACGCGCTCGCGCTGTCGCGCAACCGCATCACCGCGCAGGTGATGCAGCAGGAAGGCGCCGCGAAGGTCGCGCAGCTCGCACGTGCGATGGGGGTGCGTGAGAGCCCGCTCGAAGCGGTACCGTCGCTCGCGCTCGGCACGAGCCCCGTCACGCTGAAGGAGATGGTGTCCGCGTACGGCACGATCGCGAACCGCGGCGTGTACGTCGCGCCGCAGATGATCACGCGCATCGAGGATCGCGACGGCAAGGTGCTCGCCACCTTCGGCAGCGCACCGCCCGAACGTGCGCTGCCGGCGCCCGCCGCGCAGACGCTGGTCGACGTGATGCGCGACGTCGTCGATCGCGGCACCGGCGCCGACATCCGCTCGCGCTACGGGATCCGCGTCGACGTCGCCGGCAAGACGGGCACGACGCAGGACAACGCGGACGGCTGGTTCATCCTGATGCATCCGCAACTCGTGGCCGGCGCGTGGGTCGGCTTCGACGACGGCAGCGTGACGCTGCGCAGCGACTACTGGGGCGCGGGCGCACACAGCGCGCTGCCGATCGTCGGCACGTTCT
>NZ_CAJNKE010000073.1 GCF_905232215.1 Burkholderia sp. LMG 13014
AGCGCGCGATGCGCCCCAATAATGTCGATATCGGGCGCCGCGTTGCCGTGCGCGCCTTACCCTTTTCACTCCGGTTCATCCGGCAACAGACAGGGAGTCTTATGTCCGCCAGCGCCAATACCAACCCGCTTCTCGATTTCTCGGGCCTGCCCCGCTTCGGCGAGATCCGCCCGGAACACGTGACGCCCGCGCTCGACACGCTGCTCGATGCCGCCAACCGCGCGGTCGAAACGGCAAGCGCGGCCGCGACGCCGGCAACCTGGGCAGCCATCGTCGAGACGGTCGAGCACGTGACGGAGCCGCTGGGTCGCGCCTGGGGCATCATCGGCCACCTGAACGCGGTCGCCGATACGCCCGAACTGCGGGCCGCCTACGGCGAGAACCTGCCGCGCGTGACCGAATTCTGGTCGAGCGTCGGCCAGAACCTCGCGCTGTACGAGAAGTACAAGGCGATCGCCGCGAGCGCCGAATACGCGACGCTGTCCGTCGAACGCAAGAAGATCCTCGACAACGCGCTGCGCGATTTCCGCCTGTCGGGCGCCGAGCTGCCCGAGGACCAGAAGCCGCGCTTCGCCGAACTGCAGGAACAGCAGGCCGCGCTGTCGAAGGCATTCTCCGATCACGTGCTCGATGCGACCAACGCGTACGCGTACATCGTGCAGGACGAGGCCGAACTGGCCGGCCTGCCCGGCGACGCGATCGAAGCCGCCCGTGAAGCCGCGCAAAAGGATGCCAAGGAAGGCTGGAAATTCACGCTGCACTTCCCGTCGTACTTCCCGGTGCTGCAATACGCGGACAACCGCGCGCTGCGCGAGACGCTCTACCGCGCCTACGCGACGCGCGCATCGGAACTCGGGCCGCAGTACGGCGACGGCAAGGCCGAATGGGACAACACGGCGATCGTCACCGATGCGCTGAAGCTGCGCCGTGAAGAGGCGCAGATGCTCGGCTACCGCAACTTCGCCGAAGTGTCGCTCGCACCGAAGATGGCCGAATCGCCGCAGCAGGTGATCGCGTTCCTCGAGGATCTCGCGACGCGCGCGCGCCCGCACGCGGACAAGGACTGGGACGAGCTGCGCACGTTCGCCGCGAAGGAACTCGGCCTCGCCGAACTCGCGCCGTGGGACGTGGCATACGCGGCCGAAAAGCTGCGCGAGCAGCGCTATGCGTTCTCGGAAAACGAGGTCAAGCAGTACTTCCCGGAACCGGCCGCGCTGAAGGGCCTGTTCACCGTCACCGAGACGCTGTTCGGCGTGCAGATCAAGCCGGACGACGCGCCGGTGTGGCACAAGGACGTGCGTTTCTTCCGCGTCGAGAACCGCGACGGCTCGCTCGTCGCGCAGTTCTATCTCGACCTGTACGCCCGCGAAGGCAAACGCGGTGGCGCATGGATGGACGACGCGCGTTCGCGCGCGAAGCGCGGCAGCACCGTGCAGACGCCGGTCGCCTATCTCACCTGCAACTTCTCGGCGCCGGTCGGCGGCAAGCCCGCGTGCTTCACGCACGACGAAGTCATCACGCTGTTCCATGAATTCGGCCACGGGCTGCACCACATGCTCACGCGCGTCGACGAGCTCGGCGTGTCGGGCATCAACGGCGTCGAATGGGATGCCGTCGAGCTGCCGTCGCAGTTCATGGAAAACTTCTGCTGGGAATGGGACGTGCTGTCGTCGATGTCGTCGCACGTCGACACGGGCGCCGCGCTGCCGCGCGAGCTGTTCGACAAGATGATCGCCGCGAAGAATTTCCAAAGCGGGCTCGGCACGCTGCGCCAGATCGTGTTCTCGATGTTCGACATGCTGCTGCACGTCGACTTCGACCCGGCGGGCGCCACCGGCGTGACCGCGTTCGCGCGCGAGATCAACGAGCGCTATCACGTGATCCCGCAAGCCGCGTTCTCGCGCTGGCCGAACACGTTCAGCCACATCTTCGCGGGCGGCTACGCGGCCGGCTACTACAGCTACAAGTGGGCCGAAGTGCTGTCGGCCGATGCATACGCAGCGTTCGAGGAAGCGGCCGCCGCGAGCGGCAGCGTGCTCGACGCGGCGACCGGCACGCGCTATCGCCGTGAAATCCTCGAGGTCGGCGGCAGCCGCCCGGCGATGGATTCGTTCAAGGCGTTCCGCGGCCGCGAGCCGCAGATCGATGCGCTGCTGCGCCACAACGGGATGGCCGCGCCCACGCACTGAGCGCGGCGCCCTGCCCGGTTCTTCCGGGCGCATCGAAAGGCACCGCTGCGGCGGTGCCTTTTTTCATGGTGCCGGCGCTTCGTTTCCGGCGTCATCCGCGTGGTCGGCATCGTTCGTGTTGCCGGCTTCGTCGTCGAACAGCGAGAACTGCCCGTGGCGCTCGGCGGTATCCTCGTCGATGCGCACACCGACGCCCAGCAGCCGCACCGCCTGCGCACGCCGTTGCAGCCCCTTCGCGAGCAGCGTGACGGCGGTGTCCGCATTCGTCGCGTCGGCCACGCACTCGACCGTCGTGCGCTGGAAATCGGCGAAGCGGATCTTCACGTACAGCTTGCGGATCGACCGCGCAGCACCCGCCCGTTCGATCCGGGCGTCGAGTTGCACGACGAGGCGGCGGATTTCATCCGCGCACTGTTCGAGCGTCGTCAGGTCGGTCACGTAGGTCGTCTCGACGCTGACCGACTTGCGCTCCTGGTCGGCCTGCACGGGCCGCTCGTCGATCCCGCGCGACAGTTCGTACAGCCGTCGCCCGAACGCGCCGAATTCGCGGTGCAGGTCGATCAGCGGCCAGTCGCGCAACTGCGCGCAGGTCTGGATGCCGAGCCGGTCGAGCCGCGTGGCCGTCACCTTGCCGACGCCATGCAGCTTGCGTACCGGCAGCGCCGCGACGAACGCGTCGATCTCGTGCGGCCGCACGACGAACAGCCCGTCGGGCTTGTTCCAGTCGGACGCGATCTTCGCGATGAACTTGTTCGGCGCGACGCCGGCCGACACGGTCACGCCGACCGTGTCGTACACGCGCTGGCGGATCTCCCGTGCAATCAGCGTCGCACTGCCCTGGCAGCGCTCCGACCCGCTGACGTCGAGGTAGGCCTCGTCAAGCGACAGCGGCTCGACGTCGGGCGTGTAGTCGCGATAGATCGCCATGATCTGCCGCGACGCCGCGCGGTACTTGTCCATCGCGGACGGCAGGATCAGCAGGTCCGGGCACTTGCGCATCGCCAGCGCCGACGACATCGCCGAATGCACGCCGTAGCGCCGCGCCTCGTAGTTGCAGGTCGCGATCACGCCGCGCTGGTCGGGCCGGCCGCCGACCGCGAGCGGCCGGTTGCGCAGCGACGGGTCGTCGCGCATCTCGACCGACGCGTAGAAGCAGTCGCAGTCGCAATGAATGATCTTGCGCATGCGCGGCAGCGCGTCGCCCGGCGGCGGTGCGTGCGGATCGGCAGGCGGAATGATGGTCGGGTTCACGGTGCCGATACTGTACAAAAACACAGTGCCGGTTTCAACTGTCGCGTGTTGCCATGCCCGGCGGCGCCGTACCGGCCCGCTTTGCGCGGATCGTACCGGCCCTGCGCGGGCAGCGGCGCCTATACTCGTCAGCCGCAAGACACGAAACGCACAGGTGACGGATGAAGACGATCGGACTGATCGGCGGGATGAGCTGGGAATCGTCGGCCGAGTATTACCGGATGATCAATCGTCATTCGAAGGCGCTGCACGGCGGCCACCACAATGCGAAGAGCGTGCTGGTCACGGTCGATTTCGCGGAGATCGAAGCGCTGCAACGCACGCACGACTGGGTCGCGCTCGGCGAACGGATGGCCGACGCCGCGCGACAGCTCGAAGCGGCCGGCGCCGATCTCGTCGTGCTGACGACCAATACGATGCATCGCGTCCACGACGCGATCGAAACCGCGGTGACGCTGCCGTTCCTGCATATCGCCGATCCGACCGGCACGGCGCTGCGCGATGCGGGCGTCGAGCGCGTCGCGCTGCTCGGCACGCGCTATACGATGGAGTTGCCGTTCTACGCGGAGCGGCTGCGCGAGAAGTTCGGCCTCGACGTGCTCGTGCCCGACGAAAGCGGGCGTGACGACGTGCACCGGATCATCTACGACGAGCTGTGCCACGGCATCATCTCGCCGGAATCGCGCGCGACGTATGTGCGGATCATCGATACGCTCGCGCAGCACGGCGCGCAGGCGGTGATCCTCGGCTGCACGGAAATCACGCTCCTGATCGGCGCGGCCGATTCGCCGCTGCCGGTGTTCGATACGACCGCGCTGCATGCGAAGGCGGCCGTCGAGTGGGCGGCGCGCTGACACGCACACGGCACGTGCCGCCGATGCAGCGGCTTCACTGACATCCGCGGCCAGCCGCATACACCGATCGATCCGCTCCCGACCACCCGACGGACGAACCTCGACGAATACGGCCAGGCGTTCGCGACGCGTCGCGCCGAGTAGCTTGCTAGGATATCGGCCTCGACCCTACCTCACCCGATCAGGACGATTCGCCGCATGGGAAATCGCGCATGGCTGTATCTTCGGAGCGACTCGGGCAACGGCGCGCGCATGACCCAGGTCGCCGAGGCCGACAACCACTTTCCGACCCTGTGGCGCGTCCTGCTCGCCGACGGTGCCCGAGGCGCGGCGATCACCGATCAGCGCGTATTCGGCGATGCGGGCACCGACAACCTGACCAGCGATGCCGACGCCGCCGTGGCGCGGCTGGGTACGCTCTCCACCTTCCTTGGACGGCATGCGCGGCGCGGCGAGACACCGTGGCTGGCACGCCAGCTCGACGGCGCAGCCCGATACCTCGGCGAGCAGGCTGCGCGCCTGACGGAAAACGGCCAGCCGGCAGGCTTTTCGGCCAATCTCGACGAATTGTCGTGGCTGTCCGACGACGACGACTTCATCGCGACCACGCGCGAGTCCTGCCACGCGACCTGGACGCAGATACAGGCGTGCATTGCAGCAAACGACGTGCGAGGCGTACGGCATCTGCTCGGGATCGGCGGGCCGGGCGACTGGGTCTGGGGATTCGGCTTCGGCGGCTTGTCTCACGCGTACTTCTCGCGACAGCAGCAGCCGCGCGACATGAGCTACGACGATTTCGTCGCGTCGGGCGGATTCTCGGCTGACGACCTGCGCTGCGACGCCAGCGGCTCCGACGCGTTTCGTTCGAAGCGGCGCCAGCGATTCCTGAGCGAGGACTATTTCGACTGGCTGCAGCCGCATCTGGACGACCGCGTCGCGTACTGGTCGGAAAACATCGCGCCGGTGGGCAGCACCGAAAACGAACAGAAGGCGCTGGCCGCACGCTATCTCGTGTCCGGTCACTACCCGCGCTTCCTGCTCATGTACACGAGCGGCATGGACCTGACGCTGCTGCGCGATGCGCTCGAACCGGTGATCGCGGCGTACGAGCGCTGCACCGACGCGTACCGCGCGCACGAGGAGAACGATCGCCAGCCACCACTGTGGTTCGACAGCATCGAAGACTACGAGACCGTGATGCAACTGATCGGTTTCTGCTACCTGCTGCATCGCCGCGACCTGCTGCCGCGCATCGCCGCGATGTTCGATCCCGCCTGTCGCGCCCGCGATACGCTGTACGAAGACCTGCTCGCGTACGAATTCGAGGGCCGCTTCGATGTCGACCAGTGGTATCACGACGTCCCGTATCGTCCGCTCGTCTTCAGCTTTTACCGCGACACGAAGGCGGAATCTATCGACGACATCGCCGCTTATCTCGACACCTGGTATCCGGCGATGCACGACGCAACGTGGCACGACGGGCATCTCGACGTCGGTGCGAAGGGCAAAGGCAGAAAGATCTATTTCGGCTATTGGGCCGTCGAAGCGGCCGCGGCGGCCTATCTGCTGGCGCTCGACGACAGCAGCCTGCGCGATCGGCTGGTGTATCCGAAGGATCTGGTCGACTTCGCGCGCAGCCGCGATACCGATACGCGACCGGACACGGCGCCCGACGGCACGCGCTGAACGGAACGGGCCCGGCAGATCTGCACGGGCCCGCACATGCGGCACGCCGCATGTGCGTTTCGGCGCTGGAAAACAAAAAACCCGGCACGGGGCCGGGTTCCTGTCGACGAAGCGCGCATCGGTCACTTGCGCTGCACATCGTCTGGTGTGCTTGGTTGCGGGGGTAGGATTTGAACCTACGACCTTCGGGTTATGAGCCCGACGAGCTGCCAGACTGCTCCACCCCGCGTCAGAGAAATAAATTATAGGGTGAGGGAGCACTCACGTCAACACTTTTGTCACAATTTCTTCTTCGATCATCGAAACAGCGGCGCGCGGCGCCTCCCCCGCCCCGCACGATGCGCGCGTTCGCATCGCGTGCTCGCGGTAAGATGGCGGCCTTCGCATTCACCCCGCACGCACACTCCCGTTCATGAAAATCGCCACCTGGAACGTCAACTCGCTCAACGTCCGCAAGCAGCATGTGCTCGACTGGCTCGCGCAAAGCGGAACCGACGTGCTGTGCCTGCAGGAACTGAAGCTGCCGGACGAGAAATTCCCGCGCGCCGAGCTGGAAGCCGCCGGCTACCGCAGCTGGTTCACGGGCCAGAAGACCTACAACGGTGTCGCGATCCTCGCGCGCGACACGCTGTCCGTCGACGAAGCGGATGTCGTGCGCAACATCCCCGGTTTCGACGATCCGCAGCAGCGCGTGGTCGCCGCGACGGTCGACGGCGTGCGCATCGTGTCCGCGTATTTCCCGAACGGCCAGGCGCCCGACTCCGACAAGTTCGTCTACAAGATGCAATGGCTCGACGCGCTGCAGGCATGGCTGCGCACCGAGCTGCAGCGCTACCCGAAGCTCGCGCTGCTCGGCGACTACAACATCGCGCCGGAAGACCGCGACGTGCACGACCCCGCGAAATGGGAAGGCCAGAACCTCGTGTCGCCGCAGGAGCGCGCGCACTTCGCGCAACTGATCGAGCTCGGCTTCGTCGATGCGTTCCGCCGCTTCGAACAGCCGGAGAAGACCTTCACGTGGTGGGACTACCGGATGATGGCGTTCCGCCGCAACGCGGGGCTGCGCATCGACCACGTGCTGTTGTCGCCGGCGCTCGCCGAGACGTGCACGTCGTGCGAAGTCGATCGCACGCCGCGCACATGGGAACAGCCGTCCGACCACACGCCCGTCGTCGCGGTCGTCGGCTGATCGTTCAATCCGCCCGCGCGCGCTCAGCGCCGCGCGGGCGCCGGCCCGAGATGGGCCCACAGGAACCCGAATTCCGCCGCGTCGGCTTCCGCGCGTTCCAGATCGTCGGCGCTGCCGTGGCCGCCGTCGGTGTTCTCCCAGTACCACACCTGTTCGTGACCGAGCGCATGCATGCGCGCGGCCATCTTGCGCGCATGCGCAGGATGCACACGGTCGTCGCGCGTCGACGTCGTCAGCAGTAGCGGCGGATACGTGACGCCTTCGCGCACGCGGTGATACGGCGAGTACGCGGCCAGCGCCGCGCCTTCGTGCGGATCGTCCGGGTCGCCGTACTCGTCGAGCCACGCGGCGCCCGCGTGCAGCTTCGGATAGCGCCGCATGTCGAGCAGCGGTACGCGGCAGAGCACCGCGCCGAACAGCTCCGGCCGCTGCACCATGCACGCGGCGACCAGCAACCCGCCGTTGCTGCCGCCTTCGATGCCGAGCTGCGCGGCGGTCGTTACGCCGGTCGCGGCCAGATCCTCGGCCACCGCGATGAAATCGTCGAACGAACGCTGGCGGTGTTCGCGCTGCGCATCGACGTGCCAGCGCGGCCCGAACTCGCCGCCGCCGCGGATGTGCGCGAACGCCATCACGCCGCCGCGCTCGAGCCACCCGATACCGAACGCATCGCTGTAGCCCGGCAGGTTCGGGATCGCAAACCCGCCATAGCCCGACAGCAGGCACGGCCGCGCAACACGCGCGACACCGTCGGCCACGTCGAGTGCATCGCGCGGCCCGATCAGCGTGTACGGCACCATCGTGCCGTCTTGCGAGCGCGCGTTCGCGCGGCGCACGACGAGCCCGGCCGCGTCGAACTGCACCGGCGGCCGGTCGAGCAGCACGCGGCGCGACGGCGCATCGTCCGCGCGATCCGCAAGATCGGCCAGCCAGCATTCAGGCGGATCGAGATAGGTGTCGACGTCTACGTAAATCTCGTCATTCAGCGTCGATTCGACGGGCTCGACGTCGATTTGCGCATCGCACGGCCCCGGCCACTCGAACGGCCGCGCATCCCACGTCCACGTGCCGTCGTCGGCCTGGCTCGGCTGCCATAGCATCGTGCGGTTGTGCACGTCGTCGAGCCAGCTCGCGATCAACGTCGTGCGCGTGTGCGTCCACGTGCACGCGGACGTCGACGGTTGCGGCGCGAACAGCGTCGTGAGTTCGCGCGACCCGGCCAGGAACGCCTGCTCGCGGATCGCGAGCAGCGAGCCGCCCGCATGGCGCACGCCGTCGCAATCCCAGTCGAGGCGCGGCTCCAGCACGAGCCAGCCTTCCCAGAATCCGACCTCGACATGGGTCGGCACGTCGTAACGTACCCACTCGCCCGCGTCGGTCAAGCGGTACGCATGTGAATCGAAAAAGTCGACACTGCGCCACGCGACGTGGCGGTTGTCGATCGGATCGAACCCCGCGCCGGCACTGATGTCGTCGGGTTCGCCGCGGAAGACGACCGGCGCATCGGCAAGCGCCGTGCCGCGCACCCAGCGGCGCGCTTCATACGGATAGCCGGCCGCGGTCGCATGCGCTTCGCCGCGATCCCAGCTCACGTAGACGGTATCGCGATCGATCCAGCCGACCGTGTGATGCCCCGGCTCGTCGATCGTGAAGCCGCCGTCGACGAAGCGCCGTTCGACGAGATCGAATTCGCGCACGACGACCGCGTCGGCGCCGCCCGGCGACAGCGACAACAGCGCGCGATCGCCGTCCGGATACAGGATCGAGTCCTGCTCGAACACCCACGACTCCCCCTCCTCCGCACCGAGCGCGTCGACGTCGAGCAGCGTTTCCCACGCCGGTTTTCCCGCACGCCAGTCATCCCAGCGCGTGCGGCGCCACAGCCCTTTCGGATGGAGATCGTCCTGCCACAGGTCATACGCCCAGTCGCGCCAGCGGGTCGGAATCACCGGGCGTTCGCGCGGCAGGTACGCTTTGGCGAGGCGCGCCGTCAGCGCGCGATACGCGTCGTCGTCACGCAGCGCGGCGCGTGTGCGCGCATTCTGCTCGTCGACCCACGTGCGGGCGCGCTTGCTGTCGAGCGCTTCGAGGAAACGGAACGGGTCGGCCCCGGCGGGCCAGCGGAAAGAATCGGACATTGCGGATGGGCGGAATGGCACGCTGCGTGCAAACCGCGATTATGTCCGATTGCGGCATGCGCGATGCCCGCGCATGCCGCGAATCGTGCTCAGGGCTCCAGATGGAGTTCCTGGATCTTGCGCGTGATCGTGTTGCGGCCGATGCCGAGCCGCTCCGCGGCCTCGACCTTGCGGCCACGCGTGAAGTCGAGCGCCTCGCGGATCACGGCCGCCTCGAAGCGGCGTGCGAGTTCGTCCATCACGTCGGCCGAGTTCTCGCGCAACAACCGTGCGACTTCGGTGCGCAAGCCATGCTCCCAGACCGGATAGCCAGCCGGCGCGCCGCCGTTCGGCGCGGCCGCGACAGGCGCGGACGCCACCGGTACCGCACCGATCGCCGGTTGCGAGAGCGCCGTATCGCCACCGCTGAAGTGCGCGTCCGCACCGTCGCCCGTCGCGACCACCGGCGCACCGGCCGGCACGAGGTCGGGCGGCAGGTCCTTGATCTCGACCGTTTGCGCGGGCGCCATCACGGTCAGCCAGTTCGCGAGGTTCTCGAGCTGGCGCACGTTGCCGGGAAACGCCAGCGACGTGAGGTAAGCCAGCGCGTCGTCGGACACGCGCTTCGGCTCGACGCCGAGATCGCGCGCGCTCTTCTGCAGGAAGTGGCGCGTGAGCAGCGCGATGTCCTCGCTGCGTTCGCGCAGCGCCGGCAGGCGCAGCCGGATCACGTTGAGCCGGTGGTAAAGATCCTCGCGGAACAGCCCCTGCCGCACGCGCGATTCGAGATTCTGGTGCGTCGCGGCGATCACGCGCACGTTCGCGCGCAACGGGTTGTGCCCGCCGACCCGATAGAACTGCCCGTCCGACAGCACGCGCAACAGGCGCGTCTGCAGGTCGAACGGCATGTCGCCGATTTCGTCGAGGAACAGCGTGCCATTCTCGGCCTGCTCGAAGCGGCCCTGCCGCGTCGTCTGCGCGCCGGTGAACGCGCCGCGCTCATGGCCGAACAACTCGGATTCGAGCAGGTCCTTCGGAATCGCCGCGGTGTTCAGCGCGATGAACGGCCCGTTCGCACGCGGGCTGTGACGGTGCAGCGCACGCGCGACGAGCTCCTTGCCGGTGCCTGATTCGCCGGTGATCAGCACGGTCGCGGCCGAATGCGACAGGCGGCCGATCGCGCGGAACATGTCCTGCATCGCGGGCGCCTGGCCGAGCATCTCGGGCGCCTCGGCCACGCGCTCGTCCTGCGGCGCGCCGGCGCGCAGGCTTTCTTCCACCGCGCGGCGGATCAGCTCGACCGCCTTGTCGACGTCGAACGGCTTCGCGAGATATTCGAACGCGCCGCCCTGGAACGCCGCGACGGCGCTGTCGAGATCGGAGAACGCCGTCATGATGATGACGGGCAGGCCCGGCAGGCGCTCGTGCATCGCCTGCAGCAACTCGAGGCCCGAGCCGCCCGGCATCCGGATATCGGATACGAGCACCTGCGGTGTCTCGTGGTCGAGCGCGGCCAGCGCGTCACGCACGTTCGCGAAGCTCTTCGTCGCGAAGCTGTCCCGGGCGAGCGCCTTTTCGAGCACCCAGCGGATCGATTGGTCGTCGTCTACTATCCAGATCGGCTTCATAGGTCGGTCAGATATTGGTAAATCTGGTGAATCGCCATGCCGCCGCTCAATGGTCGAGCGGCAGCAGGATCTGAAATTCGGTACGTCCGGGCCGGCTTTCGACCTCGATCATCCCGTCGTGCTGCTGCACGAACGTCTGCGCGAGCGTCAGGCCGAGGCCGCTGCCGTCATCGCGCCCGGACACGAGCGGGTAGAAGATCCGGTCGCGGATTTCCTCCGGAATGCCGGGCCCGTTGTCGATCACGTGCAAGTCCAGTGCCAGCCGGTACAGGCGCTTCGCGATCGTCACCTTGCGCGCGATGCGCGTGCGCAGTTCGATCTTCGCGTCGCCCTGCGCGATCCGGTCGCGCAGCGCCTGCGCGGCGTTGCGCACGATGTTGAGCAGCGCCTGGATCAGTTGCTCCTTGTCGCCGCGCAGGTCCGGCACGCTCACGTCGTAGTCGCGCTCGATCGTGAGCCCGCGCGGGAATTCCGCGAGCATCACCGCGCGCACGCGTTCGCATACTTCATGAATGTTCACGTCGCCGACGATGTGCGGATGCCGGTGCGGCTCCAGCAACCGGTCGACGAGCGTCTGCAGGCGGTCGGACTCCTTGATGATCACCTGCGTGTATTCGCGCAACTCGCCGCGCTCGCGCTCGCCGAGCTCGAATTCGAGCAGCTGGGCTGCGCCGCGAATGCCGCCGAGCGGGTTCTTGATCTCGTGCGCGAGGTTGCGGATCAGTTGCTTGTTGACCGCGGTCAGGTCGTGAATGCGCTCCTCGCGATCGGTGCGCGACTGCCGCTCGTTCTCGAACAGTTCGACGAGCACGAAATCGGGCGCGGTCTCGAGGAAGCCGACGATCGCATGCACATGCAGCGGTTCGCGGCCGGGCCGGTCGAGCACGGTATCGAGATGCGTCGCGTGAAAGCGTTCCTCGCCGATCGCGGTGATCGTCGATGCCAGCTCGTTCGCGTTCGGAAAAATCTCGCCCCACGGCCGCTGCGCGAGCTGCCGGCGCGAGATGTCGAGCATCGCCTCCGCGGACGGGTTCGCGAACGCGATCCGCAGCGTCTTGCGGTCGAGCACGATCACGACCGTCGGCAGCGCTTCCAGCCCCGCCAGCAGGCCCGAGCGCGCGAGCCGCTCGTCGTCCGTCTGTCGCTCGGGCTGCCCCGTTTTCGCCTTGATCAGATTCTTCAGAACCATCTGCGTGCTTGTCGCGCCTCAACGGGCCGGAAAAGGAAAATCACCGGAACAAAAAAGGGACGGCTGGACGCCGCCCCTTTCAGACTCCGCCGTTCCCGTCGCAGGCCGCGCGACGGGAACGAACCGGCAGGACGGCGCTGAATCGAAGCGCCATCGCCGATTACAGCGAGTAGTACATCTCGAACTCGATCGGGTGCGTCGTCATGCGGAACTTCGCCAGCTCCTGCTCCTTCAGCGCAAGGTACGCGTCGAGCATGCTGTCCGTGAACACGCCGCCACGGGTCAGGAACTCGCGATCCTTGTCGAGTGCTTCGAGTGCCTGGTCGAGGCCCGCGCACACGGTCGGGATCTTTGCATCCTCTTCCGGCGGCAGGTCGTACAGGTTCTTGTCCGCGGCTTCGCCCGGATGGATCTTGTTCTGGATCCCGTCGAGGCCTGCCATCATCAGTGCCGAGAACAACAGGTACGGGTTCGCCATCGGATCCGGGAAGCGCGTTTCGATACGGCGGCCCTTCGGGTTCGACACGTGCGGAATGCGGATCGATGCCGAACGGTTGCGTGCCGAGTAGGCGAGCTTGACCGGTGCTTCGAAGTGCGGGACCAGACGCTTGTACGAGTTCGTCGTCGGGTTCGTGATCGCGTTCAGTGCACGGGCGTGCTTGATGATGCCGCCGATGTAGAACAGCGCCAGTTCCGACAGGCCGGCGTAGCCATTGCCTGCGAACAGGTTCTGGCCGTCCTTCCAGATCGACTGGTGAACGTGCATGCCCGAACCGTTGTCGCCGACGACCGGCTTCGGCATGAACGTCGCCGTCTTGCCGTACGAGTGCGCGACGTTGTGGATGATGTACTTCGACCATTGCGTCCAGTCGGCGCGCTCGACCAGCGTCGAGAACTTCGTGCCGATTTCGTTCTGGCCCTGGCCCGCCACTTCATGGTGGTGCACTTCGACCGGGATGCCGAGCTGTTCGAGCAGCAGGCACATTTCCGAACGCATGTCCTGGAACGTGTCGACCGGTGCGACCGGGAAGTAGCCGCCCTTCGTGCCCGGACGGTGGCCCGTGTTGCCGCCTTCGAATTCCTTCGCCGACGACCACGGTGCTTCTTCCGAGTTGATCTTCACGAAGCAGCCCGACATGTCCGTGCTCCACTGGACCGAGTCGAAAATGAAGAATTCCGGCTCCGGACCGAAGAAGGCCGTGTCGCCGATGCCCGTGCTCTTCAGGTACGCTTCCGCGCGCTTCGCGAGCGAACGCGGGTCGCGCTCGTAACCCTTGCCGTCGGCCGGCTCGACCACGTCGCAGGTCAGCACCAGGGTCGACTCTTCATAGAACGGGTCGATGAAGGCGGCGTTCGGATCCGGCATGAGCAGCATGTCCGACGCCTCGATGCCCTTCCAGCCGGCGATCGACGAGCCGTCGAATGCATGACCGCTTTCGAACTTGTCTTCGTCAAACGCCGAAACCGGCACCGACACGTGCTGTTCCTTGCCGCGCGTGTCCGTGAAGCGGAAATCGACAAACTTGCAGTCCTCGTCCTTCACGAGTTGCATGACGTCGGCGACGGTTTTACTCATAACCTCTTCTCCTGATTGAACAATTCCGGCGGACTGGGAACCGCCTCGTTTATCGAGCTGACCGGGGTCTTGCTTTTGCGCAGCGCGCCCCGATTCGACCGAATCCTATAAAGCAGCTTCCGTGCCACCTACGCGCAAGACTGGCGCGAATCGCGCCAGCGCTCGTCACGACGGGGCTGTGCTGCGCAATTCCGGGGCCCGGCTTCGCACCACCCGCCAATTGAAAGCACCGCGATGGTGCAATCGTTGCAGCGCGCCACGCCCACGGAATCATTCTGGTGCATGCGCGCCATTCTGCACTCTTTTGGTGAACGCGTGTGCAGTGCGCGCACCGTACCGCACACGGACATCCGCGCCGCGACGCCGCGCTAGAATGTTCGTTTGACCGATAGGAGACTCCCTGCCATGAGTACGCTCGACCAGCTTTACGCGAAGGCCGACGAACGCCGCGCACAAGGCGCGCTCAACTACGCCGGGGCGCTGCTGCCGGCCGAGGCTTTCGAACTGCTGCAGCTCGACCCGTCGGCGCGCCTCGTCGACGTGCGCACCCGCGCCGAACTCGACTGGATCGGCCGCCCGCTCGTCGGCGACGGCCAGTACCTGCACCTCGAATGGACGCGCTACCCGGGCGGCGTGCCGAACGCCGAATTCGTCAACGAACTGAAGGCGGCCCTCCCGGCCGATACACCCATCCTGTTCCTGTGCCGCAGTGCCGCGCGCTCGAAGCTCGCCGCGATCGCCTCCACGCAGGCCGGCTTCACGAAGGCGTTCGACCTGCTCGAAGGCTTCGAGGGCGCGAAGGACGCCGAAGGCCACCGCAAGACGGTCGAAGGCTGGTGCTTCCGGAAACTGCCGTGGATCGGCGCCTGACGGCGCGCCGCTCCAGCCGGTTGCGACAACCTCATCGTCGAGCCGGGCGATGACATGCCGATGACGGGCCGCGTTGCGCGGCCCGTGGCTTTTGTGCGGCCGGTCGAGGGGCCGCTCAGGCGCGCGGCGTCTCGGGTTCGACGACGTCGCCGCCGAGCAGGTGCACGCCTTCGCGCAGCTTCACGTACGCGGCCGCGACCGCTTCCGGCTCGCCCTTCACGCCGAGCTCGATGTGACGGCGCGCGTAGATTCCGCCGCGCTCCGCATCGCCGACGCTCGGCAGGCTGAACACGCGCACGCCCGGGAAATCGCGCTCGATGCGCTCCATCAGCGGCGTGAGCGTCGATTCCGGCAGCTCGAACACGTACAGCGAGCGCTCCGCATGGGGCGTCGCGTGATGCAGGTGCGCGTACTTCGTATCGAGCACCCATTCGATCATCGGCCACGCCATCACCGGGAAGCCCGGCACGAAGTGCAGGTCGCCGACCGAGAAGCCGGGAATCCGGTTGTAGCCGTTCGGGATGATCGTCGCGCCCACCGGGAACACGCCCATGTTGAAGCGGTGCTGGTTCTCCGGCGACTCGAAGTCGACCGGCGTGGCCGGATCGGTGTGCGTTTCGCGGATCCGCTCCGAAATCAGCACCTTCGCGTCCGGATGCAGCTCGAGCGGCACGCCAAGCGCGGCGGCCGCGCACTGGCGCGTGTGGTCGTCCGGCGTCGCGCCGATCCCGCCCGTCGAGAACACGATGTCGCCCGACGCGATCGCGCGTGCGAGGGTCGCCGTGATGCGCGCCGGATCGTCGCCGACGTATTCGGCCCAGTCGAGCGCGAGGCCGCGCGCGCCGAGCAGCTCGATGACCTTCGCCAGATGCTTGTCCTGCCGGCGGCCCGAAAGGATTTCGTCGCCGATGATGATGATGCCGATGCTCATGCCTGCCCCATGTCGATTGCGGTGGCGCGCGAACTCGCACGCAGGTCCTCCAGCGCACGCAGGCAGTAATGCCCGAACCACAGCGCCGAGAAGACGAGGATGAAAGCGTAAACCCAGATCATGGCCGCCGCGACGAACGGAAACAGCACCATCATCCAGACCGACGATACCCACACGAAGGTCGGCACGGTGCCGAGCAGCCCGGTCGCGACGCCGATGCCGATCAGCGGCCAGCGGTGCTGCCGCACGAGCGCCCGGCGCTCGTCGCGGCTCGCGTGCAGCGCCAGCGCGTCGTAGGTCATCACGCGATACGTGAGCCAGCCCCAGATCACGGGCGGCAGCAGCGCGAAGAACGGCGGAATCAGCCACAGCGGAATGGTGACGACGAGCACGATCACACCGGCGATCGCCGCCCCCAGCGAATTGAACACGCTGCCGAAGAAGGTGCCGCCGCGCTTTGACTCGAGCGCCGCGAACTGCCGGTTCGACAGGTGCTTGATCACGACCGGCATCGAAATCGTCGCGATCAGCAGCAGCACGGTCAGCACGATCAGCGGGATCGCGAGCGACACGACCACGAACGGCGCGACGACCGCATGCAGCTGCGACATGCCGATCGCGTCGAACGCGCGATACAGCATGGCGGTCAGCACGAAGCCATCGAGCGCGCCGCGTGCAAGGTCCAGCAGCGTCTGCCACGAGAACCACAGCACGACGCCCCACAGGACGGCCGAGACCAGAAACGGCATCAGGGTGAGCCACAGCATGCGCGGATGCAGTGCGCTCGCCAATGCCCGGACGAAGGAACGCAGCAAGTCGTTCATGCGAGCCTGTATCGACGGAGAAAAACGGGGAAAGGATAAACCACGCGGCCCGCATGCGCCAAAGCACATGCGGGCCGCGTGGGAGAGCCGCTCAACGTGGGAATGGCCGGATCAGGCCGATGCCGCGCCGCGCTTGGCGGGGAACAGGCGCCGGAAGATCCGCACGAACGCGAGGCCGTGCTGCGCCCAGAAGCCTTCGCCGTAGGACACGCCCTCGACCTGGTCGCGGATGCCGGTCGGCTCGACCGTGCGGTTCCACGACGCGGTGCCGAACATCATGTCCCACCACGGGAACAGCACGCCGAAGTTGCAGCCGTACTTCGTGCCTTCGTGGCCGTAGCCGACCGCGTGGTGGCGCCGGTGGAAGATCGGGCTCACGAGCAGGCGCTCGCCGAGCCAGCCGAACGGCAGCCGCGCATTCGTGTGCTGAATGCTCTGCATGAAGTTGGTGAACGCGGTCAGCACGACGAACTGCGACGGCGTCACACCGATCACGAGCGCGATCGCCGCGAAGAAGCACGACTGGATCACGTCGTCGAGCACGTGGTTGCGGTCGTCGCACCACAGCGACATCTGGCGCTGGCTGTGATGCACCGCGTGCAGCTCCCACCAGATACCGAACTTGTGCTGCCAGCGGTGATACCAGTAGCCGGCGAAATCGAGCACGACGAGATAGATCACGAACGTGACGATCGGCTTCGAGGTCACGCCCGGCCACAGGTAGTCGAGGTTGAGGTTCGCCACGCCGTGCAGGCGCAGCCACGCCTGGAAGTTGTCGAACAGCGGCTGCATCGCGAAGAAGAAGAACAGCGAATAGATGCCGAGCTTCGCGATCGCCGTGTAGATCACGTCGACCCGCACGGCCCGGCGGTTCGTCCAGCGCTCGACGGGCAGCAGCGCCTCGAGCGGGCGCAGCAGCACGAACATCAGGACCATCTGCAGCGCGCCGACGATCACCCAGTACAGCGCGTCGTAGGTGTCCTCGTCATAGTCCATCAGGTTGAACTTGAAGAGGAGCGGCTGCACGACGTCGACGTACAGCCAGGTCTGGATATCCGATACGAATGCATCGATCAGGTGCAGCATCGCTCTCCCCCGCCCGTCACGCGCCGTTCGCGGCGCGCCACGGCGCGCGGTCGTAGAAGTAGATGCCGTGCGGCGAGCGGCCGACGGCGATCGTCTGCACCAGCTTGCGCGAAGCAAGATCGATGATCCCGACCTTCTTCGCGAAGCGGAACGTCACCCACAGCGTCTTCTTGTCGGCGGACAGCTCCATGTCGTCCGGGCCCGGCAGCAGGCCGGTGATGTCGCCGACGTTGGTGAGCGTGTTCTCGTCGATGATGCTGATCGTGTTCGCGACCCGGTTCGTCACCGCGACGTGCGTGCCGTCGGCGAGCGAGCGGAAGTTGTGCGCGCCCTTGCCGGTGTAGATCTGCTTGACGACCTTCTGGTTGCGCCAGTCGACCACCGCGACGTAATCCGCGCCGGTCATCCCGACGAGCAGGTACTTGTCGTCCGGCGTGAGCCACAGGCCGGCCGGCACCTTGCCGACCTTCATCTTCCACTTGACCGTCTGCGTCGGCAGGTCGATCGCCGCGATCTCGCCGGAGACCTGCAGCGACACGAGCAGCGTCTTGCTGTCCTTCGTGAACGCGAGGTGGCTCGGCATCACTTCCAGCGGCACGCGCTTCACGAGCTTCAGGTCGCGGCCGTCGTAGCCGTAGATGTCGACGCGGTCGAGGCGCAGGCCGGCGGCCGCGAACCACTTGCGGTCGGGCGAGAAGCCGAGCTGGTAAGGATCGTCGATCCCTTCGACGGTGCGCTGCAGCTTGCCCGTCTTCGGATCGAGGAACATCAGGCTGTTCGAGACCGAATTTGCAACGATCAGCGACGAATTGTCGGGCGTCGCCATCAGGTGGTGCGGTTCCTTGCCGGTCGGCATCGTGCCGACGACCTGGCGGGTCTGCTGGTCAATCAGCGAAAGCGTCGCTTCGGCCGAATTGAGGATGATCACGTTATTCGCGTGTGCGGCGGGCGCCAGCACGGCGGCGGCCAGCGCGAGCGTGCGGCCGAGGGAAAGGAAAGTGCGCATGAAGACTCACGTCGTGGAACAACCGTCATTGTAAAACGTACAACCGGCC
>NZ_CAJNKE010000074.1 GCF_905232215.1 Burkholderia sp. LMG 13014
GCTTTCTGACCATCGGTTGCAACCACACGATCACGACGGGCAAGGACCGCACGGAAGAAGTGGGCAATCACCGCCGCGACAAGACGGCTGCCAACCATACAGTGGACATCGGCGGACACCTGGAGCAGCGCGTACAAGGCAGGGTGGAGGTCGAGGCCGGGCAAGCCATCCAGCATCGCACCAAGGTCTACGAGATTCGCTCCGCAGAGACCGTCGTTATCAAAGGTCCTGGTGGGACCTTGCGCATCGATAGCAGCGGCATCACGCTGAATGGCGTGGCGATTCGCGTGAAGGGGCCGATGACCCAGCAAGGCGGGGGAGCTAGCCCGATACCGGCGCCGGTGGGTGTCCCTGCTCCGGGACAGCCGTTCGACGTGCTCTGTATGAAGCGTACCGACGGTAGTTGCCCGCGTTCTGACTGCCCATGCGGCAATTTTCGAGGGAACTGATCATGCTCGTCGGACTGGAACAGACCGCGCTGCCGGAAGCTATGGAGAATCGGCTTTTCACCTACCTGTTACTGGAAAGCGAATTGCTTGATGAGTGGCTGATGGGGCAGCCGGAGATGAGGGAAGAACGCACCATATCGCACGCCGTGAGGGAACTCGACTACACCTGCACGCAACGCTGGGTGTGGAGAGGAACAGAGTACGACGAACACGAGACACGGGGGCCGTTACTGGTGCAATGCCAACCAGGCTCCGTATTGACAAACATCTTTGCTGACGTATGGCCACCTACTGGCGGCGCGGTGTATCTGACTTCGACAGAGCCTATCGAGGCAGTACTGGCACATCTGCGTTCCATTCTTTTTGTGTATATGCCCAATGGCAACAAGGCGCGGTTTCGTTTTCAGGAAACAGCGGCGCTTGACAGCGTATTGAGGGCACTGACACCGCAGCGTGCCGCCACTCTCCTGGGGCCAGTGCAACAACTGATCTGGCGGGAGAACCTTGGCCCGGAATTCCAATGGTGGAGCTATAGCCAATCGGGTGGTGGTGCGCTGATTCAAGGCGATTTCCAGTTTTCCGATGCCGAGATGGCTGCTATCGATGAAGGGTTGGCCGACCATGAGCTTCGCAAGCAAACGGCGCTGACCGAGCGTGTACCTCATAGCTTCCGCGATAGCGCTCGCCAGCAGACGCGGATATGGCTGGAGCAACTTCATCTCTGGGGTTTCCGGGAGCCTCACCATCTGGAGGCAGCGATGGAGGTTTTCCGGCATCCGGCTTACTACGCGCACACCAAGGCAGTTGTCGCTTTGTTGGGCGATACCGACTTGGCACCGGGCGCTCGTGCGAATCGGGCATTGAACCACTTGATGATCGAAGGAACCTGAGCATGGCCGGAACGACTACCTACGCTAGCGCTCGCGAAAGCTGCCAGGCCCGCATTCCCCTGTTTCCTCTGCGCTACTCCGCGCATGGGCGGCCGAAGGGCGGTGCAGACCATGCCTATACGCTGTCGTCGCTGGAGCGGGGTTTCAGAAAGCTCGACCATGCCCAGTACGGTGGAGGACGCCAATCGTCTGGTTCAGATGCTTGAAACCCGTTACCAAGATCGTCTGGAGATACGCCGACTGACCCGTCAGGAGGCCATTGACGCGCTGGAAGATGCGGCGCGCTTTCCGCGAGGAAGCGTGGCAGTCGGGTCGATCGCTATGGGCGCTGGCGACACCATGGAGGTTATCGTTTGGCAACGTTTGACGCCGATGACGCGCTTCGCCAATCCGTTCTTGCAAGTGTTTGAGCGTGGTGTGGCGGGAGGGGTGGCGTTCTTTAGCTTGCTTAACTTGAAAACGGCTGTTCTTTCCTTCGACAAGGAAAATAGTAGAACGACTGGTTTGAATCTCATTGCGGCCACTTTGGGTATAGGGAGCGCGGTAAATGGATTGCTCGCGAGTACGCGGGCAATGATGCCAGCGGCTTACTTACGTGTTTCTTTGTCAGGAATTACGATGAGAGCCATGGCTAGTACGTTTGCGTTACGTCTGTTTGGGTATGGCGGGGCGCTAGCGGATGCTATTTCCAACTGGTCTAAAGCGTTGGATCAACAAAAAATAGGGAATAGTGATGCAGCCACTGCGTACGCGGTGGCTGGATTAGGTCTAGGACTAGGAGGGGGCGCACTTACTACAGGTGGCGCGGCTTTGGCATCGGGGCTAGGCATGGCTGGTACAGCGGCTATGGTCCCGGTTTGGGGTTGGCTTGCTGCTGGTGTGATTCTCTTGGGAGTTGGACTGTGGTGGCTGATGAAAGGCGATCAAGCGCAGTTCATATCACTTGGCTATTGGCTCAATGACGGGAGTTTTGGGAAACGCGAACAACTTGGGAGGAAAGAGGCCATACCAACCTTTGCTTCGCTGGACGATGAGAACAAAGGTTATGTGCAGGCTAGATATGCGCCACAGCAAGTCGAAGCAGACTGGCATGTGACAAGCAATATCCTGACGCTGAAAATTGCTTATCCCTTGGCGGGTAAAAGTCAATGTATCACAGGACTAGAAGTGGGCGATTTAGGGGTCGAGATCCAAGCATTGCCGGGAGATGAAAAGTTACCCAATGGCGGGAGTATTCATACATACCAGATTAGGGGGCTTAAAAAAGGACGTAGTTTCATTTACAGCGTAAGCCCAAGCTATGTTCCAACTCTGTTGGGCGAGCGACTCCAATCAAAATTCATCTTCAGCAACGAAGACGCACCGTGGTACTACTAGAGCGCATGTATGAAAAATCGTCACGTCCCAAAAGAAGAGCGCAGCATTTTCTATACACGCGTTGACGCCTTGCGTCCGTCAGATCCTCCCTTGGGTGTCGAGCCGGCGGCGGACAACAATGTGATGAAAGTTACCGAAGACTGTCTATTTATGCGTCCTGCCTTTGGCAGCATATATGGTGGAAGGCGAAGCATGAGTTGGTGGGCAACTATCGTCGTTGTCTTTGTAATTTTCGCTATGCTATGTTTTGAATACATAGGTTATGTTAACAACAATAAATATTGTGAATATGAATTTGGGTTTATTTTTTATCTTATGGATGGATGGATTTTTTGGGTTGGTGTGACGGCTTTTTTCTCTGCAGGTTTTTCTTGGATTTTCGTTCCTTGGCGCACACAGTTGCCTATTATATTCAACCGAAGAACACTTAGGGTGACATGCGTCATTCGGGGAAGGTCGATTGGCCAATCATGGGACCATTTGGAAGCCTATGTCAAAGACGTCACTACCTTTGCAGCTGGAGGAGCACCTGCTAACGATGGGGTGCTGACCTTGGTATTTCCCTATTACGACCCTGGCGATCCTAACGCAAATGGTCGACAGCGTATCGGTATAACTGCTACGCAAGATGCCGATGAAGCATTTTTCAATCGCGGTATCTATGGTGCTACGATGGTGTGGGAATACATCCGCCTCTACATGCGCGAAGGCATGGATGCGCTTCCTGCGTCCTCTGCGATCTGCAGCTATCGAGCAGCCAGTGTTAGGGAGTGTGTTTACCTTTGGAACCCGCTCAGGATGTTTCAGAGTCGCACTTGGTGGAAACGCGTGCTAGCACCATTTCTCTTTCCTATTGTCGCTCCAATTTTATGGATCATCACCTTGGGCGATCTGATCTACATGGGGCTTGACCGCATTCTTCCTCGTCGGAAGTGGCCGCAGGAACTCATTGATGCGTGTGACGGTGTTTGGGACGGAAGGGACGATTGATGCGTGGACGTCCAGTCCCAAAGGACGGGCGCGGCATCTTCTACTTGCGCGTCGATGCACGAGGCCCGAGCGACCCGCCTTTGGGTGTCGGTTCGGCCGCCGACAGGCGACTGACCCTAGGCGGTAAGGCATCCAATACTTGACGAGATTCAGGCTCGCCGGATCCAACAACCTGGGTTGTGATGCCATGTCCAGTCTGAGAGGGGTAGCACCACAATGTTGAGCGGGGTATTATTTTTGGCATTGCTACAGATTTAATTGTAATTGAACAGTATAACGAAACATATCTCCACGAAATTTCGAACGTGTCCCATGGACATTGGGATCCTGGATAGAGAACCTCTTGTGTGGCGAAACCCTTCGCGTATCCATGGACGTCATAGGTTTTCCGAACGCAAGATCACGTTGCTTGTCATTGCGTTCAGTTAGTCCGTTGAACCTGCACACGTACGGTGTATCGACATGAGTGTTGGGCCGTTCGCAGACTTCGCTTGCGCCATGCATTGGTTGTGTACATGCCGCATGAACTACAGGCCGTAGTCTCGGAATAACCGGCAATCCATTACCTTAAACCTGGAGCGTCAGCTCATGAACAACCCAAGCCCCGAAACGATAGCCAGAGGGGGCGACGAAACACCCAATGTGGTGATCTTTACCCGGTGGCACCAAGCTGCCCCGCTCGTCGCGCTTTTTTCCCCAGTGCTCGCCATACTTGCGCTGACACTATCCCCGTCTTTGACCGGAGCACTACTCTTCACCGTCGCGGCGTTGACGGTTGTTTGTATAGCTACACCCTTGATTCTGTCCCGCCTGGTGTATCCGCCCGCCAAAGACCTTGTCCGCATCGAGCCCGACGGTCTGGTTTTCTCGCGATACGGCACGGTTCCATTCGACAGCATCACGGCATACACCCTGGACGGACTCATCCGACTCACGCGCCGGGATAAATCAACACTCGTGCTGCTCGGAAATCGCAAGACGCCTGCCTACCAGGACTTCCGTGCGGCGCTCGGGCCTGCCATGGCCACTTGGCGAGCGCGCCACTCGGCGGCGCGGATCAAGCAAAGTCATTTCCAGGGTACGCCACTGGCGAAAGTGCTGGGGGCCCTGATCGTGGTCAGTTGTGGGGGCCTCGTCATCACTGTCGCGACCATGAAAACCGGCATGTCCTCGCTGCCAGCCTTGGCCATAGGCATCTTTGCAGGCTTTCGTTTGCTAGCGAGCGAGCGCCCGGAATAGCGGCCAAGCTGATTCAGCTAGTGTCATTCTTAACCCAAGGAGTCTCATATGAAACCAGTCGTACTGGTCGGCCACCGTCACAGCTGCCCTATCCATGGCGAGGGCACGGTCACGAGCGGCGCGAAGTCCTTCGACATCAACGGACGTGCCGTGGCGCGGGTGGGCGACGAAGCCAGTTGCGGTGCCGTCATCCAGACTGGCTCACCCGGCAGCAGTATCGAAGGCCAGCCGGTTGCCCGTCTGGGCGATACCACCAGCCATGGCGGTACCCTCATCGAAGGTGACATTGGCTGGTTAGTGGAATAACACAGGCCATTGAATCGAACCACCCGAGCCGTGGCTACGCACCCAGCACCGCCAGATCCCGCGGCAACCCCCGCTTGAACATCGCCAGCATCTGTCGCGCCGCCTTCGGCGGCAGCGTGATCGCATGCCGCACCGCCGCCGCGATCTGGATCATCATCAGCTCGGCGAATGCGCTCCGCTGCGCATGCGGGGTGCCGGGCGCCACTTCTCCCAACGTATCCGCAAACAACCCCGCCAGGAACTCGCCGTCCTCGCGATCGAGTGCCTGCAGCGCGCGGTCGGCCTGCGTGGCTCGCCAGATATCACGCATCAGCGGTTCGTCGACGAACATCCGGTAATAGCTGTCGGTAATGCGGCACAGCGTGTCGTGCAGGTCGTCGAGCGTCTTCATCGCATCCAGGTCGCGCCGCACGCAATCGTGCCCGGCCTCGTTGTAGCGCTCCGCGAGCGTGCCGATCACGGCCGCCTTGTCCGGAAAATACTGATACAGCGAACCGAACGAGATGCCCGTGCGTTCGACGATGTCGCTCATCCTGAACGCATCGCAGCCTTTCTCGATCATCACTTCCGACGCGCACGCGAGGATGCGCTCGAACCGCTCGCGGCTGCGCTGTTGCGTCGGCACGAGCCGTGCGCGCGCAGGCGCGTCCGCTGCTGCCGCTTCGGGCTCGTCGTTCTGCCCCGATTTTTGCCGACCCATACCGCCTCCAGAAAAACTTGATCTTTCAAATGCGAGAGTCTATCGTGTTTTTAAAACGCGAGACATTCTCGCATTTTTGATCGAGACTGAAGGAGACACACATGTCGGCACTTCCCATCCTCATCGTCGGCGGTTCGGGCAAGACGGGCGCCCGCGTCGATGCACGGCTGCGCGCGCGCGGCATCGCGACCCGGCCCGTGTCGCGCACATCGGCCGTCCGCTTCGACTGGACGGCGCCCGCGACGTGGCCCGCCGCACTCGACGGCGTGTCGGCCGCGTACGTGACTTACCAGCCCGATCTGGCCGTTGAAGGCGCGGTGGAAGCGATCGCCGCATTCGCGCGGCTTGCACGGGAAAGCGGCGTCGAGCGAGTGGTGCTGCTGTCCGGGCGCGGCGAGCCCCGAGCGCAGGCCGCCGAGGCCGCGTTGCAGGCGTCGGGCGTGGGCTGGGGCGTGGTGCGCGCGAGCTGGTTCAACCAGAACTTCTCCGAGGGCTACCTGATCGACGGCGTGCTGGCCGGCGAAGTCGCGTTGCCGGCCGGGGCGGTGCGCGAGCCGTTCGTCGATGCTGACGACATCGCGGACGTCGCAGTGGCCGCACTCACCGATGCGTGTGTCGCGAACCGCGTGATCGAGGTCACGGGCCCGCGCGCGCTGACTTTTGCCGAAGCGGTTGGCGAAATCGCGCTGGCCGCTGGCCGGCCGGTCGTCTATCGCGAGATTCCGGCCGATGCGTTCGTTGCCGGATTGCGCGAGGCCGGCGTGCCGGAGCCGGTCGTCGCGCTGCTCGACGATCTGTTCGGCGTGGTGCTCGACGGGCGCAACAGCGCGGTGACGCACGGCATCGAAGAGACG
Source organism: Burkholderia sp. LMG 13014 (assembly GCF_905232215.1). GTDB lineage: Bacteria > Pseudomonadota > Gammaproteobacteria > Burkholderiales > Burkholderiaceae > Burkholderia. The sequence goes on from NZ_CAJNKE010000074.1 coordinate 6,806, forward strand.
CTCGGGCGGCCGGCACGCGATTTCGCCGACTATGCGCGTGCGGCGACCGCGACCGGCGTGTGGAGCGCACGATCATGATCGCGTTCGCAACTGCCGCATTGCTGTGGGGTTCGGCCATCGGCTGCGGGCTGATGGCCGGCGTGTATTTCGCGTTCTCGACGTTCGTGATGACGTCGCTCGGACGGATCGCGCCGCATGCCGGCGTGGCCGCGATGAACGCGATCAACGTCGATATCGTGCGTTCGCCGTTCATGCCGCTGTTCCTCGTCACGACGCTGATGGCGCTTGCACTGGTCGTGCTTGCGCTGCTCGATCGCGACCAGCCGGGCGCGATGGCGGTGGTCGCGGGCGGCGTGCTGTATGTGTTCGGCATGTTCGCGGTGACGATGGCCGTCAACGTGCCGCTCAACGATGCGCTTGCCGCGGCCGATCCGTCGACCGCGCATGGCGCGGCGCTGTGGACGCGCTACGTGCACGACTGGACGATGTGGAATCACGTGCGCACGGTGGCATCGGCAGCCGCGAGCGTGTTCTTCATCGTGGGGATTGCGGCGCGGTAGGGGCGGGCGCTACGCGGTGCGCGCAGCCTGTACGGGCAAGCGGTAGACGGCGATCGTGCCGGCATCGAATGCGATCAGCGAACCGCGTACCGGATCGTGCCGCTGAGCGACGAAGCCCGGAAGCGCGCCGAGCGGCGTACCCGAGGCGATGCTCCAGATCGTTGTTCCGTCGGGCGTCGCGACATACAGCGATGCGCCATCGCTGAACAGGGCGCCGATCCGGTCGGGTTCGGTTGCCATCGGGATGCGCCGGTCGTTCGATTGCCGATCTTCGGTCACATCGAGGATGCGCACGCCGGCGCCTTGCCCGGCTTCGGCGAATTCATCCTCGTCCCAATCGGCGAGCCCCCAGTACGCGATATGTCGGTTGTCGATCCAGCAGGCCGGCGTGTCCCAGTCGTCGCGCCGGGTCAGGCTGACCACCGATGCGCCGTCTTCGCTTTCGAAGGGATTGGCGTCGAGCCACGCGGCGACCGACCATGCACGCGGGATCGAAACGGGATGCCAGACCCATCCGTCATCGAACAGCCGGCCGCTGTCGGGGCTTGGCACGAGCCGTCCGTGGAAGTAGTCGAGGTAATGCGCGGGCCGGTTGTTGTTGGCGTACGGCGCGATGTCGCGCGCGGTCAGCGATGCGCCGGTGGCCGGGTCGGCCGCGTCGAGCCGGTTCCAGGCGGTGCGATGCACGAAGATCGTGCGATCGCGATGGCGAAGGAAACACGCACTGAACGGGACGGTATGTGCGTAGTAGTCGCCGCCGTCGAGTTGCATCGTCGGCGCGCCGGTTGCGACGTCGATGGCGAGGCCGTGCCGCCCGTAGTCGGTCACGATCGCCGCGTATTGGCCGTCAGGCGACGCGTGCAGGCGATAAGCGGCCGTGCCGAACGCGGTGTGACCTGTAGGAGGCGGGAGTGGCGGCAACGGTAGCGAACAGAGCGCGGTGCGGTGCCCCGTATCGAGATCGACGCCGTGCAGCGAGCCGTCCGCGGTCAACACGAGCAGATGGCCGTAGTCGGCCTGAACGGCGCAGGTATCGACGATCGGCGCGTGTTCCCACGTGAGCGTATTGACGGTACGGGATTCGTGCGTCGAAGCTGGCAAACGGTGCGGGCTGATTGGATTCATGAGCGCGATTCTATCGCTCGCGGCGTGCGTGCCGCGCATGACACGCGTGGCACACACGACCACGCTCTACGTGTAAAACGCCGACGGCGACACGCCGAAGTGCCGCTTGAACATCGCGGAAAACGCGCTCTGGCTGTTGTAGCCGTGATCCATCGCGACGGTCAGCACCTTCTCGCCGTGCGCGAGACGCTTGAGCGCGAGCAGCAGCCGCGCCTGTTCGCGCCAGCGACGGAAGCTGAGCCCCGTCTCGCGCTGGAACGCGCGATGCAGCGTACGGACCGACAGGCCGAGCAGGTCGCCCCATTCTGCGATCGTGCGCGTGTCGTCGGGCGCGGCGACGAGCGTGTCGCAGATCGTCCGCAGGCGCGCGTCGTGCGGCCATGGCAGGTACAGCGGCAGCAGCGGCGCGACCGTCACCTCGGCAAGCAGCAGGTGCATCAGATGATCGTGGCGCGAGCCCGGCGCATAGTCGAGCGGCACGTCGACCGCGGCGAGGATCAGCTCGCGCAGCAGCGGGTGCACTTCGACGACGCAGCTCCGCGCGGGCAGGTGCTCGACCGCGCCCGGCTCGACGAACACGGTGCGCATCTGCACGTCGCCGCTCATCTGGACCGTGTGGTCGAGCCCGGCTTCGAGCCACACGCCGCGTGTCGGCGGCACGACCCACGACGCGCCTTCGGATTGCACGTGCATTACGCCCTCGATCGCATAAAGCAGTTGCGCGCGGCGATGGCGGTGCGGCGCGATCGACGTACCGTGCGCGTACGTCGCCGCCATCGCCGATACGGGCATCGGCGTCGATTCGTAGCGCAGGTGTGCGCCGGGCGGGGTGGACTCGAGTGTCCGATTGGCGACAAGTCGTGACATTTTGGCGTGAGACAGGCAGTTGGGCGGACGGGCACGATGGCGTTCCGATCCACGCCAGATCCCTGTCACGATATTAATCCGTCAAATGCGATGAACAAGTCTCCTTTTCTGTTTCCCTTCTGCGCGATCGCGCTGTGGGCCGGCAACGTGGTCGTGTCGAAGCTGTCGGCGTCGACGATCGACCCGTCGGCGATCACGTTCTACCGGCTGCTGCTCGCCGTCGCGCTGATGAGCGTGTTCACGTTGCGTCCCGCTTGGCGCAATCGCGCGGCGCTCGTCGCGCACCTGCCGCAGCTCGCGGTGCTCGGCTTTCTCGCAATGGCGCTGTTCCAGAGCCTGTCCTACGAGGCCGCGAAAACGACCAGCGCAACCAACATGGCGATCATCACCGCGCTCGTGCCGCTGATGACGATGGCACTCAGCTCGCTGCTGCTCGGCGATCCGCCGGGCGCCGGCATGGTGGGCGGCGGGGTGCTGTCGCTCGCGGGCGTCGTCTACCTGATCGCCGAGGGGCATCCGACGACGATCGCCGCGCGCGGCGTGCACACGGGCGACCTGCTGATGCTGGCCGCGTCGGCGGCGTATGCGCTGTACGGCGTGCTGCTCAAGCGCTGGCGCATCGGTACGCTGCCGGCGTGGCAGTCGACCTATGTGCAGGCGCTCGCCGCGCTCGTCTTCATGGTGCCGATGCTGCTGCGATTGCCCGCGCAGGCGGCGTGGCCGACGCGTGCGAGCGTGCCGCTGATCCTGTATGCCGGCGTGCTGGCGTCGGTGGTGCTGCCGTATTTGTGGATGCAGGGGGTGCGGCTGCTCGGTCCGAGCCGTTGCGCGATGTTCATGAACCTGCTGCCAGTGATGACGGCTGGCGGCGCGATCGTGCTGCTCGGCGAATCGTTGCGGCTGTATCACCTGATCGGCGGCGGCGTGGCGCTCGTCGGCGTGGCGATCGCGCAGCGGTTTCCGTTTCAGGCGAGTGCGTCGCAAGGGGTGCGGCAATGAGCGGCGATCGCGACTTGCAGAACCTGATGGCCGCGCTGCCGGGCGGGCGCGCATCCGTGGAGGGGCCGACGCTCGCGCATCAGCTCGAACGGATCGCGACCGCGCTCGAAGCGCTTGCGGGCACCGGCCAGCCGGCGGCGCCCGTCGATTTCGACGCGGCCGTCGCATTCCGCTGGCGCGGTTTCGACGGCGGGCCGCGGACCGCGCCGCTCGAACCGATCGCGGCACCCGCACTGATCGCTTTCGACGCGCTGCGTAACGTCGACCGTCAGGTGGCGATCGTCGAACGGAACACGCGGCAGTTCGTGCGCGGGTTCGCGGCCAATCACGTGCTGTTGACCGGCGCGCGCGGCACCGGCAAGTCGTCGATCGTGAAGGCGTGCCTGCATGCATTTGCGCCGCACGGGCTGCGGCTGATCGAGGTCGGCAAGGAACGGCTGGGCGATCTGCCGGCGATTGTCGAGCTGGTGCGCGCGCGGCCCGAACGGTACATCGTGTTCTGCGACGACCTGTCGTTCGAGGCGGGCGAGACCGGTTACAAGGAACTGAAGACGGTGCTCGACGGCTCGGTCGCGAGCGACCTGTCGAACGTGCTCGTGTATGCGACGTCCAATCGCCGCCACCTGATGCCCGAACAAACGAGCGACAACGCGAACGTGTCGCGTGCGGAGAACGGCGAGCTGCATCCGGGCGACGCGGTGGAGGAAAAGATCTCGCTGTCCGAGCGCTTCGGGATCTGGGTGACGTTCTACGGGTTCACGCAGGACGATTATCTGGCCGTTGTCGAAAGCCGGCTTGGCGAGGCCGGGTTCGACGCGGTGCAGATCCGCGCGGCGCGTGAACCGGCGCTGCAGTGGGCGCTGGAACGCGGTGCGCGGTCGGGTCGGATCGCCGCGCAGTTCGTGCGGGATTACGCGGGGCGGCTGGCGGACGAGGGCGACGGGAGCGAACTCGCGCACGCGTGGCGCACGGGTTGAGCAGGGCGCTACAACACCCGTTCCGACAACACCCGGAACGCGACATCCGGCACAACGAAGCACATCGGTTCGCCGGTCGCGCCGATACGCGCGAGGAACTCGCCGCCACCGACCGGCTCGACCGGCTTCAGCGGCCGGACGGCGTCGATGTCGATCGGCAGGTCGATCGACGCATGGGCGAGGCCGTCGCAGTCCGCGACATGCGCGACGGCCGCGTGCTGCAGCGACAGGTACGCGACGGCGTCGCGCCAGCTGCCGAAGAACGGCGTGAACGCCGCAGGTAGCGTGTAGTCGTCCGACACGGTCGCCGAGCAGTGGAAATCGGGCGCGCTCCCTGTACCGCCGGACAGCAGTGTTCGATAGTGTCCATCCTGCACAGAGTGCGTGAAGCGCTCGGCGAGATGCGACGGCAGCGCGTCGCTGAAGAGCCGGCTGCCGAGCGCATAGAGCGGATGATCGAACACGTTCTTCACGAACAGCACCGTACGATCGGCCGGCACGCCGCCCGGCAGCGCATCGACGTAGAGCCGCCAGTTGCTTTGCAGCGGCGACGGGAACGCGCGTCGCAGCGGGCCCGCGATACGCGGGCCGAAATGGCGGTGCGCATAGGTGAGGATCGTGAACGGCGTGCGGCCGTCGCGGCTCGCGAGCGTGACGCCGCGCGGCACCAGATGGGCGACGGCGGCGACATCGACGAGCCACGTGCAGTACACGACGTTCTCGACCTCGCTCGCGAGCTGCAGGAACGGCAGGCGCGACAGCAGCGCGCGGCGTGTGCGCAGCAGTGGGCGGTTCGCGACGAGCCGGTTGGCGAGGCGGCCGACGGGGCCGGCGGACGGGTAAACAAACGCGTTGTCTTGGAGCATGAGCGGCATTGTGCCGGTGACGCGGAGCGGGTGGAAGCGGCGTTGCAGCCCCCCTGTCGGAACTGTCAGTGTCCGCCTGCGCCGGTCAGAGGTCGTGGATGACCTGCGCGACGAATGCCGCGATGCCCGCGTCGTCGCGAGCGACGAAGCGCCACTGGCCGATCTGCGTCGCGACAATCAGGCCGGCCTCGCACAGCACGGCGACGTGCGCCGACACGGTCGATTGCGATAGTCCGCTGCGTGTCACGATCGACGAAAGCGGCACGCCGTGTGGCGAGCGGAGGCGCGCGGCGTCCGGTAACAACGTATCGGGCGACTTCAGCCAGTGCAGCACATTCCGCCGAAACGGATGCGCAAGCGCCTTGTGAGCGAGGTCGACGTCGATCATGACGCGCGCCGGCTCAGCGCCGCTCGCCGCAGCGATGCACGAGCGCGGCGGCGAGCCCGGCCGCGATGCCGAACGCAACCACGCCGTGCCAGCCGAAGCGGGCCATCAGCGCGCCGCTGACGATTGCGCCGAGCGCGCCGCCGACGAAGGTCGCGGTCATGTAGAGGCTGTTGATGCGGCCCTGCGCCTTCGGATCGGCGGCGAACGCGCGGGTCTGGTTCGCGACCAGGCCGGCCTGCACGCCGATGTCGAGCACCACCACGCCGATCACGAGCAGCGCGAGCGAACTGCCGGCGCCGGCGAGGATCAGGTAGGAGGTCGTAACGATTGCGATGCCCAGGCCGATCACGCGCCGCGTGCCGATCCGGTCCGACGCCCGGCCGCCGATCGTGGCGGCCAGCGCGCCAGCCGCGCCGATGATGCCGAAGCCACCGGCCCATGCGCTGCCGAGATGCCACGGGCCGTCGGCGAGCAGCGCCGCGAGATTGACCCAGAACGCATTGAACGCGGCCCACAGCAGCGCCTGCACGGCCATCGATTCACGGATCGGGCGATGCGTGCGCGCCAGCGTCCAGAGCGATGCGAGCAGCCGGCCATACGACAGCGTGGTGCTCGGAACGCCGCGCGGCAGCAGCCACGCGGCGGCGATGCCCACCGGCACCATCGCGGCAGCCTCGGCACCGTACACCGCGCGCCAGCCGGCATGCGCGGCGATCAGGCCGCTGACCGCGCGGCCGAGCAGGATGCCGACCATGATCCCGGTGACGACCGCGCCGACATTGCGTCCGCGTTCGGCGGGCGCCGACATCACGGCCGCGAACGGCACCAGTTGCTGGGGCACGCAGCTGACCACGCCGAGCCCGAACGCGGCGCCGATCAGCGCCCAGACCCCCGGCGCGAGCGCGGATGCTACCGCGAACCCGAAGGCCAGCACGATCTGGCCCAGCACCAGCTTGCGCCGGTCGTAGCGGTCGCCGAGCGGCAGCAGCAGCGCCAGCCCGGTGGCGAAGCCGAGCAGCGCCGCGCCGGCCACGAGGTCGGCGGTCGCCGGGGCGACCTGCAGATCCTGCGCGATCAGGGGCAGGATCGGCTGCGTGCAATAGATGTTGGTCACGACCGCGCCGGCGATGGCGGCCATCGCGACGATCTTGCCGCGCGTCGCGGTGGCGGGCGGTGTGGCGGCAGGCGACGCGATGGGCGGCATGCCCGATGCGACAGGGAATTCGTTCATGGCAGGCTCCTTTCTCATGGCGATCCGTCACAGCAGGCAGCAGAGGCGGCCGGCGGGATGGGGTGAGAGGAGCGTACTGCCTTGCACTGGAAAAGATAATCCACCAGAATCTTGAATCATCTTTCCGAAATTTGAGAGGCAACATGAACCGCCTCGAGTCGATGTCCCTGCTGGTGGCGGTGATCGATGCCGGCAGCATGTCGGCCGCCGCGCGCCAGCTCGGCATTCCGCTGGCGACCGTGAGCCGCAAGGTCGCCGAGCTCGAGTCCTACCTGAATACGCGGCTGCTGCATCGCACGACGCGGCAACTGTCGTTGACCGAGGCGGGCGAGTCCTACGTCGCCGGTTGCCGGCGCATCCTCGACGACATCGCGGAAACCGAGCGCGCCGCCACCGGCGAATACGCGGCGCCGCGTGGCGAGCTGATCGTCACCGCGCCGATCGTGTTCGGGCGCCTGCATGTCGTGCCGGTGGTGGCTGCGTTTCTCGCGCAGTATCCCGAGATCGACGTTCGGCTGGTGCTGACCGATCGCGTCACCCACCTGATGGAAGAGCAGATCGACGTCGCACTGCGGATCGGCGAGTTGCCCGACAGCAGCTTCATGGCCACCCGCGTCGGCAGCGTGCGCCGCGTGATCTGCGCAAGCCCGGCCTATCTGGCGGCGCATGGCACCCCCGCCGAACCGGCCGATCTGGCGCGGCATCAATGCATCACGTTCGAAGTGCTGGCGTCGCGCCGTGCGTGGGTGTTCGACGGCGAGAAGGGCGAGCTGACGGTGCCCGTGCACTCGCGCTTCGCGGTGAATACGGCCGAGGCGGCCATCGATGCCGCGGTGCTCGGCGTCGGGCTGATCCGCGTGCTGTCGTACCAGGTTGCGCAGGCGCTGCGCGATCGCACGCTGGACGTGGTGCTCGACAGGTTCGAATCGCAGCCGCTGCCGGTCAGCCTGGTGCACAAGGGGCAGGCGCCGATGCCGCTGAAGCTGCGTGCGTTTCTCGATTTCGTGGCGCCACGGCTGCGCGAACGGATCGCGGGGCTGGCCGATGGCGGCTGACGGTCCGGCACAGGCGGCGGGCGGCACGTCAGCGGTATCGACACGATCGACACGCAGCACGGGCGTGCCGCCAGCAGGGGTTAGCGCAGCAGACGTACGCTCTTGACCACATCGATCGCTTCGTTGCGCCCCGGGCCCGCCACTCGATCGTTGTTGATTTCAGTCGCGTAGCGGAGACTGACCCGTCGCCCTACCAGGGCCTTTTTCAACTTCATCGCGTCACCGATCTCGACGAACCAGTCGGTGCCGCACATCTGTACGCAATACACGTCGATGCGACGGCCGCTGTCAGTGCGGATCACGATACTCATATCGTCGATACCGCCTCCACCCGTGAGGACGCCGGTGACCTCCGTCGGCTTTGTCGAAGGCGTCGCCGCAGCGATCGACGGTAAAACGGCAGTCAGGGCGATGCCAGCTGCCAGGAGACACGCCACGATCTTCATGAGATTTGCTTTCCTGGTGTAACCGGCGGTACGCGCCGTCCGTGCATTTTGTCATAAGCGATCGGGTGGCTTGACCGATCCTCACTTCATGCCGGCTCGCCGCAACTCAAACAGTCCGCCGTGAAGAACAACACCAAAAATTCCGCTGGTTGTCCGAAAATTCATATCCCACACATCGACCACCCTGTCAGGTGCGGTCTGACAGATGAAGAAGTTTCCGCCGTCGATACACTCGATCTTTCCTTGCGCGTGAAGGCTGCTCCAGCGGAACTCCCGGTATTCGTCCGTCTCGTCGTCAGCCAGGAATCGGCGCAGAGACTGCTTTTGATGCGCTTCATCGGCGTGAGACGACAGCGACCAGCGCGATAGATCGGACCCATACATCGATGGCAGGCGCGCAGCGTCGGCGTCATTCGCTTTCTCGATGGTCAACGTGTCGACTGCGCGGTCGACAAAATGCTGGCTGTCCTGATCCCAGGGGAACAGTGCATAGGTGCCCGACCACCGATCCGTATGCGTGTCGTCGGCGTGAGCGGGTCCGAATGCAGCCATCCACAACAAGAGAATGAGTAAGCGTTTCATCGGTATCTGATGGTCTGCATGACGTTGGATTCGGTGTCGCCCGCGCGCGCCCATCCGGCTGTTGTCGGCATCGAATACTTCCGCAGAACGGCAACCGGGGCGTCAGTTCGATTCGCGCTGGTGAGCATCGAATTGCGCTCGATTGAACAGCTCGAAGTAAAGCGCATCATGCCATTCGAGACCCAGCGGATGTTCGGTGGCACCGGTACGCGTGCTGTCGCAGTTGTCGTCGAAACGCAGGCCGAAAAAGGCGTCGAGCGGCGTGGGGCGCCGTTCGACGGCCGCGCGTTGCAGGACGCCTGCTGCCTCCGTGATGTCGTTCGGCAACGCTGCGAAGGCCGCGCCGACGTGACGGCAGCGGACGATCTCCGCGTCGACGAGTGCGCGCAATGCGTCCGGATCGCTTTCGGACATCAGGTCGAGTTCGATGGTTTCGAGCAGCAGGTACTGGTCGCGATGCTGCTCGAGAAATGCGATGGTCTCGTCCAGCCACTGGGGCAAATGCTCGACCGCGGCAGGTGTCGCTGCCGGTGTCGGCCCGGGTGCGAGTCCGGACGCCGCCGACGCGGGCGTCAGGCCCACCCAGCGCCGCATCCGGTCCACGAGTGTCGATCCCGGGGGGGCTGCCGCCGGAGCGGCAGGTGGGGGTGTCGCGTGCGATTCGACCAATACTCTCAGGATCGCTACAAAATGCCTGGCTCGCTCGAATCCGGGGGCGAACGGGCTGCTGATCGCATGGAGCGCCATTTTCGAGCCATCGAGCCCATCCGAGATCAGCGAAGCGCAGGGCCGCGGGTCGCACGACATCAGCAACCGATACATGAAAGGCACGTCGTACGCCCATTCCGACAGCCCGGAAATCGTCTCGGGACGATCTTCATACGATGTCGGCCGGTTGCCGAGGCTATAGAGATAGGATCGATTGGCCATGCTGGCTCCCTGTCGACGAGAAGATTTCCCGCTGCGGCGGTTGTCCTGCGCTAGCGACCGTCCGCAGCGGAGCGCGGATAGCCGATCTCGGCGAGATCGTCGTCGAGGGACGCGAAATCGCATTCGGGATTGAGTCGCCGGACGAGCCCGGCGTCAAGCGGTTCGTGGCGATATACGGCCGCAACGTCGCGCGGATCGATGTCGCACTCGTAATAGTCGGCGGCGAATTCGACGTACTGCTCGGGCCGTCCGGCAAGTATGCCGAGCAACTGGGCGGAGCCATCCGGGTCTTCAGCCGTGGACGATTCGACCGGCCCGCAGGACCAGCGCGCTTCATGGGCCAGGCGCCAGATGCAGAACGTGCTGTCCCGGGTGGTGAATGCCGGTTCGTGCAGCAGGTTGGCGTGAAATGCTTCGGGCAGGCCGCTGAAGATGGCGGGCCGGGGGGTGCCCGGCCGGTACGTCGGCGCCTCGCGCAGCACGCCGTGGAGGGCGGCACCCGCGGCGGAGAAGATCGCAAACCACTGGTCCCCGGAGCCGTTGCGCATCGACCCCATCTTCTCCCCGTCTGCCCATGCCTGGTTGAACGAGTAGTACCGGTATTCCCACTCCTGCGACAGGACAGCATCAAGGATCGCCAGCGACTGCGTCAGGCGCATCAGGTCGGCGATGTCGGGGAGCGCGTTCAGATTGCGTGTTGAGACGTTCATGTCGTTTTTACCCGTCGTGAGCAGGATGCCGGTGCTCGACCGGAAGAAGCGCGTTTTCATCGGACCGTCGAGGAGCCGCACGCATCGACCGCCGCGCTACTCTCGCGAAAACAGGCGACGCGGTGGCGGGTCGCCGTGCCGCAGCAGCCAGAAGCCGGTAAAGCCGTTGACCAGTCCGACCAGCAGCAGCGCCGTACCCAGTATCAGCCTGAACTCCCATTCGTCCGACATCGCGGCGCCGTTGAGGCGCGCGATGCCGGGAAATTCGGGCGACACGCGCAGCCCGTCCTGCGCGGCTGCGCCGCAATAGGCGGCCGTCTGCGCGTCGGTGCGGGCAGGCGTTGGATCGTGCTCGTCGGTCAGGCCATCGGCGGGCTGCCACGTGGTGACATATTCGCGTCCGTCTCCGTAGCGGAACCGCGCACTGACTTCCCAGTAAGCGGAGTGCCGGCCGTATTGCAGCGTTGCCGCGCATTGCTCGATGGTCGCCGGCACGTGCGGCCATGCCTGCGCGCGCAGCAGGATCACGCCATCGGCCAACGTGAAGCCGCCCCACAGCACGACCGCGATGCCGATCGCGAGCAGGAGGCCGGATCTCAACCAGACGGAGAGCGTTCTCATCGGAAGGACGAAGGAGGCGCGCGAACCGGCACGCGGGAGCGCCAAGCGTACCACTGTGGCTGCGTCCGGGAATCCGCCGGCGGCCTGGAGCGTCCGTCAATACGCCGACTCGCTCGCCCCCTGATCGGTAACGATCGCCACCCCCGAACTCGTGCCGAGCCGCGTCGCGCCGGCCTCGATCAT
>NZ_CAJNKE010000075.1 GCF_905232215.1 Burkholderia sp. LMG 13014
ACGCGCGGCAAGGGGATGTCGATCCACCGCACCGATTGCCCGACGTTCCGCCGGATGGTCGAGCGCGCGCCGGAGCGTGTGCTGCAGACGACCTGGTCGGCCGACGTGCTCGGCGGGCGCGGTGCGTCCGTCTATCCGGTCGACCTGATGGTCGAGGCGAGCGATCGGCAAGGGTTGCTGCGCGACATCTCCGAAGTGTTCGCGCGCGAAAAGATGAACGTCGTGGGCGTGAAGACGCAGAGCCGCCGCAACGCGGCATTCATGCAGTTCACGGTCGAGGTGTCGAATTCGGCGCAGGTACAGCGCGCGTGCACGCTGCTCGGCGAGGTGCAGGGCGTCGTGCGCGCCGGGCGGAAGGCGTGAGGTGGGGTTCGAGCACCGTTATTTTGCTGCGACCGCATAAAAATACTTGCCAAGCGGGTAACGGCTCCATATAATCTTAGCTTCACTAGGCTCGTAGCTCAGCTGGTTAGAGCACCACCTTGACATGGTGGGGGTCGTTGGTTCGAGTCCAATCGAGCCTACCAACGAATTGAGAATGCCCGGTCTCCGGGTGTTCGATGCAGCAAATAACTCAACGCGAACAAGGCGAATACGGTTATGACACCGCGAACGTTGACCGAAACCTTTTCGGAGCGACGCTAGTCGAGGAACCCTTTCGCCCTTTCAGTTTGAGTGAAGTATCGAATGCGGCCCCTCGAAAGCGGGGCCGCATTTTTTTTGTCGCGAAATTTTCCCGCGTGATTGTTATATCGCGTACCTGGTCTGCCGCCCACTGTCGGCATCACGGAGATTGCTATGGTTTCGATACGCTTGCCTGACGGCTCAGTTCGACAATACGAGCATCCGGTGACAGTTGCCGAGGTTGCAGCCTCGATCGGTCCCGGCCTTGCGAAGGCTGCGCTTGGTGGCAAGCTCGATGGCGAGCTCGTCGATACGTCGGCTGTGATCGACCGCGACGCGTCGCTCGCGATCGTGACGGACAAGGATGCCGATGGCCTCGATATCATCCGCCACTCGACGGCGCACTTGCTCGCGTATGCGGTGAAGGAGCTGTATCCGGACGCGCAAGTGACGATCGGTCCGGTGATCGACAACGGCTTCTATTACGACTTCTCGTACAACCGTCCGTTTACGCCTGAAGATCTGGAGAAGATCGAAAAGCGCATGCAGGAGCTCGTGAAGAAGGACGAGCCCGTGACGCGCCGGGTCGTGTCGCGCGACGAAGCGGCGGGCTACTTCCGCAGCATCGGCGAGAAGTACAAGGCCGAAATCATCGAATCGATTCCGCAAAGCGACGAAATCAAGCTGTATTCGCATGGCGGCTTTACCGATCTGTGCCGTGGCCCGCACGTGCCGTCCACCGGCAAGCTGAAGGTCTTCAAGCTGATGAAGGTCGCGGGCGCGTACTGGCGCGGCGACTCGAAGAACGAGCAGTTGCAGCGCATCTACGGCACGGCCTGGACTAAGAAGGAAGACCAGGACCAGTACCTGCACATGCTCGAGGAGGCGGAGAAGCGCGATCACCGCAAGCTGGGCAAGCAGCTCGACCTGTTCCACATGCAGGAAGAGTCGCCGGGCATGGTGTTCTGGCATCCGAAGGGCTGGGCGCTGTGGCAGCAGGTCGAGCAGTACATGCGCCGCCGCGTGAACGAAGCCGGCTACCTCGAGATCAAGACGCCGATGATCATGGACCGCTCGCTGTGGGAAGCGTCCGGCCACTGGCAGAATTACCGCGAGAACATGTTCACGACGGAGTCGGAGAAGCGCGACTACGCGATCAAGCCGATGAACTGCCCGGGCCACGTCCAGGTGTTCAAGCACGGCCTGCGCTCGTACCGCGACCTGCCGCTGCGTTACGCGGAATTCGGTTCGTGCCACCGCAACGAGGCGTCGGGCGCGCTGCACGGCCTGATGCGCGTGCGCGGCTTCGTGCAGGACGATGCGCACATCTTCTGTACGGAAGAGCAGTTCATCTCCGAGTCGATCGCGTTCAACACGCTCGCGATGAGCGTGTACAAGGATTTCGGCTTCGAGCATATCGACATCAAGCTGTCGCTGCGCCCCGACCAGCGCGCGGGTACGGACGAAACCTGGGATCGTGCCGAGCAAGGTCTGCGCGACGCGCTGACGGCCTGCGGCCTCACGTGGGAAGAGCTGCCGGGCGAAGGCGCGTTCTACGGCCCGAAGATCGAGTACCACATCAAGGATGCGCTCGGCCGTTCGTGGCAGTGCGGCACGCTGCAGCTCGACATGGTGCTGCCGGAGCGCCTCGGCGCCGAGTATGTCGCGGATGACAGCAGCCGCCGCCGTCCGGTGATGTTGCACCGTGCGATCGTCGGTTCGATGGAGCGTTTCCTGGGTATTTTGATCGAGCACCACGCTGGTGCGATGCCGGCCTGGCTCGCGCCGTTCCAGGCAGTTGTGCTCAATATCGCCGAAAGTCAGGCCGAATATGCACAATCTCTGGCCCAAACGTTGCAAAAACAAGGGGTTAGAGTGGCGGCCGATTTGCGTAACGAGAAGATTAGCTATAAAATACGCGAGCACACGCTGGAAAAGGTGCCTTATCTCCTCGTTGTGGGCGATAAGGAGCGTGATGCGCAAACGGTAGCCGTGCGTGCCCGTGGCGGCGTCGATCTTGGCGTGATGCCGGTCGAAGCCTTCGTTGAGCGTCTGCAGGAAGACCTGCGCTCGTTCAAGTAACCGCCCTGGCAGCGCGGCTCGTTTTTTTAATTTTTAGAGGAAACGTAACATCGCTACTGATAAGTCGTCGCATCGCATCAACGGTGAAATCACTGCGCCGGAAGTGCGTCTGGTCGGGCTCGAGAACGAACCGCTCGGTATCGTAAAACTCATTGATGCGTTCCGTAAATCGGAAGAACTGGATGTCGATCTGGTAGAAATCGCGCCGCAAGCGGTTCCGCCGGTCTGCCGCCTGATGGACTACGGCAAGTTCAAGTATCAGGAGTCCAAGAAGCAGCACGAAGCGAAGCTGAAACAGAAGGTCATCCAGGTGAAGGAAGTCAAATTCCGCCCGGGTACCGATGACGGTGATTACAACGTCAAGCTCCGCAACCTCGTGCGCTTCCTCGAGGAAGGCGACAAGACGAAGATCACGTTGCGTTTCCGCGGCCGCGAAATGGCTCACCAGGAAATCGGTATGCGGATGCTTGAGCGTCTGCGCACGGATCTTGAGGAAGTCGGCCAGGTCGAGCAGATGCCGAAGATGGAAGGGCGCCAGATGATCATGGTGCTCTCGCCGAAGAAAAAGAAGTAACGGGCCCGCGCGCTTCGCGCGCAGGTTCGCAGTGGTTCGGCGCGTGGCCCGGTCAGGGCGGCGCGCCAACAATGACGGCGGCTGCGCAAGTGGTTGCCGTACACAAGTGGACTGGGTTTCGAAGGGCGGGTCAAGGGCGCAAGCCAACCGCACACCCATCGCCATCTAATAAACTGGAGTTGTTCGTCATGCCTAAGATGAAGACCAAGAAGAGTGCTGCAAAGCGCTTCGTGGTGCGTCCGGGCGGTACCGTCAAGCGCGGTCAAGCCTTCAAGCGTCACATCCTGACCAAGAAAACCACGAAGAACAAGCGTCACCTGCGCGGCGCAACGGCAGTTCATGATTCCGATCTGAACTCCGTCCGCGCGATGCTGCCGTTCGCGTAACCCCTAACTGATACTCTAAGGAGAGAAACATGCCTCGAGTCAAACGTGGGGTAACCGCACGGGCCCGCCACAAGAAGATCATCAACCTGGCCAAGGGTTATCGCGGCCGCCGCAATAACGTCTACCGCATCGCCAAGCAGGCGGTGATGCGCGCTGGTCAGTACGCGTACCGCGATCGCCGCAACAAGAAGCGTGTGTTCCGCGCACTGTGGATCACGCGTATCAACGCGGCAGTTCGCCAGCACGACATGACCTACAGCGTGTTCATCAACGGCCTGAAGAAGGCGTCGATCGAACTCGACCGTAAGGTTCTGGCCGACATGGCGGTGTTCGACAAGGCTGCTTTTGCTGCGATCGTCAAGCAGGTGAAAGCCGCCGTTGCAGCCTAATTGCGAAATTAGCACTGCGTGGTTAGTTGCAGCGAGGTTCCGGTAGTCTCGGCCGCTGCAGCGAAAACGGGGCTCTTCCGAGCCCCTTTTTTGTTTGGTGGGCGATTTCGTTCACCAAGACCGAATGACGTTGGAAATGATGGGATCTATGGATCTGGACCAGATTGTCGCCGACGCGCAGCAGTCCTTTGAACAGGCTGCCGACATCACCACGCTCGAAAACGAGAAAGCCCGATTTCTCGGCAAGTCGGGTGCGCTGACCGAGTTGCTGAAGGGCCTCGGCAAGCTCGATCCCGAAGCACGCAAGACCGAAGGCGCACGCATCAACGTCGTGAAGCAGCAGGTTGAAGCCGCGCTGACCGCGCGCCGTCAGGCACTGGCCGACGCGCTGCTGAATCAGCGCCTCACTGCCGAAGCGATCGACGTGACGTTGCCGGGCCGTGGCGCCGGTGCAGGCAGCCTGCACCCCGTGATGCGCACGTGGGAGCGTGTCGAACAGATTTTCGGCTCGATCGGCTTCGATGTGGCCGATGGCCCCGAAATCGAGACCGACTGGTACAACTTCACGTCGCTGAACAGCCCGGAGAACCATCCGGCGCGTTCGATGCAGGACACCTTCTACGTCGAAGGCAAGGATGCCGACGGCCGCCAGCTGCTGCTGCGCACGCACACGAGCCCGATGCAGGTGCGTTACGCGCGCATGAACCGTCCGCCGATCAAGGTGATCGCGCCGGGCCGCACGTATCGCGTCGACAGCGATGCGACCCACTCGCCGATGTTCAATCAGGTCGAGGGGCTGTGGATCGACGAAAACATCAGCTTCGCCGACCTCAAGGGCGTCTATACCGACTTCCTGAAAAAATTCTTCGAGCGCGACGACATCCTCGTGCGCTTCCGTCCGTCGTATTTCCCGTTCACGGAACCGTCGGCCGAGATCGACATGATGTTCGAGCAAGGCAAGAACGCCGGCAAGTGGCTCGAAATCTCCGGTTCGGGGCAGGTGCATCCGACCGTGATTCGCAACATGGGCCTCGATCCCGAGCGCTACATCGGCTTCGCGTTCGGCAGCGGCCTCGAGCGCCTGACGATGCTGCGCTACGGCGTCCAGGATCTCCGGCTGTTCTTCGAGAACGACCTGCGTTTCCTGCGCCAGTTCGCGTAACGCCGCGCGCCGCGCCGACCTGTGCCCGTGCACGCCCCGACGGACGATCCGACGGGGCCCGGGCGTCGATCTAACCTGTTTCGAACGTAGACATCCATGCAATTCCCTGAATCCTGGTTGAGAACCTTTGTCGACCCGCAGCTGACGACCGACGAACTGTCGCACTCGCTGACGATGGCGGGGCTCGAAGTCGAATCGCTGAGCAAGGCTGCGCCGCCGACGTCGAAGATCGTCGTCGGCCGCGTGCTCGAAGTCGTCAAGCATCCGGATGCGGACAAGCTCAATGTCTGCCAGGTCGACGCCGGCACCGGCGCGACGCTGAATATCGTCTGCGGCGCCCCGAACGTCGCGCCCGGCATCAAGGTACCGGTCGCGCTGGTCGGCGCGGAACTGCCGCCGGCAGAAGAGGGCGGCAAGCCGTTTGCGATCAAGCTGTCGAAGCTGCGCGGCGTCGAGAGCCAGGGGATGCTGTGCTCGGCGCGCGAGCTGAAGCTGTCCGAGGATCACAGCGGCCTGCTGGTGCTGCCGGAAGACACGCCGGTCGGCCAGGACATCCGCGAGACGCTCAATCTCGACGACACGATCTTCGAAATCAAGCTGACGCCGAACAAGGCCGACTGCCTGTCCGTGTTCGGCATCGCCCGCGAGACGGCCGCGATCACCGGCGCGCCGCTGACGCCGGTCGACATCCGCCCGGTGCGCGTCGAGCTCGACGAAACGTTGCCGGTGCGCATTGCCGCGCCCGATCTGTGTGGCCGCTTCTCGGGTCGCGTGATCCGTGGCGTGAACGCGCATGCGAAAACCCCGCAATGGATGATCGAGCGCCTCGAGCGTTCCGGCCAGCGCAGCGTGTCGGCGCTCGTCGACATCTCGAACTACGTGATGTTCGAGCTTGGCCGCCCGTCGCACGTGTTCGATCTCGACAAGATTCACGGCGGTATCGAGGTGCGCTGGGGCAAGCGCGGCGAATCGCTGAAGCTGCTCAACGGCAACACGGTCGAACTCGACGAAACGGTCGGCGTGATTTCGGACGACCGCCACGTCGAAAGCCTGGCCGGCATCATGGGCGGCGACAGCACGGCCGTCACGCTCGATACGACCAACATCTACCTGGAAGCCGCATTCTGGTGGCCGGACAGCATCCGCGGCCGTGCGCGCAAGTACAACTTCTCGACCGATGCGGCTCATCGCTTCGAGCGCGGCGTCGATTACGCGACGACCGTCGAGCACGTCGAGCGCATCACGCAACTGATTCTCGAGATCTGCGGCGGCAAGGCCGGCCCGGTCGACGATCAGTCCGTGAACCTGCCGCAACGCGCGCCGGTGAAGATGCGCGTGTCGCGCGCAAACCGCATCATCGGCGTGCAGATCGGTGCCGACGAGATCGCCAGCATCTTCACGCGCCTCGGCCTGCCGTTCGAGCGCGAAGATGACGCGTTCCTCGTTACGCCGCCGTCGCATCGCTTCGACATCGAGATCGAGGAAGACCTGATCGAGGAAGTGGCGCGCATCTACGGCTTCGAGAAGATCCCGGCGCGTCCGCCGGTCGCGACGAGCGAAATGCGCGCGACCAACGAAACGCGGCGCTCGATCCACGACGTCCGTCACGCGCTCGCCGCGCGCGACTACGCGGAAACCGTCAACTTCAGCTTCGTCGATGCGGAGTGGGAGCAGGATTTCGCGGGCAACGACCACCCGATCCGCTTGCTGAACCCGATCGCGAGCCAGCTGTCGGTGATGCGCACGACGCTGTTCGGCAGCCTGATTTCGGTGCTGCGCCACAACCTGAACCGCCGTGCAGATCGCGTGCGCCTGTTCGAGGCCGGCCGCGTGTTCCTTACCGATGCGTCCGCGAAGGCCGGTGAGCTGACGGTCGAGGGCTACGTGCAGCCGAAGCGTGTCGGTGCGCTTGCCTACGGTCCGGCGCTCGACGAGCAGTGGGGCGTGGCGACCCGTGCGGTCGATTTCTTCGACGTGAAGGGCGATCTCGAGGCGCTGTTCGCACCTGCCGTTGCACGGTTCGTGAAGGCAGAGCATCCGGCCCTCCATCCGGGCCGCAGTGCGCGCATCGAAGTCGACGGCCGCGCGGTCGGCTGGATCGGCGAGCTGCACCCGCGCCTGATGCAGAAGTACGAGCTGCCGCACGCGCCGGTGATGTTCGAGGTTGACGCAGACGCGCTGATTGCGCGTGCGTTGCCCGCGCCGACCGATGTGTCGAAATTCCCGCCGGTTCGTCGCGATATCGCCGTGGTCGTCGATCAGGCGGTCGAGGTTCAGGCACTTTTCGACGAAATGAAGAAGGCGCTTGCCGAAGAGGCCTGCCGATTCGTTCAGAAGGTTGTACTCTTCGACGAATTTCGTGCAAAATCAAATACTTCCGGTGGTCTTGCCGCGCACGAGAAGAGCCTTGCCTTCCGCGTGACGCTGCAGGACGCGGCTGGCACGCTACAGGATGAGGTCGTCGATCAGGCGATCCAGACGCTGGTCGAGCGGATGGCTCGTGCTGGTGCGCGCCTGCGCGGCTAAGGATGAGGTCCGCCCGTTCGCGGGCGGCTTTTTCCGATCGTAAGTTTTGATTTAACGCGCTGTATGGCAGATATGAACGACATGACCTCGAGTGAATTCGAAGCCCTCCTGACGGCGCAACGCAGCGCCATGAACCGCGACGCTTCGGCGCCGGCGTCCACCGAGACGCCCACGCTGACGAAGGCGGAACTGGCGGAGCTGCTGTTCGATAGCGTCGGGCTGAACAAGCGTGAAGCGAAGGACATGGTCGAGGCGTTTTTCGAAGTGATCCGCGACGCGCTCGAAAACGGCGAAAGCGTCAAGCTGTCGGGGTTCGGCAATTTCCAGTTGCGCGACAAGCCGCAGCGTCCGGGCCGTAATCCGAAGACGGGCGAGGCGATTCCGATCGCGGCCCGCCGGGTGGTAACCTTCCACGCGAGCCAGAAGCTGAAGGCGCTGGTCGAAAACGGCGCGGAGTAAGCCCCGCGCGCTGACGTCTCCGCGCGGCCGCCGCGCACCCTTTACCGACGGTTAACCGACGATGACCACTACGGTTGAGAAAGTCGTCTTGCCTCCGATTCCCGCGAAGCGCTACTTCACGATCGGTGAAGTCAGCGAACTGTGCGGGGTCAAGCCGCATGTGCTGCGTTATTGGGAACAGGAATTCACTCAACTGCGGCCGGTGAAGCGGCGCGGCAATCGTCGGTATTACCAGCATCACGAAGTGCTGCTGATCCGGCGGATTCGCGAGTTGCTGTACGAGCAGGGTTTCACGATCAACGGCGCGCGCAACCGGCTCGATTCGCCGGGCAGCGAGCGAGGTGCGGCGGCACCTGTCGAACCCGAGGTGCAGGCCGCCGATGCGCGCGTGTCGGGCAAGCCGGGCGCAACCGTCGACGTCACTGCGTTGCGGCAGGCGCTGCTCGATGTGATTGACGGACTGAAGCACGACTGAGCGCGAAGCGCGAACGAGATGAAACAAGAAGCCCGGTTGGCGATGTGCCAACCGGGCTTTTTCATGGGCGTCGCCCACGCAAATCAACGCGATGCGAGCGGATTCCTTTGCCCCATGTCGACGACCAGCGTGCCGTCCGGCAGCATCCGCACCGAGCCTTGCGCAACCTGGCTGCGGTAGCCGTACAGATCGAAACGCATCGGACCGGCCTCGGCCGAATTCCGGATCAGCGCGCGCACGTTCAGTTCGAGCACGTTGAACATCTTCATGTCGCCACCTTCCATCCACATGTAGCTCGGCGCATCGATCTGCGGCCGCTGCGGTGCAGGCGTGCCCGCCAGATGTCTGAACGTGAGGCGCAGCCCGTCGCGCTCGACCGTTGCCTGTCCGAGCTTGCCGTTCAGCACGGGTGGCGGGAACACGGTGTACTGGTCGAGCACGAGCATGTCGCCGCGCAGTTCCGCGCCGCGCCGCTGCAATGGCGTCAGCGAAGCGAGCTCGATGCCGAGCGAACGCAGCAGCTTCGCCTGCGGAATGCCGAGCACCGATACCTGGGACGGTTTGAACGCGAGGTGCCGGTCGTCGAGCACGGACAGCGAGCCTTTCATGTCGGTCGGCAGCCAGACGCCCGGCACATGGTTCCACAGCTTGATGCCGCCCTGGACGCGCAGGTTCGTACCGTCCGCGCTCAGTTGCAGGTCGTTCAGCGAGCGCGGCGAGTAGTCGAGCAGATAGTTGTTGAAGAGCGCGGACATCGCCTTCCACGACTCGACGACCGTGCCGCCGAGAATCCGGATGTCGTACTGGTTCGGATCGTCGAGATCGACGGGTTCGCCGGGCCGCTTCGATACGAGTTCCACGTCGAGATCCTCGACGTGAAAGCCGATATCGCCGGACAGGTTGAAGTCGACGTTGCGCAGATGGATCGTCGGGTTGCGGTTCGACACGTGCCGTTCGTTGAACGGCGTGGTCGACGTGCGTCGCATCGCGACCTTCTGCATGCCGGGTTGAGCGGGGTTCGCCGCGAGTGCGTAGGCTTCCCAGTGCTGGCGCATGTTGCTCAGCGCATTCTGCTGCGCGGCGAGGAAGCTGTCGTTCAGGCGCGCGGCCGCGTTGCCGAGTATCGTGCCGCTGGCCGGGCCTGTGTACGAAGGCATCCGGATCGCCATCGCACCGCTTTCGTCGAAATTGAAGTAGCCGGCCGAGACCTGGTCGCGATAGTGATACAGGTCGAACACGAAAGTCTGGTCGCGCTTCGTGGAATCGACCGGGCCGATCAGGATGTCTGCATTCATCGGCATCGAGCGCATGAACTTCACGTCGCCGCCGCGAATGTACATCGCTTGCTGCGGTGCGTTCGCGGGCATCGCGAAGCCGGCATGCGTGCCGTCGTCGAGCTTCAGGTCGAGGCCGGCCGGCGTCACGCGCAGAG
Organism: Burkholderia sp. LMG 13014; assembly: GCF_905232215.1. Taxonomy (GTDB): domain Bacteria; phylum Pseudomonadota; class Gammaproteobacteria; order Burkholderiales; family Burkholderiaceae; genus Burkholderia. The sequence goes on from NZ_CAJNKE010000075.1 coordinate 10,110, forward strand.
CGGTGATCGTGAGCTTCAGGCGCGGCGGCGGCATCAGCTTGTCGACCGCCATCACGAGATCGTCGCCGGCGAGTTGCGCGATTGGCGTCTGGACTTTCAGCAGATCGGCCATCTTCACGTTGGCCGCGCGCATCACCGGCTGCGCGTTGATGCCCGAGACGCGTACACCCGTCGGATGGAACACGAGCTGGCTGCCGTCGCGGATCGCGAGCGTGCCGGTCAGCGAGAACGGCACCCAGCCGTCGCGCTGCATCTCGCCTTGCAGGTGAATCACGCCGTCGCCGGCCGACACGGCGAGCTTGCGCAGCGGCGCGTTGCGGTAGCCGAAGATGTAGGTGTTGAAGAGGGCGGTCAGCTTCGCGTTGTCGAGCGTGACCGTGCCTTCATGCACGTCGATCTCGAAACTGGTCGGATCGTCGAACACGATCGGCGCACCGGCTTGCGTTGGTACGAGCGTCGCCGACAACTGGTGGATGAAGAAGCCGAGGTTGTTGACGATGCGGAAGTCGACGTCGCGAAGGAACGTCATCGCGCCGTTCTGGCCCGAGTCGCGCAGCGTGAACGGGCGCGGTTGCGTGAGGCTAAGCGACGCGACCGACGGCACGGTGCGCGCGATCTGCTGTTCGCGGGCGAGGCGTTCGGCTTTGGTGCGCTCGATCTTCGTCGACGCAACTGACGTGCTGCCGTCACGCTGCGCGGATGATTCCGCGCAACCGGCACACAGCAGCGCGAGCGCCAGCACGCCGCAGCCGAACACGCGGGATGGCTTGGGCGAGATGGGGCGGGCCGCGCGGTGCGGGCCGGAAATCCAGTCGAAAATTGCCAAAGGCGAGCGATGGCCGCGCCGGACCGCATTCCGCATCGTCTGTCTCCATGTCTTGTCGTGATCGACGGCGGCGCGCACCACTGCACGGCGCGAGCGTCGATGCCGTGCAGTGTGGCATAGCGTGCTAGAGCGGCGTTACCAAACAACGGGCGCCCGGGCAGGGCGGGTCGGCGGGCTGCGGGACAAAGGATTCGGGGTGGTCGGACGGTCGGATCAAACGGTCGTTTGGTTTGCGCGGGCCGTCGGCGGTGGCTGTTGTAGCGGCCGGGCAAACCCGCTTCGGCCTTGGCTGGTGCGGGTTTCGCCGGATACGCGCTGTGGCGGTCGCTGTGGTCGAGGCGCGGGTGCGATCCGGCCCCGCCACAGCGGCCCGCCGGTCGGTCAAACCAGCATGTGCTGCCGGATTGCGTTCTGCGTCGCCTGGTCGAGTTGCAGGCCGTTCGCGATATACGACGTCATCGAGCCGTAGGATGCGGTGACCTGATCGAATGCTGCCTGCAGATAGTCGGCGTGCGCACCTTGCAGCGCAGTCATCATGTCTGCCGCATTTTGTCCGCCGGCCTTTTGCGCCTGCGCGACCGAGGTGGAGATTTCCGACGCGCTATAGACGTTGGTCAGCAGGTAGTCGGCGAGTATCGTCTGCCCGGAGGCACCGAGGATCGTGTGCAGGATGGCGGTTGCCCAGCCGGTGCGATCTTTGCCGGCCGTGCAGTGGAAAACGAGGTTTTCGCCAAAGGTGGCGAAGCCGGTGAAGAGCGCGTGATAGCTGGCATGCGCGGTGTCCGACGTGACGAATGCGCGATACATGCTCAACATGAATGCCGTCGCGGTGGCGCCGGTGGTCGGGATCGGATCGATGCTGGCAGCCCCGAGTACGTTGAGGTTTTGCCAGGTGGCGCCGGCCAGCGGCACATCCGGTTGCGTCTTGATCTCGGCGGGCGTGCGCAGGTCGCAGACCTGCCTGATGCCGAGCGTTCCGACGGTGGCGATGTCCGCGGCGGACAACGCGAGCGCGGATGACCGATAGATCACGCCTTTCTTCATCTTCGCGCCGCTCGTCGTCGCGTAGCCGGTTCCGTCCGGCCCGGCCGTGTCGCGAAAATTCGATGCCGAGCTCAGCCGCGGTGTCGTGACCGGTGCGACCGAAATCGAGTCGCCTCCGCATGCCGACAGAAGCGGCGCGCTCCCCAGCGCCATACCTATCGTGCCGGCGCCCAGCCGGAGAAAATGTCGACGGGAAATTTCGTTTTTCTGGTGCATTCAATGCCCTTTGTCGGAGACGGCTACCGGAGGTCGCGACCGCGGCGGTGATCGAAGCCGCCTCCTGTATCACGCGCGACGCGGCAAAGCCGTGGCGGGCCGGATCGATCGGCATGCGGTCGGACGGGTCGCCCATGCGCATCGAGCTCGCGCCGGGTAACCGCACGGTAGCGATTTGCGGCACACCAGCCATCGTCCTTTTCGATTAGGGCGGAATGCGGGCTGCCGGCGCAGGCGGGGCATCGTCGACGGATAGGAGCGGTGTCAGCGACGAGGTAAGATCGGCATCAGTGGCTGTATCGACCAAAGCACAGTAGCCATCACGGGGAAGCGTCATGGATCTCAAGGAAGTCGATGTATTGGGTGCGGGCGTGGGCGATCACTGGTACTACGCGTCGAAGGCGAGTGCGATCCGTCGCTTCCTGGGTGCGCCGGGCGCGAGCCGGATACTCGATGTCGGTGCAGGCTCCGGCTTCTTCTCGAAGCACTTGCTCGAGCGTACGCAGGCCTCGGAGGCGTGGTGTGTCGATACGAGTTACGCCGACGATACCGACGGCGAGGCGGCTGGCAAGCCCATCCACTTCCGGCGATCCGTTGATCGTTTCGATGCCGATCTCGTGTTGCTGATGGACGTGCTCGAGCATGTAGACGACGATGTCGGCCTGCTGATGCAATACGTAAAGGGTGCGCCTTCGGGCAGCCGGTTCCTGATCACGGTTCCTGCGTTCCAGTTCCTCTGGAGCGGCCATGACGATTTTCTCGAGCACAAGCGCCGATATACGCTCGGCGGTCTCGAGGACGTGGTGCGTCGCGCGGGGCTCGACGTCGAGCACGGTGCCTATTATTTCGGTCTCACGTTTCCGCTTGCGGCAGCGTTGCGGCTCGGCGAGCGGGCGCGTCGGCAGTCGCGCGAGCCGGTGTCGCAATTGCGTCGTCACCATCCGTTCGTCAACGGTCTGCTCAAGACGATCTGTCGGATCGAGTTGCCGATGTTCCGCTTCAACCGCGTCGCCGGCCTGACGGTCATCTGTGTCGCGCGCAAGCAGTGAACGGGATGCGTGGCCGTGCGGCCAGTGCACAAGTCGCCATGCCATGCGCGCCGTTGCTTGCATCGGTGCCGTCACGCAAAAAATTCACAAGAACATTCACAAAATGCATGCGACCCGATTCTAAATCGGGAAACCGTCTGTTATACTTTCGTTCTTTCGGGGCGTAGCGCAGCCTGGTAGCGTACCTGCATGGGGTGCAGGTGGTCGGAGGTTCAAATCCTCTCGCCCCGACCAGACAAAAAACCCGCGTCAGCTCAGGCTGACGCGGGTTTTTTCTTGCCGGTCGCTTTTTTGCACATCGCGGCGCGGCCCCGGTAAAATCCAAGGTTGATCCACGGAAAGCGCCGTGATTTAGCGGAAGAGGATTCCCCGAACATGACTGATCTTCGTCTTACCATGCGGTTCGCTGCAGTGCTCGCCACCGGCGCGCTCGTCGCCGGTTGCGGTACGTCGTCGCCCACGAAAGTGGACTACAAGAGCGATTCGAAATCGAAGGAAGCGTCGCTCGCAGTGCCGCCCAACATGCTCGACGAGACGGCCGATCAGCGTTCGCTGCCGCCCCAGGGCGGCGCGACTTCCCTGTCCGCGCTTCATCAGGTCCAGCAGGCGGCGCCTGCGCTGGACACCGTCGCTCCGGCCGTGGCCGGCATGCATATCCAGCGCGACGGCACCGAGAGTTGGCTCGTGATCGACGGCAAGCTGCCGGCCGATGTCTGGCCGCAGGTCCGCCGCTTCTGGCAGGAGCAGGGCTTCCTGCTCGTCGTCGACCAGCGCGACAAGGGCGTGATGGAAACCGACTGGAACGAAACCCATCCGCAGATCAACGATGGCCTGATTCGCAGCGTGATCTCGAAGGCGATGGGCAACTCGTACGTGACGGCCGAGCGTAACAAGTACCGCACGCGTCTCGATTCGGCGCCGAATGGCGGCACCTACGTGTTCATCAGCCAGAAGGGCATGCGCGAAGCGATCACGGGCGCGAACAACGATTCGAGCAAGTGGGAACCGAAGCCGAACGATCCGGCGCTCGAGACCGAATACCTGAAGCGGTTGATGGCCGTGCTCGCACAGAACGAGCAGCGTGCGAAGAACGGCGAGCCGCCGATCGCAAACATCAAGGACAACACGGTACCGAAGGACAAGAAGGCCGACGCCGACGCATCGTCGAAGGCCGCTGCAGCGATTGCCGCACAAAACGTCACTCGCACGTCGGCGCAGGGTAACGATGTGGCCGACGCCGCCGTGCCGTCGGAAGTCACGCTCGGCGAGCCGTACGACCGGTCGTGGCTGCACGTCGGTCTCGCGCTCGATCGTGCGAACTTCACGGTCGACGATCGCGATCGCACGAAGGGCCTGTATTTCGTGCGCTATGTCGATCCGAAGGATCTGACTTCGGCCGAGCAGGGCTTCTGGAGTCAGCTGTTCCACGGCAAGAAGGAAAAGCAGGCGAAGCAGTACCGAGTCAACGTGAAGGCGCTCACGGACGACCAGACGCGCGTTGCGGTCGTCGACGATTCGGGGTCGATCGACACGTCGTCGCCGGCTCGTCAGATCATGGGGCTGCTCGTGAATCAGCTTCGCTGATTTCGACATTTCTCCGCACCCGTGAAAAGCCCGCCACATGGCGGGCTTTTTTCATGGCTGCTCGTCCGCGTACGCTTGTGCGGGAGGTTCGGTCCCTCCTCGTGACGTTACGTAACATCCCCGCGTTACGGCGGCAGAACGCTTGCCATATTGTCGGCAACAAAAAATTTGTCCTTATAAATCAATGGGGTGATCGGTTCGTGGCGGCTGGCACGCAATCTGCTTTATATGTTGGAATCGTTGGAACAGGGAGGATGGCGTCAGATACCGAGGGTGCGCCGTGAGCGCCTGATCAACGGTATCAACGTCTTCGAATGCCGATGCGACAAGCGTCGGCGCAACTGATGACGATCCGCGCCAGCGTGCGGATCTCGATGGCCCCGTCGCCTATCCTCGTAGGGCGACGGTTTCGCCCGCGCTTCTCTGAAGCGCGGGCTATTTTTTTGGGGCCGTCGTGCGGTGCTGCGCTGGCGTAGCCGATGCGCGATGCGTGATTCGCGTATTCTCGGACTTTTCGAGATGAAGGGGGCGGGAATGGCGGAAATTGCAGTCGTGGCGCTGATCGTGGCGAAGCCGGGCGCCGAGGAGATGTTACGCGCCCAGCTCGAAGGAATCGTCGAGCCGACCCGCAACGAAGCAGGGGCATTGCAGTACGACCTGCACCGGGACCTGAAGGAGCCCGCGCGGTTCGTATTCATCGAGCGCTGGGAGAGCGAAGAGGCGCTTGCCGCTCATGCGCGCTCCGCGCACATTCTCGCTTATCGCGAAGCGGCCGCGAACTGGATCGAGCGTTCCGAAATCCGCGTGCTGTCGAAGCTCGTCTGAGCCGGGTGAGGCGACCGGACGCGTCCGGTCGCGGTGTGCGTCAGTGCGACGTGTTGGGTACGTCGAGGATCAGGATGATCGTCCAGTCGGCGTCGCCGTCGTGATGATACTGTCGCTCGGCCACGATGAACGGCGCCTGCTTGCCTTGCGGGCCAAGGAAGAGCACATCGCCCTCCATCGGCAGGCACTCGATCGGCGGCAGCGCGAGGAACGCGTCGGCCGAGCCGCGGGGCATCAGTTGCTTGATCTGGCGAGTGGCGGCTTCGGTCCACTCGATGTCGAGTTGAATGTTGCTCATGCTGTCCTCCGCACCGGGGTGCGCACGGGTGGAAAATTTCGGTGCGCGACTTTAGCACAGCGCACGGGCACCGCAACCAAAAAAGCCGAACCCGGTTGCCCGGATTCGGCTTTTCGCTTGTGCGGTGCCGCCGAACTTACTGGCTGGCAGCGTCTGCAGCCTTGGCCGCCTTCTTGCCAGCCTTCTTCGCTGCTGCCTTGTGATGAGCAGCCTTCTTGCCGTGGTGATGCTCTTCCTGCATCGCCGGCTGAGCGGCTTCTGCCGCTTGCTGCTGCTGCAGCGCTTGTGCGCGCTGCTCGATCTCGGAGATCTTGGCCGGATCGGTGATCGTCTTGATTTCCGTGCTCTCTTGCGCATACGCTGCGCCAGTCAGCGCCGACATCGCTACCAGGATAGCCAGGGACGTCTTCTTCATTGCTTTACCTCCGCTAAGTGGTGATGAACCCGAGTGTTGCCGTTTTGTCTGGCGACTGCAATCGAGTGCGTGTCGAGTGTAACAAAAGTGACGGATCAATGTGCATCCGATCGAGGCGCGACGCAAGGCCCCGTTGAAGTCGCGCAACACTTCGTGCACTTCGTCACGCGCGTGCCATCCTGGGCGTCGCCGTCATTTTCGTTCCGGTTTCCGCGGGTCGTCAGAACCATCCTAGCCATCGATAGACGTGGAATTGCGCGATGCCGACCAGTTCGTGCAGCGCCTGCTCGGCGTTGGCCACATTGCGCCAGCGCGGCAGCCAGCCCGTTTGCGCACGTCGGCGATTCGCATAAACGGGCTGCGGATCGATCCCGAATCGGCGGAAATCGAGCAATGCGCGGCGCATCTGATACGACGAGGTGACGAGAATGCGCGTGTCGTCATACTGTGAGCGTAGTATAGACGCAGTGAATTTCGCATTTTCGTAGGTTGTGCGGCTATCCGGTTCCAGAACGAGGTCCGTGGGAGCGACGCCTTCGGCGACGAGCTGGCGCCCGTATACGGCCGCCTCGGTTTCGCCGTGATGCTGCGGGTCACCACCCGACATCACCACGGTGCAGCGCTCGGCCTGCTGTCGGCAGACGCGATAGAGCGCGGCGATCTTGTGGATGCGGGCGGCTCCGTCGGGTGGCGGCCGCAGCCCGATGTCGGTGCGCTGCGTACCGGCGCCGATGAGAATCAGTGTGGTTCGCCCGTGCATGTCCGGGTGCTCGACGGGTACGACGCCCACCTCGGTCCAGGCGATCAGCGGCGCGGCGAGCCAGCCTGTCGCGAGCAGCCAGAACAGCGCAACGGCGGCGATCGAGATGATTCGCCGCCGCTTGCGGCAGAGCATGAAACAGATGAAGAGAAGTACAAATGAATCGAACAGAATCAATTTGATTGGGGTATGGTGTCTTTTTATGGACGGCTGACGATCCGGCCCTGACGCGACGCCGAACGTTGGCCTCCAGAATCGGTGGCGGTATCGGCGGGCGGAGCCCCCGCCCGGCGCGCCGCTTCGCATTGTCGCTGCACTTTAAGAAAGAATCGAGATGGCCACGTATTCCAACGAAGCGGTGCTCGACGCATTGAGACGAGTGCAGTACCGCCAGGTACCGTGGGCACGCCGCCCGGGCGTGTTCGAGTATCTCCGTTCGCTCGGGCTGATGGACACGGTCAGGCAGAAAACCGTTGCTCCCGCGCCGGGCTTCCACGCACCGGTCGACATTGCCGTGCTGACCGAAAGCGGCCGAGCCGAATTCTCGCGCCTCGAGCGCGACGAGAAATTACTTTCATGGACCGATCGCCGCATGGCCGACTACGCATTGAGCGAAGCGAGTGCCGTGGCGATTCTCGAAAGCCGCCTGTAGCGGCCGATCATCCCGCCGCGCGCATCGCCGTGCGACTGGCGATGCTCAAAAAAAAGCCCGTATCGCGAGGATACGGGCGTACCGGATACTTTTGCTGTTGCCACGCTGTGCTCATGGCAACGTTGTGACTCGTCGCATGCGGCGCAGTTCCCGACTGTGGGCATTTTCTTTGGTGAAATCCTGAAATTGGCAGGACTACGGATGGCGCGGTACGTCGGACGGCTGCGAG
>NZ_CAJNKE010000076.1 GCF_905232215.1 Burkholderia sp. LMG 13014
CGCTTCAGCAACGCGGCGACCTCGCGCAAAAAATCTGGGAACAGCGAGTCGCGCAGAGCCAGCAGCCGCGCGAACAGAAGCCGGCCGAGCGTCCGCTGACCGAATGGAACGAGCCGGAGCTGCGCGACCGCCTGCGCTATCTGACAAAGCAGGCCAAGCTCAACGGCGGCTGGACGAAGATGCTCACGACCGAGCGCGGCAAGGTGTCGGCCGAGATCGACCGCCGAAACGAGGGCGCGCCCGCGCCGGCCGAACCTGTGACCGCCGCGAAGGTCGAGGAGCCGGCGGCCGAAGCCGCGCGCGCGACGCTCACGCCCGAGCAGGTCGCGAAGAACAAGGAGGATGCGCTCTATCCGCGCGTGCTCGAGATGTTGCAGGGGCGCGAGGCGATCCGGCCACAGGACATCATGGCGGCGACGGACGTCGGCTACGAGCGCGCCTCCCGCGCACTGGAAACGGCCGAAGCCGAGGGCCATGTCGGTGCGCTCCGCGAGGACGGTACGCGCGAGGTAACGAACCCGCAGGAGGATACGAATGCTGGAACCGCTGTCAGTGCAGATCGGGCTGGTATTGATGCTCAAGCTCGCGCATCCGTTCAATCGAAGCCCGAGTCCGCTGCCGCTCAACCCGGTAGCGAGAGCGATTCGGCTGGGGCGCCTGCTGGAGCTGTCGCCGCCGACCAGCAATCGGCCGCAGTAAAGGACGCCTACGACGGCAAGTGGTTCGGCTCGCGCGAGAAGGCGCAGGGCTTCCTCGACAAGAAGAAGGCTGGCGAGACGCACGAGATCGTGCAGACGGGCAAGGTTCGGTTCGAGATCAAACCGAAGGTCGCCGAAGGCATGGAGCGCTTCGCGCCCGAAACCGGCACGCTCGGCATCCCGCGCGCAGAAATGCCGCAGGTGCCGACGCAATCGCACGGCGCGCTCGTGAACCACCTGAACGCGCAGGGCATCGAGCACGAAACGAAGATGGTGCCGGCCGCCGAGCTGAAGCCGACACAGGCTGAGTTCTCGCCAGAGAAGGTCGCGCAGGCGAAGGAAGCGGCCGGCGACCGTGCCGTGATCGTGTCCAACGACGGGCACATCATCGACGGCCACCACCAGGCGCTTGCCGCGGCCGAGGAAGGAAAGGACGTCAAGGCGATCGTGCTCGACGCGCCGGTCGACAAGGCGCTCAATGCCGTGAAGAACTCGCCGAGCGCGCAGCAGGCGGCCGACGATGCGGCGGCCCGCTGGGCCCGCGCGACCGACACTGAACGCGCTGCGTTCCTGTCGCGCGCTGGCTACAGCAACGACGGCAAGCTGAATCTCGCCGGCCGCCGGCTGCTGCGCTCTCCGCTCGATCAGATGGCGCCGTCTGCACGCGGCAAGATCGAATCGGCCATGCAGGCTCGCACCGCGCCGGCCGTGCAGCCGGTAGCAACGCCCGGTTCGGGTGTTCTGAAGCGCATGAACGAGCTCGTCCGTGCGAAGACGCTGGAGGAGGTCGACGCGGTTGCGCGTGCCGAGGATGCCGCATGGGCCGCGACCGATAAGCCGGAAGTGTCTCACGAGGCCGCGCATGCCGAGCTGATGCGCCGTATCGATCGGAAGCGCGAAACGATGCAGGACGAGCCGCAAGCAGAGCGCGATGACAGTTCCGCTGCGAAGCAGGCTGCCGCTCGCGATTTCGTCCGTGCCGCTCGCGAGAATGGCGCGAAGCAGGTCGCGGACGTCATGCCAGGCGTCAAGGACGGTCGGACGTTTCAGACCGGCGCCCCGTTCGTAAAGCCGGGCTTCATCATGGTGGATGGCCCGAAGGGCGAGCAGTTCCGCCTTGCCGACCTGTGGAAAGCGACCGAGCCGCCGGCGGCCACGCCGAAGAAGCCGGGCGCCAAGGTCGAACCGAACCGCGTGCATCGCGTGCTCGGCGACGCGCGCGAGGGCGATACCGTCACGCCGTCAGCCGACATCGGCTATGCGAAGGGCGGCCAGTCCTATGAGATCGAGCGAATCGGCCGGAACGGCGAGACGACCGTGCGCAACACCGCGACCAACGCGCGCACCACGTGGTCGCGCGCGGAGCTGGAGCGCGCCGCGCACCAGGGCGTAACGCTTGAAAAGCAGCAGTCGGCTGCCGAGCCGGCGCCGCAAAGCGATCTGACGAAAGCGCGCAACGACTTGATCGAAATGCGCACGCGCGTCGAGGAGCAAGGGCGCGTCGTGGACGACCGCCTGCTGGATAAGGTCCGCCAGCAGGAAAAGCTCGTGCGCGATCTGGAGGCCGCCAACGACGGCGCGCCGACTGAGCCTACGCCGCCGAATGGCACCGACCGCTTCGCAGGCAACAAACTGTTCACGGCCGACAAGGTGGAAGCAGCCCGCCAGCGTATGCGCTCGAAGCTGACGCAGTTGAACGCGGGGCTCGATCCCGAGCTGTTGACGGATGGCATGACGATCGCTGGCGCGTACATCGAGGCCGGTGTGCGCGACTTCACCGCGTATGCGAAGGCGATGACGTCTGACCTTGGCGACGCGGTGAAGCCCTATCTGCTGTCGTTCTGGGAGGCGGCACGGAACTATCCCGGCCTTGAAACTGAAGGCATGACCAGCGTGCAGGATTCGAAGCATCTGCACGATAGCCTCATTGCATCGCAATCAGCCTCATCTACAATGCAATCGAAGGAGGTTGCACAAAATGACGGAAACGCAACTGCTGGAAGTGCTGACCAAGGCGCTCCAGAGCAAAGCGCCGGACGCGTATCGTCGGATGCAGGCGGACGGGACACTGAACGCGTACCTGAGCAGTCTGCTCGACGTGACGCTGGAAGCGATCAGCGAGGCGCGGCAGAGCGCGATCGGCAATCTCGTGACGCAGGGCAATCCGCAGTACGTGGAGAAGCCGCTGCCGAGAACGCAGGCGATCAACATGGCGGAGAAGGCGGCCGAGGAGATCGCGCTCGCGCAAGCGATGGAGACGATCGAGGTGCTGTCAGCCGAGTCGGGAACGACCACCGGGTAAAGCCGGGCGAGTTGAAGCGTGCTGGTTCATGGCGCTCGACCGCTGAACAGAACGTTCGCATCGCCGAGCTCGTGAAGCAGCTCGAGCAGGAAGGCCGGCGGCCGACGTCGGATGAGGCCGAGCTGCTGACGAAGTTCACGGGCTGGGGCGCATCCGAGATCGCGAACAGCATCTTCCCCGACCGCTACGGCCGCTACAAGGATTCGCAGTGGCAGGCGCTCGGCGAGCGGCTGAAAGCCACGCTCACGCCCGAGCAGTATGAGCAGGCGAAGCGCACGACGCAGTACGCGCACTACACCAGCGAGGGCGTGATCCGCTCGATCTATGATGGTCTGCGCCGCCTGGGCTTCGCTGGAGGCAAGATGCTGGAGCCGGGAATGGGCATCGGCCTGTTCAAGGGGCTGATGCCCGACAGCATGGCTGCGACCAGCCAGTACACCGGTGTCGAATACGATGCGCTGACCGGCGCGATCGCGAAGCTGCTGTATCCGCAGAGCAACATCATCGTCGGCGACTTCACGAAAACCGCGATGCCGCGCGAGTTCTTCGACGCGGCGATTGGCAATCCGCCGTTCGCGTCCGTCGTCGTGACGAACGACCCCGAGTACAAGAAGCAGGGGTTCATGCTGCACGACTACTTCTTCGCCAAGACGCTTGACCGCGTGAAGCCAGGCGGCATGCTCGTGTTCGTCACCAGCAAGGGCACGATGGACAAGGCGAGCGACCGCGCACGCCGCTACCTCGCCGACCGCGCAAACCTGATCGGCGCCGTCCGGCTGCCGCAGACTGCATTCAAGGACAACGCCGGCACGGAAGTCGTGACGGATGTGCTGTTCCTCCAGAAGCGCGGCGCTGGCGTCGAGGACAACGGCGTGAAGTGGCTCGGCACGGCCGAAGTGCAGACGCCGCAGGGCCTGGCCCAGATCAACGAGTATTTCGCCGCGCACCCGGAAATGGTGCTCGGCGCGCACGCTCTGACCGGCAGCATGTACCGCGCGAACGAGTACACCGTCATGCCCGAGCCGGGCGTCGACATGGATGCCGCGTTCGCGAAGGCGATCGCGAACCTGCCCGAGGGCGTCTACCAGCCGGGCGCGAAGAACCCGGCCGCGTCGAAGGCCGTGGCGCTGGAGCGCGATTTCAACCCGACCCACAGGAAAGAGGGCGGCCTGTACGTTGGCGAAAGCGGCAACCTGATGCAGGTCGACAGCGGCACGGGCATCGAGCTGACGCACCGCCGCGGCGCGGATGGCAAGCAGATCGCGCTGAAGCCCTCTGACAAGGCGTTCCTGAAGTCGTGGACGGGCTTGCGCGACGCACTGAAACAGGCGCAGCTCGATCAGCTTTCGGATGGTGCGTGGGAGAAATCGCTCAAGGCGCTGTCCGATGCCTATGATGGGTTCGTGGCGAAGCACGGCAATCTCCTCGCGTACTCGACGATCACCCGCACGGCCGACGACGGTGTGGAGACGGTGACGAAGCGGTTCAAGAACGACCCGCTGCTGCGCCTCGACGTCGACGGAGCTCTCGCATACTCGCTCGAGCACATCAAGGAAAATGGCGACATCATCAAGGCACCGGTTCTGTCGGAGCGCGTGCTCCAGCGTCCGCGCGAGCCGGAGATCAAGACGACGAACGATGCGATGTTCGTGTCGCTCAACAACAAGGGCGTGCTCGACCTCGACGACGTGGCACGCCTGTCGAGCATGAGCCGGCAGGACGTCATCGACGCGCTTGGCACCTCGATCTATCAAGACCCGGCGAAGGGCTGGCAGACGTCGGATGCGTATCTGTCCGGCAACGTCGTGCGCAAGCTCGCCGAGGCGCAGGCCGCCGCGCGCAGCGACCGCAAGTATCAGCGCAACGTCGAGGCGCTGCTGGCCGTGCAGCCGAAGCCGCTCGGCCCGACCGACATCACGGTGAAGCTGGGCCAGAACTGGATTCCGGCCAGCGACGTCGCGGCATTCGCGAGCGAGGCGCTGAACGAGAACATCGACGTCAGCTACAACTCGCGGCTCGGCAACTGGTCGGCAGAGCAGACCGGATCGAACTATTCGGAGTTCAATGCCCCGAAGATGAACGCCGGGCAGATCCTCGACGCGGTGCTGAACAACCGCCAGATCAAGGTCACGTTCCGCGACGACCAGGGCAAGACGCATGTCGATGCAGAGGCGACCGAGAAGGCCAACGACGTCGCGCAGAAGATGCGCGCCGCGTTCAGCCGCTGGATTTGGACGGACACGAAGCGCTCCGACCGGCTCGTCAACCACTACAACGAGAATTTCAACAACATCGCCCCGCGCCAGTTCGACGGCTCGCACCTGACGCTGCCGGGCGTGTCGCTGCGCTTCGACCTCCGCGAGAACCAGAAGCGCGCCATCTGGCGCGGCATTCAGGAAGGAGACATGTACCTTGCTCACGCAGTCGGCGCTGGCAAGACGTTCACGATGATCGCGACGGGTATGGAGGAGCGCCGGCTCGGTCTGTCCAACAAGCCGATGTATGCGGTGCCGAACCACATGCTCGCGCAGTTCGCGCGCGAGTTCCTTGAGCTGTACCCGGCCGCGAACATCATGGTCGCCGACGAGCAGAATTTCCACACGCACAACCGCCGCCGGTTCGTCGCGCAGGCCGCGCTGAACAACCCGGATGCGATCATCATCACGCACTCGGCTTTCGGCCGCATCGGCATGTCCGACGAGTACGCCGCCGCGTTCATCCGCGACCAGATCGGCGAGTGGAAGACGGCGCTTGCCGAGACGGACAAGGGCGACCGCATCACGCGCAAGCAGATCGAGCGCCGGATCGAGCAGCTTGAGCGACGGCTGGAGGCGAAGCAGGGCGGCGAGAAGAAGGACAAGGTGCTGTCGTTCGAGGAGCTTGGCGTCGACCGCTTGTTCGTCGACGAGGCACACGAATTCCGGAAACTCGACTTCGCGACGCAGCAGAGCAACATCAAGGGCATCGACCCGTCAGGCTCGCAGCGTGCGATGGACCTGTTCATGAAGGCGCAATACCTGCGCAGCAAGAAGCCGGGGCGCGCGCTTGTGATGGCGTCTGGCACGCCGATCACGAACACGATGGGCGAGCTCTACACCGTTCAACGCTTCTTCCAGCCGGAGCAGATGGCCGAGGACGGCCTCGACACGTTCGACGCATGGTCGAACCAGTACGGTGACGTCGTTGCGGGCTTTGAGCAGAACGCGGCCGGCGGCTATGAGGTCGTGAGCCGCTTCGCGAAGTTCCAGAACGTGCCGGAGCTGATGCGCCGCGTGCGCTCGTTCATGGACATCCTGACGAGCTCGCAGCTCTCGCAATATGTCGACCGCCCCGCGATCGACGGCGGCGGCCGTCAGATCATGGTCACGCCCGAGCCGTTCGGCTACAAGGCATACCAGAAGGCGCTTGAGCAGCGCATCACGGCGATCCGGAACCGGAAGGGCCCGCCATCGAAGGGGCAGGACATCATCCTGAACGTGATCGCGGACGGCCGTTTTTCTGCAATCGATATGCGTTTCGTCGACCCGACCGCCCCGAGCGACCCGAACAGCAAGCTGAACCAGATGCTCGACGCGGTGATCGCCGACTACCACGCGGCGGCCGACTACGAGTACACGACGAACGGCAAGGTCGACCCGAATAAGGGCGCGTCGCACATCATCTTTACCGACATCGGGCTCGGCGAGCAGTCCGCGAAGAACCGCGGCTTCGACATGAAGGCGTGGATCGAGAAGCGCCTGACGGACGGCGGCGTCGCGCGCGAGCACATCGCGTTCATGCGCGACAACAAGGAGCATGCGAAGAAGGAGCGGCTGTTTGCCGACATGCGCGAGGGCAAAAAGCGCGTGTTGGTCGGTGGCAAGGACATGGAAACCGGCGTCAACGTGCAGAAGCGCCTCTACACCGAGGAGCATCTGGACGCACCGTGGTTCCCTGCGTCCGTCGAGCAGCGCGAAGGCCGCATCATTCGCCAGGGCAACCAGAACAAGCAGGTGCGCATCCGCGCGTGGGCGACGAAGGGCAGCTACGACTCGACCATGTGGGGCATGAACGGCCGCAAGGCGAGGTTCATCGAGCAGGCGCTCAATGGTGACGATAGTGTGCGTTCGCTGGAGGATGTATCGGAGGCGTCGGCGTTCGACATGGCCGCCGCGCTGGCATCCGGCGACGAGCGCTATCTGAAGATGGCTGGCCTGAAGGCCGACGTCGAGCGCCTGGAGCGCCTGAGCTACGCGCACCACGACGAGCAGAACAAGCTTCGACGCGACAAGCACTGGGCTGAGACTCAGGTTGAACGCGACAACATGCTTGCGGGCGAGATCAAGGCTGCGCTCGAAAAGCGCACGCCGATCCGCGCGGGCGAGTTCACCGGCATGGTCGGCAAGACAGCCTATGACAAGCGCGACGAGTTCTCTGGTGCGATCTTCAACCGTTTCAAGGAGCTGGCCGGCAAGGAAACCGACACCGCCGAGCAGATCGGCGAGATCGGCGGCTTCCCGATCATGTTTCACGGCACGCAGTTGAAGGGCTCCGGCGAGTACATCGCGGCCGTGTCGGTCGACATCCCCGGCGACCCTGCGCCGCTCGTGTCTCTCCCGCTCGACCCAGACCTGCCGGTCGGCGGTATTGCGACGCGCGCAGCGAATCAGGTGAACAACCTCGATAACCAGCTCGCGCAGCTCACTGCCCGCGTGCAGCAGAACGAGCGCCGCGTCGACCAGATCGGCAACCGCCTGGGCGCGCCGTTCCCCGAACAGGCCGAGCTTCTGGAAAAGATGGCACAGCTCAACTCACTGGAGTCCGAGTTGACCTCTGAGAAAGCGGCCGAGAATGCACCGGCGCCTTCGTCCGATGCAGCGGCGGCGACGGTAGAGGTGGAGGGTCGCACGGACGAGACGCGTTACAGCGCCGCGGCGGACGTTGCGCGCGATGGGCACGCCGCGCTCACGGCTGATACGCTGGCACAGACGCTGAAAGGGGGCGAATTCGGCGATGCCGTGTCGCGCATGATCGAATCGGGTAGTGTGGTGCTGCACGATACCGCACAATCAATTCCGGTCGCGAACGCGCCGGCCAATGTGCGAGGCGCGACGACGCCTGACGGAACGATCCACCTCGTCGCAGCGAACTTGACGCCCGAGTCGGCCGCCGCCGTTTTGCTGCACGAGGCTTTCCACCAAGGGGCCCAACGCCTTGTCGGCTCGGATGCATGGTCAAAATTGCTCGGCCGGCTGAAGGCTCTCCACAGCCAAGCGCGGCAGTCGAACGGCCGGGCGCGGCAATTCTTCGATGCTGCGCGCGAGCGCGTCGCGTCGGCGCAGCGCGACGGGGCAGCCGTGCCGGAGATGACCGCCGAGGAGTTTGGCGCATACACGGTCGAGCACTACGACCAAGCGCCGGCGGCGTTCGCGCGGTGGGTCGATGACGTTGCGGGAGGCGTCAAGGCATGGTTGCTGCGCCGGTTCGGGAAGCAGCTCGGTGCTGTCACTCCGGCGCAACTCCGCGCACTGGCAGCCGCTGCGCTGCGCGACCACGCTGGCGGCCCGACCGATGGTGCTCGCTTCTCAGTGGGCGGGCAGCAGGCGAACCCGCCTGCGCCGGGTGGGCTCACGCCTCCCGCGCCGTCGCGGTTCGATCGCCTGCAAGCCACCGTTCAGGACAACATGAACCGCGTGAAGCAGGTGCAGGAGCGGATCAAGAAGCTGACCGGCGTGAAGGAGCTCGGCAACTACGACTACTACCGCGCCGAGGCTAACCGGCCGGGCCGCGTTGCTGCGCGCCTTGAGGATGCGAAGAAGCAGCTCACTGGCCCGCTGATGGAGCGCCTCGCGAAGTCAGGGCATACGCCCGAGCAGCTCGAGGAGCTCCTGCATGCGCAGCATGCGCAGGAGCGGAACGAACGCATCGCGGCGATCAACGAGGCCATGCCGGATGGCGGCTCGGGCATGACGACGGCGGACGCGAACGCGACCATCGCGAAGTACGCCGGCAACGCCGAGCTGCAATCGATCGCGGATCAGGCTCGCGACATCGCGCGCGCAACACTCGACCTGAAGCATGCCTACGGCCTCATCAGCCAGGAGGACCATGACACGCTCGCGAAGGCGTACAAGAACTACGTGCCGCTGAAGGGCGACGGTGAGTACGGCCCGAAGGTCAAGCGTGCAATGGGCCACGAGGAGCGTGACGAGCACATCCTCCAGAACATCGCGCGCGACTACGATCAAGCCGTGGTCGTGGGTGAAAAGAACCTCGCGCGTCAGTCACTCCTCGCGCTGGTAGCCGACAATCCCGACAGGGAGCTGTGGACGATCGGCGTGCCGCCGCGCGGGCGCTATGTCGCCGGCAAGGTGTACAACGTGGTCGATGGCGGTGGGCAGACGGTCGGCTCATTTGCCACTCGCTCGCAGGTGAATGCATTCCTTGAGGGCTCCGGGCCGCAGGCGGCGACGTATCAGGTGCTCGACTCGAACGGCGACCGCGTGGCCGAGTTCGTGAAGCCGCTGCAAGACAACGAGGTCATGGTCTACGTGAAGGGCGAGCCCGTGCGTATCCAGATCAACGACGAAGCGCTCGCGCATCAGATTCGCCCGCTCGATCAGGCGCGCATGCACCCGATCCTTGAAATGATGCGCGGCGTGAACCGCTACTTCTCGAAAATCTACACGGGGTACAACCCGGCGTTCATCCTGCGCAACGCATCGCGCGATGCGCTGACGGGCACGATCAATATGGTCGGGCACGAGGGCGCCGCCGTCGCGGCGAAGGCATGGGCGAAATACCCGGCCGCCGTGAAGGCGCTCGGTCAGTGGGCGGCAACCGGAAAGGAGCCGGCCGGAGACGTCGGCAAGCTCCTGAAGGAATACCGAATGCACGGCGGCAAGACTGGCGCATCGTGGATGTCCGATCTTGAGGCGCAGGGCAAATCGCTGGAGCAGATGTACGAGGACGCCTACGGCGCGCGGGGCTACCTGAAGGATGGACAGAACCTGAAAGCAGCGAAGGTCGCCGGCCGCAAGATCGTCGGCGGCATGGCGCATGTCGTCGAGATCGCCAATCAGGCGACTGAGAATGCGCTGCGGCTGTCGCTCTATATGGCGCTGCGCGGTCAGGGTGAGACGCCGGGTCGCGCCGCGCAGGCGGCCAAGAGCGTGACGGTCGACTTCGACCGCAAGGGCACGATGACGCCGGCGCTCGGCGCGATTTACCTGTTCCTGAACCCGGCGATCCAAGGCACGGCGAATGCCATGCGCACGCTGGCGAGCGGCGAGCATCGCGGGCAGGCGCTCGTTGCGCTCGGCATGCTGGCGACGCTCGGCTTCTTCGCCGGTGCGGCCGGCATGGACGACGACAAGGATCGGTGGCTTGGCGAGGGGTGGGATACGCGCACGAAGAACTTCATCTTTGGGATCGGCAATCACACGCTGCGCGTGCCGCTGTCGCAGGAATTCTCACCAGCCTATGCGTTCGGCGTCGCGATGGCGGAGGCGACGCGCGGCGAAGGTGCGATGAAGTCGGCAGCGCGCATGGTGTCGTCATTCCTCGACGCCTACTTCCCGCTGAACGGCGCGTACAACCCGGACAGCGACAACCACACGCTCGACGCGTTCATGTCGTCTGTGCCGACCGTCATCAAGCCGCTGGCTGAGACGGCTGCGAACCGCAACCACTTCGGCAGCCAGATCGTGCCGGATACTCCGTCGACGAAGGCGCAGCCCGATAACCTGAAGATGTTCCGCGGCACGAAGGGCTCGGTGTACGACGCGCTCGCGCAGCAGATCGCGGCGGCCGGAGAGCTGACTGGCGCGCGGCGCTACGAGAACGACCTCACGAAGGTCAGCCCGGAGACGCTGAAATACATCTGGCGCACCTACACGGGCGGTCTGGGCCAGTTCGTGACCGACTCGATCGGCGCAGCGGGGCTCGCGGGGTCGGACATCAGCAGCATGTCGAGCAGCGATGTGCCGATCGTGAAGGACTTCTGGCGCCAGAACGACGTGAAGCCGCTGCGCAGCCGGTACTACGACCTCGCGCGCGAGGCGAAGGCCGCTGCCGACGAGTTTCACGTCGCGAAGAAGGCGGCGGACGGCGAAGCGCTCGACGACATCTTTGCGCGGCCTGAGCAGGCGGAGATGATTTCGCTCGATCGTATGACCCAGCGCTATGGCAAGGCGATTTCGGCGATTCGTGATGAGGAGGTGACGATCAACGCAGACAAGGCGCTGTCGACTGCTGAGAAGCGTGCGCGCCTGAAGGAACTGGAGGGCGATGAGGAGTCGCTGTACCGGAGTGCGCTGGACGCCTTCCGGCGGCCGTGACGAGCGGCGCGCGCCGAGGTGCTCGGCGCCCCCGCGCCTCGTCAGCGTTTCGCCTGATCTTCCTTCTCGATCCGGCGAACAGCTTCCTTCACACGCCACAGCCGCTCGACTTCGGCCATAGCAGCGGCCTCGACAGCCTCGCGGATGAACGACGACTTCGAGCGGATTGCCTTGTTCTCGACCAGATAGTCGAGCTGCAACATCAGCGGCTCGGGGAACGGGACGTTGATGCCGATTTTTTTGGTTGGGTCGCCATTCGTCCACGGCGTATCTTCACGCGACTTCGCGACGCGTTTGTCGGTCGCGGCAGGCAGGCGGCGGCGCGGGGCAGTGTTTGCCATAGGGGCTCCAGTAGTACGGTGTCGCACTATGCGAATCGATGTCGGAGAGGATGGCATCGGAGCATCCAGTGGGGTAGCACACATCAGTGATTAATGGTTATGAAATCGAACCGATTGGGGTAAAATCTGCCCAAAATGTTAGGGTGATCCGACGAGGAAGGGCGGAATTCATGGCTGAACCGACTACGAGCGCTATCGCTGCCGCGGGCGCGCTTCTCGCGAAGATCGTTCCCGGAGCGATCGGCTCGCTGATCGCGCTGCGATTCATCGGCGACGGCCTGACCGGTCGCCAGAAAGCGATGTCGTTTGTTACTGGCGCCGCTTTCTCATACTTCATCGCACCGGCCATCGTCGTTTGGTGTGGCATCACAGACAGCGGCGCGCAGCAGGCCATCGGGTTTCTCGTCGGGCTTTTCGGGCTGGCGATCGCGAAAGAGCTGTTCAAAGAAATCAATAACGCAGACTTCATCGGGGCTTTGAAACGGCGCTTCCTGGGAGGTCAGTGATGGTCACGATTTTCGTTTTTGCAAACCTCATCATCCTCGCGTTCTGCATCTGGATCGCGGTCACGGACGCGATTGCGACGGGATGGTGGGGCACGGTCGGTTTCTCGATCATCGGCTTGTCGGCGGCCGTCAACGTCCTGAAGCCGATCCGCATGCTTCCTGCGATTGACTTGCCCGAGACGCTGATGATGATCGGCATGGCGATCGTGTGCCTGTGGGTGATGGGACGCAAAGCTTACTGGTGGACGAAGGAGTACAAGCAGAATGGCGCGCATTGACGTAGCAGCGGCGGGCGGCAAGAACCGCATCGCCTTCATCGACATGATTGCCGCGAGCGAGATCGGCCCCGCGCTGCTCGCGAAGTCGGACGACGGTTACAACGTGCTCGTCGGCGCGACGCCGGCGCGGCCGCTGCTGTTCTCCGAATACGCGGCGCATCCCAACATCCTGAACCGCAATATTCCGGTTCCGTCGACGGCCGCCGGCCGCTACCAAATTCTGTTTCGCTGGTGGCGCATCTACCAGGCTCAGATGAAGCTGCCTGATTTCGGCCCGGTGTCGCAAGACCGCTACGCGTTGCAGCAACTGCGTGAGCATGGTGCGCTGCCGTTGATCGATGCAGGTCGGTTTCGTGAGGCTGTCGCGAAGGTGTCGAACGTGTGGGCCAGTCTGCCGGGCGCCGGCTACGGCCAGCACGAGAACGGCATCGAGCGATTGCAGGCGGCCTATCAGGCGGCCGGCGGCCAGGTGACGGCATGACGATCCTCGACCCGCGCGTCTGGCTGGCCTTCATTGTCTCGCTCGCGATCACAGCCGGCGGCTGCTACTTCAAGGGCCACGCCGATGGCGTACGCACGGCTGCCGTCGCCGCACAGAAGGCGCAGCTCGCCGCTGTCGATGCAGCCCGCGCCGAAGAAGAACGCCGCACCGCGGCACAACAGGAGAACGCAGATCATGCTGCGAAAGAACGTGACCAGGCGCGCGCCGATGCTGCTGCCGCTGCTTCTGCTGCTGACAGCCTGCGCAAGCAAGTCGCCGTGCTCGTCGAGCGTGCCCGCCATCCCGCCGTTACCGCCGGAAGCTCGGCAGCCGGCGACGCCCTCGACCTGCTTGCCGACGTGCTCGGCCGCGCTGACCAGCGCGCGGGGGAGTTGGCAGAGTACGCTGACCGCGCCCGCATCGCCGGCCAGCAGTGTGAGCGCAACTACGACGCGTTGACGTCGGGCAAATAGTCTCTCCTCCCCGTGGAATTGGGGTTGCCCCGGCTGTTGCGGCCGGGGCTTTTTTTCGTCCGCTGCTGGTAAAATCGTGGCTCGGGAGCTGTCGAAGGGCAGCTTTTTTTGCGAATGGCATTGCTCGTGGTATTGCTTGTTCCGACATTGCCTTGAGCATTGATTTGTATGTGTTTTTTCTCCTCGTAAACAATCGAGTGGGAGTGAGTTTAGGTTCTTCGAGGACTATCGCTAGCTATCGAAAAACTGCCATAACGTGTTGATTTTAAAGTAAATACGTCCCGGCATCTATCGGTGGCTATCGCTGGCCAGCAAAATAAGTTGGCGGTAGATCTGACGGTAAAAATCGAGGCCAGATTAAGACATTCTCGTTCACTATTCAGACTTTTACCGTCTTTGACGGTAAAAGTCTTCTCGGGAAAGCTTGTTTTACGCGGCTTTCCGGGCATCAACAGGTCTCCCGATCCCTGACGGTAAAACCTGACGGTAAAGCCGTCAAAATACCGGAGGAAACCTCGATGCTCACCGACGCTGCACTACGCAATCTCAAGCCTAAGTCCAAGATTTATAAGGCTTCTGACCGCGACGGGATGTACGTGACGGTATCGCCCAGCGGTACTATCACCTTCCGCTACGATTACCGTCTCAACGGTCGCCGCGAAACGCTAACCCTCGGGCGCTATGGCCCTGACGGTATTTCGCTGGCGATGGCGCGCGAACTACTCCTGGACGCACGCAAAGCCGTTCTCAAAGGCACGTCGCCCGCGCTTGAAAAGCAGCGCGAGAAACGGCGCGTGACCGACATCAAGACCTTCGGCACGGCGATGGACACATTTTTGGCTCATGCACGATGGGCCGATAGCACCCGCGCCGCGCGCAAGCACATCATTGACCGGGACATCCTGCCGGTTTTCCGCAATCGCCTATTGACCGAAATCCAGCCTGACGACCTGAGGACTTTGTGTGGCAAGGTCAAGGAGCGGGGGGCACCGGCTACGGCGGTGCAGATTCGGGACATCGTGAAGCAGGTCTACGTCCACGCCATCGCTCACGGGGAAAAGGTGGACAACCCCGCCGACAGTGTGGGGCCATCCACGATCGCTACCTTCGTGCCGAAGGATCGTGCCTTGTCCCCGCTGGAGATCCGGCTGATGGTGCAGCAGATGGAATCGGTGGCGACCTATCCGACCATCAAGCTGGCGTTGCGCCTGATCCTGCTGACGCTGGTGCGCAAGAGCGAATTGATCCAGGCCACCTGGGATGAGGTCGATTTCGAGAACAAGACCTGGACAATTCCGAAGCAGCGGATGAAGGGGCGTAATCCACATGTGGTCTATCTGTCGCGCCAGGCGCTCGACATTTTCGTGACGCTGCACGCTTGCGCGGCCGGTTCACGGTTCGTTTTCCCATCTCGTTACGATGCGCAGCGATACATGTCCAATGCGACATTGAATCGCGTCACAGGACTTGTGGCAGAGGCCGCACAAGCCAAGGGACTGCCGCTGCAACCATTCACCGTCCATGATCTGCGCCGTACCGGCTCAACGCTGTTGAACGAAATCGGCTTCAACCGCGACTGGATCGAGAAGTGCCTGGCGCACGAGGAGGGGCGTTCCTCGCGCGCGGTCTACAACAAGGCCGAGTACGCCGAGCAGCGGCGCCACATGCTGCAAGAGTGGGCCAATCTGGTCGATGCGTGGGGCAGTGGCGAGACCTACCGGCCGAAGCTGATGCCGGAAAACGTGGCTGCGCCGGCGTTGAGCGCGATGGCTTGAGCTGGCTGACTTGCCTCGATGGCGGAAGTTGACAAAAAGTCAACTCTTGCTTATCCTTTTATCCGTGAGCATGGAACGACATGCACGTCATATCCAGAAAGCCGTTCAGCGACGCAGCAAAGGCTTATCCGAACGACGCCGAAGCGATCGACCGCACGTACCGGGTGCTGCGATCCGGCGATTTCGATACGCCGCAGGCATTGCGGCAGGTTTTTCCGTCGCTGGACAACTTCAAGTACAAGGACAAGTGGTGGGTGCTGGACATCGGCGGCAACAATCTTCGACTGATTGCCTTCATCGAGTTCAGCGATAACCGTATGTACGTTAAGCACATCACAACCCATGCCGAGTACGACAAGCTTTGCAAACGCTACCGGAAGGAGGGTGACTGAAATGGGATTTGCCGCCATCAAGGAACGAGCCCATGCCTTGTTCGACGAGGCGGGTTTTATTGGCCATATCGCCAATGAGGACGACTACGCCCAGGCGCTGGCGTTGATGGATGAACTGGTCAAGGACTACGAGGCCAACCGCGCGCTGATCGAGATCCTGGCCCGTTCCATCGAAATCTGGGAAAACGAGTCCGATGAGTTTGCGGCGTTCAACGCGCGCGTGGCGAAGCTGGGTGGCGTTGACGTACTCCGGTTGCTGATGGAGCAGCATGGGTTGGGCGTGGCCGACCTGCCGGAGATTGGGAGCAAGTCGCTGGTATCGAAGATTCTCAATGGCCGAGGCCGCAATCTGACTCGCGATCACATCGCGGCATTGAGCAAGCGGTTCTCGGTCAGCCCGGCTGTTTTCTTCGGTTGATGAGTTGATTCCTGCACCGGTGCGTGAGGGTGACGCGTCGATCCGGCACTTGGCGGACGTGTTGGACGCGGCGCGGGTGGCTTTGCAAGTCAATGTGAAGAGGAAGGCTGGCGGTTGCCGCGCTCGGCGCCCAAGGAGCCGGAAGCCTTGTTTGGTGCGAGTCGCTGCCCAGCCTCATTCCTCACTCGAACCCAACCGAACAGGGCGGGCTTTTCGTAGGCGGACATCCGGCTTCGAGATACCGTCGCGAGGGGCGTGCTTGCGCTGCTCGATCCACGCTTCCACTTCGGCCAAGTCCCACACGACGCAGCGCGGCGTCAGATTGAAGCGGCGCGGGAACTCGCCGCGGCTCTCCATTTCGTAGATCGTCGTTTCGGCCAGGGGGACGATCTGCCGCAGCTCTTGGCGGCGGATGGTGCGGCGGAAGGGTAACGTTTTAGTCGCAAGGAATTGGGGCAATTCGGCGTATGCAGCCGAGCCAGGCAGTGGGGCGGCAAGGCCGGGCATTTGCTCCGCTTGAACTGTATTGGTGAGCTGTACGGTTGCTCCGTTTGCCATGTTGGGCTCCGCAGGTGGCCGCTAATCGCCGCCAAATGGTCCGATCATGGATGCATGATGAAGATAGGTGACTATCGGAGCAACTCAGTGCAGCGTACGTGGGAGTGTTCAATCCAGGCGACACGTTGTGAAATCAGACGCTCGATGGAGAAGTGCCGATATGAGTCGTTGTTTCGCGAGCCCGTACTGAAGTTCTTGGATGCGTCGTGCATCGGCTTCAAGCAGAAACGCTAGTTGGTAAGCGACGGCGCATGGCTGAGGATGGCAGGGGTGAAGTGCCGAACTGCCCGCATGGACATGATCGGCCTCCATCGGCGATCATGTGATAATACTGGGTTATTACGTGTGCCGCTGTGCATGCCCACGCAAATAAAATACGGATACTTTCACGTCCACCGTACCATAACACTGGAGTTGTCGATGGCTACATCGTCTCGCCGCGTTGCGCCGGCCAATGGCAGTCGACCGAGCCGTCCTGCCAAGGCAGTTTCCATGCAGCGCGCGAGTCCTGAGGCATCGCCTTCTCCTTACCACTTACGCATTTCACGCCTGACCGTCGACAAGCTCGGCGTGAAACTCTACGACAAGGCAAGCGCAGTCGTTGCGGAACTCATTGCTAACGGCTACGACGCAGATGCCGAAACCGTCAGGGTCCGCCTGCCCTTGAATATCCAACTTGCCTCCAAAGCGGGGGGGCAATTGGCTGATTTGGGTTACGTGATCGAAGTAGAAGACGATGGTCACGGTATGACGCCGGAAGAAGCCATCAATTTCTACCTACGGGTGGGGGCCGATCGTCGTACGCGTGTGGGTCAGGACGGTAGTCGGTCACGAAAAAAGAAGCGTCCCGTGATGGGGCGGAAAGGAATTGGCAAACTCGCTCCTTTTGGTATCTGCCGGCGCATCGAGGTGTGGTCTGCCGGAGGCGCTAAGACTGCGAAGGGGTATGCCGTCACGCACTTTTTCATGGACTTCGAAAAGATCGTGACGGACGAAGACGATTCGGTTCCGTTGGAAGTCGGAAGCGATGATCGTACGTGGAGCAAGACGACGGGGACGCGCATCAGGCTCACCTCATTTCTTGCTAAACGTGTCCCTGACCTCGATACGTTTCTGCGCCAATTGGCCGTCCGTTTCACATTTGCGAAGCCTGACTTCAAGATTCTCATCGCTGATGCGATGAACGATCGAGCCAAACCGGTCAAGGTCAATCCGCTGGACATTCCTCTCTTGCCTGGATCGAAGATTGATCTGTCCAGTCGCCCCGTCATTGCTGACGACGGAACTGCGCTTCAGGTTTCCGGTTGGCTGGGAATGGCGAAGGAGGCGTACAAGAACGAAGAAATGATGGGGGTGCGCATCTATGCTCGTGGGAAGATTGCGGGCGTAACGCGTGACTTCAATCAGCCGGCAGGC
>NZ_CAJNKE010000077.1 GCF_905232215.1 Burkholderia sp. LMG 13014
GTTCTACGACCGCTTCTTCAACAAGCACGAAGCGGTCGAGGCTGCCGCCGTCGTCGCGGACGACTACAAGCAGCACAACCCGCACGTGCCGGACGGCAAGAAGCCGTTCGTGTCGTACTTCGTCGGCGCCTTCCAGAAGAACCCGGCATCGCGTGCGCGCATCGTGCGCAGCGCAACCGACGGCGATCTCGTCTACCTGCACGTGCATGCGACCGAGCGTCCGGGCGACCGCGGCGAAGCCGTCGTCGACATCTTCCGCGTGAAGGACGGCAAGATCGTCGAACACTGGGACGTGATCCAGCCGGTGCCCGAAACGGCCGCGAACGCGAACACGATGTTCTGACGCGCCGGGCCGGTACGCGGTGCGCAACGTTGTGCACCGCCCGTCGACGGACGATCGGCCACCCGCCGCACAAGCGCGCGTGCCCCGCGGCGGCGAAGTCCCCTACAATCGAGCTTCGCCGCCGCGCCGGCCTCCGTCCCGCATGACTGCACCGCCGCCGGCGCGCCGTCGTACGCGAAACACGGCCGGCACGGGCGGCCGTTCGCGAAGACGGTGTCAACGATGAGCCCCGCCCATATATCCCTGAGCAATGCCGGCGACCTGGTCGCCAGCCTCGGCAGTCCGCAGTTTCCCGCCCGGCTTTGGGCATGGCTGCGCGAAACCGTCGATCCGCAGTCCCATTACAGCGTCGCGACGCGCTACCGTCGCGACGCGCCGTCGCAATCGGTCGACAGCGTCGACGTGCTGTTCTTCGCGGGCGGCGACGATCCCGACGGCACGCGCCACGCGCTCGATCTGTATACGCAGGGCGACTGGCGCACCGACACGCTGCTCCCGCATATCGAGCGCGCCACCGATTCGCAGCTCGTGTTCTCGTGCAATGAAGAAGTCGACACGGCGACCGAATACGGCCGCCATTTCGCGCTCGGCGAACTCGGCGAAGACTGCACGCTGCTCGGCAGCGAGCGCGACTATGTCTATGCGTTCTCATTGTTCCGCCGGCGCGGCCAGCCGTCCTACACGCTGGCCGAACTGGCGCTGCTGCGCCAGCTCGGCGATTTCGTGCTGCCGCTCCTGATCCAGCATGCGCGGCTCGCACGCCTGACGCCGCGCTCGGACGACGGCGCGCTGCTGCAGCGGTTCGAACAGCGCCTGTCGGCCAGCGGCGCGGCGCTGTCGCAGCGCGAACGGCTCGTGTGCCGCGCGGTGCTGCAAGGCCAGCCCGTCCCGCAGATCGCCGACACGCTGGCGCTCAAGCCGAGCAGCGTGCGCACCTATCTCGGGCGCGCGCTCGCGAAGCTCGGCGTCGCGAACCGGGCCGGGCTGTTCGCGTGGTGCGTGACCGAAGAGGAACCGCCGGAGGATCGCGGTCACTAGATGACGCGTCCGCATCGCTGCGACGCCCCTCGCCCCCGCCGCCTTTGTCGCGGCTTGTCCTCAAAACGATGACAGACAGTCGGCCGCTCCGCTCCTAGTATCTGACTCACCCGACGACAGGAACGCGTCGGATATCACGGAGACACGGAATGCCGAATACCGGATGGACGCCGGCCCGCACGGCCGCGCGCGCGTCGCCCATCGACCTGCCGATTCAGACCGGGCGGCGAGATCGGCATGACGCTCCGGCAGCAGCCGGCCCGCTCCAAGACGTATCGCCGAGCCTGCCGCACCGCACCGGCACCTAGCCGCCCCTCATCTCATTCCAACCCGACCGGGTTCACGCGACCGGACGAGCCACACGGCCCGCCCGCCGGACACGTGCGCCCGTCGATCTGCCCCCATCCGGAGGAGACACATGCAACACGCCGACACCGTCTATCTGAACGGCCTGCTTTACACGGGCGACGCGCAGCGCCGCTTCGCGCAGGCGCTCGCCACCCAGGACGGCAAGATCGTCGCCGTCGGCCGCGACGACGACATCCGTCCGCTGGCCGGCCCCGCGACGCGCATCGTCGACCTGGCCGGCCGGCTGATGCTGCCGGGCCTCATCGACGGCCACGTGCACCCGCTCGAAGGCCACCAGATCCTCGGCGACTTCGACCTGTCCGGCATCAACGATCCCGACGCGATCCTGCAGCGCATCCGCGCATGTGCCGACGCGACGCCGAACGAACCGTGGGTCTATCTCGGCGGTGCCAACCTGGCCGCCTTCGGCGCGTATCCGACCCGCGAGCTGCTCGACCGGATCGTGTCCGACCGGCCGCTGCTCGTGGTCGGCTTCGACGTGCACAGCGGCTGCCTCAATACGAAGGGCCTCGAAGCGGCCGGCATCCACGCGGACACGCCCGATCCGACCGGCGGCGTGTACGAGCGCGATGCGTCCGGCGCGCCGAATGGCGTCGTGCACGAAGCGGCGTTCTACCGCGTCTGCCCGATCATTCCGCAACTGAGCCCGGCCGGCTACCCGAAGTCGCTCGCGAAAGCGCACGCGATGGCGCACGGATACGGCCTCACCGGCTGGTTCGACGCGCGCGTCGAGGAGGCCGAACTCAAGGCGTATGCCGACGCGCAGCGCGCGGGCACGCTGAAGGTGTACATGAGCGCCGGCCTCTATGCGAACCCGCGCCGCGATCCGCACGAGCAGATCGAGCGCTTCGCCAGATGGCGTCGCGAGTACGAATGCGACAACCTGCGCCTGCATACGGTGAAGATCTTCGTCGACGGCGTGCCCGAATCGAAGACCGCCGCGCTGCTCGAACCGTACGCCGGCACCGACGACTGCGGCCTCGCGCTGTGGAGCCAGGACGCGCTGAACGAGATCTGCCTGCTCGCCGATACGGCCGGCTTCGACCTGCACTTCCACACGCTCGCCGATCGCGCGGTCCGCATGACGCTCGACGCGCTCGAATATGTCCAGCTCCGTAACGGCATGCGCGACCGGCGCGCGCAGCTCGCGCACCTGCAGATTGTCGATCCGGCCGACATGGGCCGCTTCAACCGGCTCGGCGCGATCGCCAGCGTGCAGACACTGTGGACGGCCGCACACGAGGAGCAGCAGCAGCTCTATCGCGACCTGCTCGGCGCGGAACGCACCGCGCGCAACTATCCGTTCCGCAGCCTGCGCAACGCGGGCGCGATGCTCGCGGCCGGCTCCGACTGGTCGGTCAGCACGATGGACCCGATGCAGATCATCCAGACGGGCGTCACGCACCTGCTGATCGACCAGCCCGACAGCCCGCCGTGGAATCCGCACGAACGCCTCGACCTGCTCACGATGCTCGAGGCCTATACGGTGAACACCGCGTATGCACTGCGCTTCGACGACTGCACGGGTTCGCTCGAAGCGGGCAAGGACGCGAGCTTCGCGATCCTCGACCGCAATCCGTTCGCGCACCCGGTCGAGACGTTCGCGCAGACCCGCGTGATCGAGACGTGCTTCCGCGGCGAAGTCGTGTACGCCGCGCCGGGCTGGGCCGACTGAAGCACGCCCGCGGTGGCCGTCAGGCGACGCCGAGCGCCAGCACCTGCTCGGTCGTCAGCACGTCGCCGAACGTGTCCGACAGCGCGGCCAGCGTCGCGCGATGGAGGTCGCGGTGCGCTACCGTGCCGCCATCCGCGATGTCGAGGTCGCGCGTCGCACAGGCGTCGTCGACGACGATCACCGCATAGCCGAGCGGCACCGCATCGCGTGCCGCGCCGGCAACGCATGCATGCGTCATCAGGCCCGTGACGATCAGCGTGTCGATACCGGCCGCCTTCAGGCGCGCATCGATGTCGGTCGTCGGGAACACGCTCACCGACGTCTTTTTCACCACCGTGTGATGCGGCGCCGGCTGCAGGTCCGCGTGGAAGCGGAAGCCGTCGCTGCCATCGGCGAAGATCGGGCCGTCGGCCGCATCGACGTGCTGGACGTGAAACACCGGAATGCCCGCGCGATCGGCGAACGCGATCACGCGCTGCGCATTGCCCAGCGCGCGCGGCCCCTCCGGAATCGGCAGGCGGCCGCTGAAGTATTCATTCTGAAAATCGATCACCAGCAGCGCGGTGCGGGCGGCGGCAATCGACGTCGGCGCGCTCGCGCCCGCCAGGGTACGGATGGTCGGATGTTGCATGGGTCGCTCTCTCGGTTGGCTTATCGAAGGAACGGCGCGCCGGGCCAGCCGGCGCCGCCGGACGCGGCCCGGACACTCCCGGGACGCGAGGCGCCAGTGTCGGGCCGCGCGCGCTGGCGCGACAGCAGCGCGCGGGACAACGTCCGACAGATTCGGGCCAACGTGCAAATCGGCTATGACAGCGCAGCCGTTCGCGCGCCGGGCTGCGTGCGGCCGTACGCGACCATCAAAGCGAAGCTGAGCAGGAAGCCCGCACCGCCGATCAGCAGCAGACCGATCTCGCCGAACACGGGCAGCAGGTTCGTGAGCGCGCCCGTCACGACCCACGCGACGGCCATCACCGAGCCCGCGACACCGAGCGCCCAGCCTTGCCGGTCCTCGCTGACCGCGTCGGAGAACGCCGTATACATCGTCGTGTACGCGACCATGTCGAAGCAGCCGACGACCATCGCCAGCGCCCACAGCACCGGCTCGTGCGGGAACAGCGCGGACAGGACCTGGCCAATGCCCGCGACGAGCAGGCCCGTCTTCGCGATGTCGACCACGCGCCACACGCGCAGCATCAGCCGCACGACGAACAGCAGGCCGAACACGAAGCAGAGGCCGATCACGCCGCTGAACAGCCCGAGCCGCGCGCTCGTGTAGGCGAATTTCGCCTGCAGCAGCAGCATGATGGTCTGCAGGTAAAGCCCATAGCCGACTTGCATCAGGAAGAACACCACTGACAGGAACGCGACGTTGCGCTGGCGCGCGGCCTCGCCGATGATCCGCAGCGGCAGCAGCGGATCGATACGCGTGTCGCCGCGCGGCGCGGCCGAGTCACGATACGACGCCCAGGTCCAGCACGCGCAGATCAGCGACAGCGCGGCGACCAGCACGAACGGCGTGCCGTAATCGAACAGCGGTGAAATCGTGTGGTCGGACGTAACACCGCCGAGCACGGGGCCGACTATCACGCCCGCGCTGAACGCGAGCGACATGATGCTCATGTTGTACGCCTTGTTCTCCGGCGTGCTCAGGTCGGTGATCGCTGCCTGCGCGATGCCCTGGCAACCGGCCATCAGCCCGGTGAGCCCGCGGCCGGCCAGCAGCAGCGCGACGCTCGCATGCCATGCGCCGGCCGCCATCATCGCGTAGCCGGCCGCGAGGCCGAGCACGCACAGCAGCATGATTTTGCGGCGGCCGTAGCGATCGGACAGGTCGCCCATCAGCGACGAGCCGAAGAACATGCACAACGGGTAGATCCCGTAGCCGAGACCGAGGTAGAAATTGCGCGCGTGCGCACCGGCGTCGGCCGGCAGGATGCCCGCATGCGGATCGCTGAAGATCGCGGACATCATCGGATAGACGAGCCCGAATCCCATCGCGTCGATCGCGATCGCGAGCAGACAGGGGCCGAGCAACTTGTAATCGAGCCGGGACATGGCGACCTTCCGGACAGAGTGGATGATCGCCCAAGCGTAACGACCGGGCGGCGGCCGCGGTAGGCCGCCGCCCGCGATGCTAAGCATCGGCTGCGCCAATACCCTGCCTGTCGCCCGCGCCGATGGGTTACCAGTGTGGGCGACAGGCTGCGGCCGCTACTTGGCGCTCACCGGCTCGCCCTGAAACTGCCGGCGTGCGAGCACGCACGGCGCGCCGTCGTGCATGAACACGCTCGCGAGCAGCCCGAACGACGCCGCGAACAGCACGTACCACGCAGGTGCGACAGGCGACCCGCTCGCGTGCGTCAGCCACGTGACGATGAACGGCGCGAAGCCGCCGAACACCATCACCGCGACGTTGTACGCGAGCGCGATGCCGGTCGAGCGCGAACGCGTCGCGAACTGCTCGGCGAGCGTGGTCGGCGCAGGGCCATAGCAGATGCCGATGATCGTGCAGATCACGAGCTGCATCACGAGCAGGCGCCCGATGCCCGGCGCGGCAGCCAGCCACGTGAACAGCGGATACGTGACCGTCAACAGCGCCAGCGAACCGGCGATCAGCACGGGACGCCGGCCGATGCGGTCGGACACGAGCGCGGCGAACGGAATCGTCACCGTCAGCAGCGCAACCGCCGCCATCTGCACCTTGAAGACCTGGTCGAGCGGCAGCCCGAAGGTCTTGTGCACGAACGTCGGCATGTTGACGAGCATCACGTAGAACACGGCCGTGCCGGTGATCGTCTGCCCCATCGACACCAGCACGCCGCGCAGGTTGTCGCGCAGCACGCGCGACACGCTCGCCGGCGGCTCGACGGTCGACTTGCTCGCGTCGAGGAACGCCTCGGTCTCCTCCATGTGCCGGCGGATCCACAGGCCGACCGGCCCGATCAGCAGCCCGAGCGCGAACGGCACGCGCCAGCCCCAGCTATGCAGCGCCCCCTCCGACAGCGACTGCGTGGCCCACGCGCCCATCGCGGCGCCCGAGAACACCGCGAGACACTGGCCGATCAGTTGCCACGATCCGTACAGCCCGCGCCGGTTCTCCGGCGCACTTTCCACGAGGAACGCGGTCGCGCTCGCGTATTCGCCGCCCGTCGCGAAACCCTGCAGCAGCCGCGCAACGACGATCAGGACCGGTGCCGCCGGGCCGATCGCCGCGTACGGCGGCGCGAACGTGATCAGCGCGATCGACAGCGTCATCAGGAAGATGATGAGTTGCATCGCGGCCTTGCGGCCCTTGCGGTCCGCATAGAGCCCGAGCAGGATGCCGCCCACCGGGCGCATGAAGAAGCCGACGCCGAAGGTCGCGAGCGACATCAGCAGCGACGCGTACTGGCTCTCGGCGGGAAAGAACAGCCGCGCGATGATGCCGGAGAAGAAACCGTAAACGATGAAGTCGTACCACTCGAGGGTGTTGCCGACGACAGCGGCAACCACCTGCCGATGCCGCGAGTTCCGACGTGAGTCGTGCATGCTTGTCTCCTGCAGTCTCATGGCGCCGCGCCGCATGCGTGCCGCGTTCCGTGGCTGGCATGGGCGAACCGGCTGTTCGTATCGCCGGCCGACGAGGCTCGGGCCCGCACCATCGGAACCTCGCGGCCCGCGCGCACGACCGGCGTGAAACGATCATAGGGACACCGAAAACCCGCATCAATTAACGCCCGCAGCGGATGATTAGCCGGAGATTAAATGTTTCCCCGCAAGGCTCCGCCATGCGAAAACCCCGGAAATTCGCGCATTGTTGCGGCCCCGGTTCTGCGGCAGAATCGTCGGCCACCCTTCCCGTCGTCCGCATCATGCGCAACCGCATCAACGAAGAGATCACGTTCCGCAAGCTCGAGGTGCTGCTCGCCTTCATGGAAGCCGGCAGTCTCGCGAAGGCCGCCGAGGCGCTGGGCGTGAGCACGGTCAGCGTGCACCGCGCGCTGCACACGCTCGAGGAAGGGATGCACTGCGCGCTGTTCCGCCACGAGGGGCGGAACCTGATTCCGACCGACGCCGCGCAGGTGCTCGCCGAAGTCGCGGGCGAAGTGCTCAAGACGATGACGGACGGGATCCGCTCGACGCGCGAGGCGGCCGGCTACGGCGCCGGCCAGTTGAAGATCGGTTCGCTCTACTCGCTGACGATCCGCACCGTGCCCGAAGTCGTGATCGCGTTGAAGGAGCGCCGCCCCGAGCTGCAGGCCGAGCTCGTACTCGGCTCGAACGCCGACCTGCTCGACAAGCTCCGGCAAGGCGCGATCGATGCGACGCTGATGGCGCTGCCCGAACCGGACGCCGAGATCGAATCGATTGCGCTGTTCGAGGACGAGATGTTCTTCGCCGCGCCGATCGACTCGCCGTACGCGCAGCACGACGCCATCGATCTCGGTACGTGCGGCGACGCGCCGTTCGTGTCGCTCGGCGAAGGCTTCGCGACGCATCACGGCTTCACGGAAGCGTTTCGCGCGGCCGGCATCGCGCCGAACGTCGTGATGCGGGTGGGCGACATCTTCTCGCTGATCAATCTCGTGTCGGGCGGCGTCGGCTGCTCGCTGCTGCCCGGCCGCGTGCGCGACCTGTTCGCGCACAAGATCGCGCTCGTGCCGCTCGCCGGGCCCGCGATCCGCCAGACGATCGGCCTGAGCTTCCTGCATCAGCGCGAACGCGACCCGAACCTGCTCGCACTGGCGACGGTGTGCCGGCTGACGGTCAAGGGGCCGAACGCGCGGTAGCGCGTCGCGGCGCCCGACCTCAAAACTTGACGAGCAAGCCGAGCCGCAGCAGCAATTGATTGGCGGTCGACGACGGCGTCGTCTGGTTGATCTGCGCG
This sequence comes from Burkholderia sp. LMG 13014, assembly GCF_905232215.1. Classification (GTDB taxonomy): domain Bacteria; phylum Pseudomonadota; class Gammaproteobacteria; order Burkholderiales; family Burkholderiaceae; genus Burkholderia. Next base: position 8,293 of record NZ_CAJNKE010000077.1, read on the forward strand.
ACGGCCTGCCGGCCGTACGAGTCGAGGCCGGACGCATGCTGGTAGATGCCGATCATGTAGAGGGCCGTGCGCTTCGACAGGAAATACTGCGCGCCGACGTTGACCTGCTGATACTTCGCATCGGGCGCCGCCGTGTACGTATATGCAACGCCGAGCGACACGGCGGGCGTGACGAGGTACGTGACGTTGGCTTCGTAGTTGTCGAATGCGGCCTTGCCGCGGTATCGCGTGCTCAGCGTCTGCGCGATGTCCTGGAAGCGCGTGTTGGTGTACACGAAGCGAATCGTCGCATTGCCGAGTGCATAGCTGCCGCCGGCACCATAGATCTGCAGCTTCGATGCCGACTGGTAGCCACCCCAGATCGGCGTAGGCAGCGCGGTCGAGAAGGCCGTGTTCGGTGCTGGATTCACACTCGCGCCCCACAGCGCCACGCCCGGGTCGTTGACCGTCTCGTATGCGGCGTCGAGCGTCAGCGGGCCGCGCTCGTAGCGCGCGCCGACGCTGATCGCGCGGTTCGCGGAGAAACTGCCCGGCACGCCGCCGAAGCCGTATAGCGCCGCCATCGAGAAACCATTGAAATCCGGCGTCTTGTACTTGATCGAGTGGTTGATACGCGCGGTGTCGTTCAGGTTGTCGACGTCGGCCGCATGCGCGCCAAGATAGCCGGCAAAATTGCAGCCGGCCGCGAGCAGGCCGAGATATTCGCCGCTCAGCTCGTCGTACTGGCGGCCAAGCGTGATGGTGCCGAATCCCCCGGTCAGGCCGACAAACGCCTGCCGGCCGAACATCAGGCCGCCCTGCCCGAGCCGCCCCGTATTCGCGTCGTAGCCGTTCTCCAGCGTAAAGATCGCCTTCATCCCGCCGCCGAGATCCTCACTGCCCCTGAAGCCGAGGCGGTTTCCGTACAGCGTGCCCGATACAGCCTGGAACGCCTTGCCGCCACCCAGGTTGCTGACGTAATTCACGCCATTGTCGATGGTCCCGTACACCGTGACCGAATTCTGCGCATGCGCGACGACGGTGACGGAAGCCGCCACGCCCACCGCGATGATTCCATTGATTTTCATCAGATCTCCTTATTAATGTTCTTATGCGATGACAGGCAACGCAAGCCGCCTGTCGTCCTGCCCTTACGTTGCAGCCAGACCCATCAATGCCTGCAGCAGCGCGACACGCGTCTGCCCCCAGATTGCGCCCTTCCAGACGTCGTCGTCGCCGTAGAACGCGTCGCGAATCCGCTGGAGAATGTCGCGACGCAACTCCGCCGGCGCATCGGGGTGGCGAAGTAGCCAGTGCGACGCGCGCAGCCGGTAAATCACGTCGTCGAACGGCAGCGTGCCGAATTCAAGCGCCATCAGCGCTGCAACCGCACGCGGGCATTCATCGTGCGCGATCGACGCAACAGGCCCCGACACGCCCGGCGACTCCGATTCGCCGTCGAACGGCGCGACGACGTCGGCGCCCCACCACGCTCGGGCGCGTGCAAGTTCCGCGGCGTCGTTGCGGCCCGCGTAGATTTTTTCACCGTGTCCGCGCGGCCCGAGGCCCGTATGCATATCGATCCACGCGATCGTCTTCGCCTGCGAAGCGCGTTCGCGCAGGATCGTACGCATCGTGCGGTTGTTCCAGGTCGGCTCGCGTCCGCCGTAGAACATCCCGTCAGGTGTCGCGTACTGCCCGCTGCTCAGCGCGCCGTGATACGCGAGCTTGCCGTTTCGTGCGATGTAGTCGGCCAGCGCCCGCTCGTCGTCCGGCGACGGCGGCCAGGTTTCGGTGAGCACAAGGCGGTCGATGTCCGGATACGCGCTGTTGGCAGGCAGCGGCGCACTGAAATCGATGTGGTTGCGATTCAGGTCGACGTTGTCCTGGTTGGTGCGCTGCAGGTATGAGAAGCCGTACGGATTGACCGCATGGATCAGCAGCAGCCCGACACCGGCGCGCGCGAGCCGCGCAACCAGATCCTCGTCGAACAGCATCGCAACCTGGCAGCCCGACCCGCAGAAGCCTTCCGGCCCGTGTGTGCCGGAACTGACGATCAGCAGCCGCTCGGCCTCGGCCATGCCGAGGCCGGCCACATCGATCGCCAGCGCTTCGCCGAGCGCACCGTGCAGCCCGGGCAGCACGAACGACTCCAGCGTCGCGCGACGGTGCGCGGCAGCGTCGAGAAACTTCTGGCGGGCTTCGGCATAAGTGCCGGAAAAATAGCGGGTAACGGCGGTAGATTCCATGGAATGATCAGACCTTCGAGTAGGAGGAAGCACCGGAAACGGCGGGAGTGTCGATCGTTTCACCGGTGCGGTCGCGCAGATACGGCAGGCCGGCCATCGACACGAGTGCGACGACGATCAGGTACCAGGCCGGCGCAACCTTGTTGCCGCTCGCGTTCACGAGCCATGTGCTGATGAACGGTGCGAAGCCGCCGAAGATCGCGACACCGACGCTATATACGAGCGACATGCCCGTTGCGCGAACCGATTCGGGAAACATCTCCGGCAGGATCGTGATGCTCGGCACGGCCTGGATCGCTAGCACGACGGTCAGCAGGCCAACCACCGTGAACAGGACAGCCGGGGTCGGTGACGCCTTCAGCCACGCAAACGCCGGATAGATCAGCAGCACGAGCGCGATCCGGCCCGCGACGATCAGCGGCTTGCGGCCGACGCGGTCCGACCAGCGCCCGACCAGCGGCGCGCATCCGAATGCCAGCGCGCCGGTCAGCGCGGCGGCCGACAACGCCACGGCCGGGCTCATCCCGAATTCGCGGATCGCATAGGTCGGCATGTAGAAGCTGACGACGTAGGACGCGCCCGTGCCACCCATCGTGATCATGATCGCGACGACAACCGCACGACCGTGCTCGCGGCAGAGCGTCGCGACACGCCCGTTGCTCTGTACGCGGCCCGGCGCGGGCCGCGCAGATTCGCCCGTGTGCGTTTCCTCGAGCCGGCGGCGGATATATGCGCCGACCGGCGCGATCAGCATCCCGAGCGCGAACGGCACGCGCCAGCCCCAGCGCTCGAGCGCGTCGGGCGTCAGTGCGGACGACAGGATCGCGACCGTCAGCGCGGCCGCCAGCACGCCGAGCCCCTGGCTCGCGAACTGCCAGCTCGCCATGTAGCCGCGCGTGTGCGGCCGCGCCTGTTCGACGAGCAGCGTGGTCGACGCGCCGAATTCGCCTCCGGCCGAGAACCCCTGGATCGACCGCGCGACGACGATCAGGATCGGCGCGGCAACACCGATTTCCGCATAGGTCGGCAGCACGGCGATCATCCCGCAGCCGAGTGCCATCAGGAAAATGGTCAGCACCATCGCAGGCTTGCGCCCTGCACGATCGGCGTATGCGCCGATCACGACGCCGCCCAGCGGCCGCATCACGAAGCCGGCCCCGAAAGTGCCGACGGCCAGCAGCAATTGCCCGGCCGCGTCGAATGACGGAAAGAACAGCTTGCCGATGATGAGCGCCAGAAAACCGTAGACCGTGAAGTCGAAGTATTCGAGTGCGTTACCGACGGTCGTCGCGAGGATCGTCCGGCGCAGATCGGCGCCGGACTGCGGGTGGGGTGCCATCACGGGTATCTCCTTCGTTGTGCGGTATCGCACTGGTTATGTGCGACGCATTCTAGGCGGCCCTGTGTTACCCGAAAAGACAACAATCCATTACACTCGTTGCCATTTGGTTTACACCCACTGGAGTGCTCCGTGAAGCCCAACCAGTTGCATGCGTTCGTGGCCGTGGCCACTCAGATGAGCATCCGTGGCGCGGCCCGCCAGCTCGGCGTATCGGCGCCGGCCGTCACGAAGATCATCCGCGAACTGGAGCGCGAGGTCGGCGCACCGCTCGTCGAGCGCAGCGTCAAGGGCATCGCGCTCACCGAGTACGGCGCCGCAATGCTGCCGCGTGCGCGTCTGCTGCTCGACGACATGCAGCGCGCCCGTGACGAAATCGTCCAGCTGCGCGACGGCAACTTCGGTCACGTTCGCGTCGCGATCAGCACGTCGTTCGCGCAGACGGTGTTCGTACCGGCGTACCGGTTGCTGCGTGAGCGGCGCCCCGGCGTGACGGTCCACGTGACCGAATCGGGCCTCCCCGGCACGCTGGCGCGATTGCGCGATGCACAGACCGACGTCGCGATCATGCATGTCAATCCGCAGTCGCTCGCCGACGAATTCGTCAGCGAACCCCTTGCCCCCGTGCAACTCGTACTCGGCGTGCGCAACAAGCATCCGCTGCGCAACCGGCGCACCGTGCGCGAGTTTCTCGATTCCGAATGGGTGCTGCCCGGCGACGGCAACGATCCGATGTCGGCAACCCAGTGGCTGTTCGGATCGTTCGGGCTGCCGGTACCCGCGCGCATCGTGCACGGCGATTCGATCTCGACCGCGCTCGCGCTCGTTGCACAACTGGATCACGTCGGCTTCTTCGTCGAGCCCCTCGCAAACGAGGTGTTCCAGCGGATGGGGATCCGGCGCGTGGCACTCGACGACCCGATGCCCCAGCTGCAGATGTGCGCGATCCAGCGCCGCGGCAGCTCGCTGACGCCGGCCGCCACGCAGTTCGTCGACTGCGTGCGCGAGGTGCTCGCCACGCGCTGACGTTCGCCCCCTTCTGCTTGCGCCCGTGCCGGCGCCACCACGACGCGCGGCGCTCCATGAGTGCTACCGCATGACCGCCGCGCTCGGCTAGTCCGTTTGGACGGCACGCCACGCGCGCTTTGTTGCGATCATGGCCGTCATTCATCGCGCGGCACGCACACGTGCGTCCGCCACGGAGACGCCATGAACGACCCTGTCCTCGGCCCCATCGACCAGATCGGCTACGTGGTCGCCGGTCTTGACCGCAGCATCGCGCGCTGGCGCGAACGCCACGACGTCGGTCCGTGGACCGTGTTCCGCAACGTGCGTCTCGACGGCCATCATCTCGGCGCACCGGTGACGGTCACGATGGACGTCGGGCTCGCGTATCGCGGCGATCTGCAGATCGAACTGATTCACGTGACGAACGACACGGCGTCGCCGTACCGCGATGCGCATGGGCAGCCGCTCGTCGGGCTGCATCACGTCGCGTGGGTCGTCGACGATCTCGATGCCGCGCTCGCGCGGCTCGCATCCCGTGGCCTGCGTGTCGTATTCGAAGCATGCAACCCGGCCACGCGCGTCGCGTATCTCGACGACACCGACGATCCCGGCGTGCGCATCGAAGTGATCGAAGGCGCCGGCATGCGCGACATGATCGCTCACGGCATCGCCGAAGCACGCACCTGGGACGGCACCGATCCGGTTCGCATCATCGACGCGGCGGGCACCTCCGCGTAAGCCCCTCTCACTCACTGGAGCAAGCAGCATGAAACGACTCGAAGGCAAGGTGGCGCTGATTACGGGCGGTGCCCGCGGCCAGGGCGAAGCGGAAGCGCGCCGGTTCGTCGCCGAAGGTGCACGCGTGGTGATCGCCGACGTGCTGGACGACGCCGGCCGGCGCGTCGCGGCCGAACTCGGCGACGCCGCACGTTTCCAGCATCTCGACGTGACGAGCGAAGCCGACTGGCAGGCCGCCGTCGATGCAACGCTCGCGCAGTTCGGCCGGCTCGACATCCTCGTGAACAACGCGGCGATCCTGAAGCTCGTGCCGATCGAAGCGTGTTCGCTCGACGACTATCGCAAGGTGATCGACGTGAACCAGGTCGGCTGCTGGCTCGGCATGAAGTCGGCGCTAGGTGCGCTGAAGGCGGCGGGGGGCGGCTCGATCGTCAACGTGTCGTCGACGGCCGGGATGGAAGGTGTCGCGGGCGGCAGCGCATACGTGTCCAGCAAGTTCGCGGTGCGCGGGATGACCAAGGCCGCCGCGCTCGAATTCGGCCGCTACGGCATTCGCGTGAACTCAGTGCACCCGGGCGGCATCGATACGGTAATGGCGCGCCCGCCCGAGTTCGCGGATTTCGATCCGTCGTCGATCTACAGCGGGCTGCCGATCGCGCGCATCGGCAAGCCCGACGAAGTGGCGAACCTCGTGCTGTTCCTCGCGTCCGACGAATCCGCGTACTGCACGGGATCGGAATTCATCGTCGACGGCGGGATGCTCGCAGGCAGCGCGTTCCACTGACACGCATCCAGATCGACGCACGCCCGCCAATCCGGCGGGCGTTTTCGTTTTCGTTTTCGCTTTCGCTTTCGTTTGCGGGCCACCGAGTGGAAAGTACGGCCTTCCCGTTCAGGCAATCACGCACCCGGAAACGACGATGCCGCCGGCGGCTCTCCCGCGCCGCGGCATCGTCATGTGCGGAGCAACCCAGCACGCGCCGCTCAGTACCCCTTCGGCTGGATCGCCGGCGCGCCGCTACCGCGCGCCGCCTGCCTGCCGCCGCGCACGAAGCGTCGCCCGTGCGGGCCGTACACGCCGTCCGGTTCCGGGTACAGCGTCAGCAGCACGAAATACAGCATCCCACCCATCACCAGCGACACCGGCACGCTCAGGTCGAGCCCGCCCGCGAGGTTGCCGAGCGGCCCGACGAACTGGCCCGGCAGGTTCACGAACGACAGCCCGACGAACGCCGCCGGCAGCCACGCGCCCATCGCGCGCACGTTCCAGCCGTGCGTGAACCAGTAATGGCCACCGCGCAGCCCGCGGTTGAACACCTGCAGGTCGTCGGCGAGATAGTAGCCGCGCCGCGTTACATAGCCGATCACCATGATCGCCATCCACGGGCAACTGAACGTATCGATCAGCGTCGAGAACGTCGCGACGCTTTCGACGAGGTTGAACCAGAAGCGGCCGACGAAGATGAACGCGATCGCGATCGTGCCGATCAGCAGCGTCGCACGCACGCGGTTCAGCAGGCGCGGGAACATGCTCGATACATCGAGGCCGGTGCCGTACAGCGCGGTCGTGCCGGTCGACATCCCGCCGATGATCGCAATCAGGCACATCGGCAACAGGAACCAGCGCGGCGAGATCGCGAGCAGCCCGCCGACGTAGTCGTTCGATGCGATGAACGCGGGCGCCTTCGTCGCGATGATCGTCGCGGTCGCGAGGCCGAAGAAGAACGGCACGAAGGTCGCGATCTGCGCGGCGAACACGGCGCCCATCACGCGATGCTTCGGTGTGCGCTGCGGGATGTAGCGCGCCCAGTCGCCGAGCGTCGACGCAAACGACACCGGGTTGCTCAGCGCCACCAGCACTGCGCCGACGAACGCGGCCCAGAAGCCCGCGCTGCCCTGCTGCACCGTGCCGGCGTAGTTCATGTCGAACAAACCGGCGAACGCGAACAGGCCCGCGACGAACAGCACGCTCGCGGCCCACACGGCGATCTTGTTGACCCACAGCATGAAGCGGAAACCGTAGATGCAGACGATCAGCACGAGCACCGCGAACACCATGTACGCCGCGCCGAGCGTGAAGCCGTTGACCGGCACGCCGACCATGTTGTGCGCACCGCCGACGAGCGCATCGCCCGAGCTCCACACCGCGAGCGAGAAAAACGCGATCGACGTGAGCAGCGCGAGGAACGAGCCGACGATCCGGCCATGGATGCCGAAATGCGCGCCGGACGACACGGGGTCGCTCGTACCGTTGCGCGGGCCGAACAGGCTCATCGGCGCGAGGATACAGGTGCCGGCAAGCACGCCGAGCACGATCGCGCAGACTCCTGCCTTGAACGACAGCCCGACCAGCACGGGAAAACTGCCGAGCACCGATGTTGAAAACGTATTGCAGCCGCCGAACAGCAACCTGAACAGATCGATCGGCCGTGCATAGCGCGATACATCGGGAATGCGCTCGAAACCGAACGACTCGACCTGCGTAATCCTGCCTTCACTCATTTGTCTCCCACTCCTCTGGTGCATCTGTACGGCCCGGGACTGCGGCGATACGACACATCGTCATCGATTCGCGGCCACTCTAAACCGGATCGCGCGGCGCAAATATCACGCATTCGAGACGTTTACGACGAAGGAGAGCAATGTTTCCCGGCCGGCCAGCGGCCGGCGCCCGCGCCATCCGTATGACGCGGGCGATGCGACGTCAGTGCGCACCCTCCACCGCCGGCGCGCGGCATGCGATCAGGCCCCGCTGAACGGCCTGCCGCGCGTCGATGCCGGCAAGCCAGCGCTCGACGTGCGGGTAGCCGGCCAGATCGATACCGAGCGTGGCCGCCGAGCGCAACCACGGGAACGCGGCGATGTCGGCGATCGAGTAGCGCGACGACGCGAGATACGCCGATTCCGCCAGGCGGCCGTTCACGACCCCATAGAGACGCCGCACCTCGTTCCGGTAGCGCTCGAGCGCTTCCGCATTGACCGTCTTCGATGCATGCAGGAACCACCAGAGCTGGCCGAGCATCGGCCCGATCCCGCCGATCTGGAAGTGCAGCCATTGCTGGACGGCCGTGCGCTCGGCCAGCGTGTCGGGATGCAGAAAGCCCGTCTTCGCGGCGAGATAGCTCAGGATCGCGCCGGATTCGAACACGGTCAGCCCGATGTCGTGGTCGACGATGGCCGGGATCTTGCCGTTCGGGTTGATCGCGAGATACGCCGGGCTGCGCTGCTCGCCGGCGGACAGGTTCACATGCACGCGGTCGTGCGCGAGCCCGGCCTCTTCCAGGTAAATGGCAACCTTGTGCCCGTTCGGCGTGTCGGCCGTATAGAACGTGAGGGGGGGCGTCGAGATCATGTCGGTCCTTGTCTTCCGGTTATAGTTGCAACTACAATCGTTGCAATTGCAATCCTACGCCGGAACCGATCGCCCGGCGACATGCCAGTACTCGAAGGAGGGACATGCAGACTGCGCGACCCGGTCCGCCCGTGCGGACACCCGACACCCACCGCGCCGCGGCGGCCTGCCTCGACAGGCTGATCACGCAGCGACTCGCGCCGCGTGGCCGCGCGGTATCGCCGCTCGGCGCGATGCGCGCGGCCGCCGATTGCCTCGAACGCGATGCGGCAACCTCGGAACGCGTCTGGATCGTGCGCGCCGATGCGCGGGGGCCGGTTTCAGACGCAGGGGCGCAGCGCCGCATCAGTGCATGGCCGCTGCGGTTTCTCGATGCACGCAAACGGTTCGAGCGGCCGCTGCTGTACCTGCTGCATGCGCGCGCGACCGACCGGCTGCGGCTGGCGTCGGTCGAAACCGTCGATCGCGGGATCTTCGTAAACGATGCCGAAACGGTCGCGTCGTCCTGGCCGAAAGGCGTGACGCCCGACGTCCCGCACTGGCTGGCCGCGAACCCCGCGTGCACGCCGTACGATCCGGCTTCGGGGCATGAGGCGATCGCGATCCTGCGCCACGCGCTGCGCACGTTCTATGTCGCCGGCCAGCCGGGATTCTGCTACCTCGCGAGCCACGACGACCCGGTGCCCGGTGCGAAGC
>NZ_CAJNKE010000078.1 GCF_905232215.1 Burkholderia sp. LMG 13014
CGGCCCAGCGAAGACGCGGTGCGGGCTGCGCGAGATGCAGTGAAAGACGGAGCGGGAAGCGGGTCGGGAAGCGGCCAGAGAAGCGAGATGCAATCGATGCGGCACGACGTGACGTCATGACGTGTCCCCTCCTTTCGATGGTGAGTGGGTCGGCACGAGGTCTCGTTCGCGCGCGCGCTCGTCTCGATGGCCCTCGATCGATGCGCGTCGTTTTGTGCTGCGAGTGGGTCCGACTGTCGCACGAAACGCGCCCATCAAGCAAGTTTCGATTCGCGCGACTCGCGCAGATAACCGCGCACGGCTCGCCACGCCCGCGCATCGAGCCCCTCCGCATCGGTCTCGCCGCGCGCGCCCGCCGCATCGACGATCCCCTTCACGATCGCGAGCAGATCCTGCGCGACGACATCGGGCGCAGCAACGCGCGGCGCATCGCGCTGCGCGAGCGCATGCAGCAGCGTCGCGTGGATGCAATCCGCGACGCGCGCGGTGCGCGCGCCGAGCGGCAGCCGCGCCTCCTCGAAATCGATCAGCCGCGCGAGCACGGGACGGCGCATCTGGTGCGCGACGGCCGCGCGTACCAGTGCGCGCAGTACGTCGTCGCATGACGACAGCGCGCCAGCCCGGTCGACGTCGTCGAGCAGGTGCGCACTCTCGCGCTCGACGAGCGCGGCCGTCAGCGCATCGCGGTTCGGGAAGTATTGATAGAGCGAGCCGATGCTCACGCCGGCCAGCGCCGCGACCGCATTCGTCGTGTAACCGTCGAAGCCGTCGCGCTCCAGAACGCGAGCAGCGGCCTCGACGATCGCGTCGACGGTGGCCACCGAGCGGCGCTGGCGCGGCGCCTTTCGCGGCGCCAGCGGGATTCGTGAAGACGATTCGGACATGGCTGGAACGCGAGTTTCGAATATGAGCAAACGCTCATATTCTAGAAACGCCCTGCCACGCCGTCAAAAGGAATCAGCGTGTCCCGGCTGACCGCGTCCCCGCCCACCCTGTTCATCCTCGTGAAGACACGCCCCGAATGGCCTGGCCGCCCCGCGCCGCAGCGCTTACGACTGCGGCGCGAACTCATCGCGCCGCTCCGCACGACTCACGGCGCAAACGCGCCGCCGCGCTTCGACGACGCCGGGTTCCACTCGGCACGCGTGACCGACGTGCGGGGCAGGCGCGCGCCGGACCACCACACATGCGAACGCGTGATCGAGGCGCATCGCGAGATGCCGTTCCGGGATCGCGACTTCAACATCGTCACGATCCTGTCAGGTGTCGAGCATGTGAATGCGTCCGGCGACGGCAAGATCGCACTGTCCGCCGTCCAGACCCATACGGCACGCAGACGCCATGCAAGCGCCGCGACTGCGCAGTCGTTCTTTCCATGCCGCCCGCTAAAAAAGACGACTGTTGCAACATGCGGAACAACTGTTGTCGTACGTGACTCAACGGTCACATTGTGGGCATAATGACGCCTTTACCGCGCGCCCAGCCCATGTCGCCCGTCTTTCTAGCACCGCTCATCGTTGCCTGTGCGTTGTTCATGGAAAGCGTCGACGCGAACATCATCGTCACCGCCCTCCCCGCGATGGCGAGGGACTTCGGGCACAGCCCCGTCACGTTGAACATTGCGATCACGGCCTACGTGGTCGGGCTCGGCGTGTTCATCCCGATCTGCGGCTGGCTGGCCGACCGCTTCAGCGCACGTTCCGTGTTCCGCACCGCGATCGGCATCTTCGTCGTCGGCTCGCTGATGTGCGCGGCATCCAGTTCCCTCGGCGTGCTCACGTTCGCACGCTTCATCCAGGGCGTCGGCGGCGCGATGATGGTGCCCGTCGGCCGCATCATCATCTTCCGCGCCGTGCCGCGCTCGGATCTCGTGCGCGCGATGAACTACCTCGCGATTCCCGCGCTGTTCGGGCCCACGGTCGGGCCGCTCGTCGGCGGCTTCATCACGACCTACCTGCACTGGCGGATGATCTTCTTCATCAACGTGCCGATCGGCATCTACGGGATCTACCTCGCGAGCAAGCACATCGCGAACACGCGCGAACCGGATCCCGGCCCGCTCGACTGGTTCGGCTTCCTGCTGTCGGCCAGCGGTGCCGCGCTGCTGCTGATGGGTCTCACGCTGATCGACGGTTCGCTCACGTCGCGCTCGAACGCGCTCGTCATGTGCGTGACCGGCACCGTCCTGCTCGCGCTCTACGTGCCGTACGCGCGCCGCAAGGAGCGCCCGGTGCTCGACCTCAGCTTCCTGAAGATCCCGACGTATCACGCGAGCGTCGTCGGCGGGTCGCTGTTCCGCATCGGCCTCGGCGCAGTGCCGTTCCTGCTGCCGCTCGCGCTGCAGGAAGGGCTCGGCATGAGCGCATTCCATTCGGGTCTCATCACGTGCGCGTCCGCGTTCGGCGGCGCGATGAGCCGCTCGACGGCCACCCATACGCTGCGCCGCTTCGGATTCCGCACGGTACTGATCTACAACGCGGCCTTCGCGGGTCTCGCGATCGCCGCCTATGGCGTGTTCCATCCCGGCATGGCGACCTGGGCGATCTGGCTGATCGTGCTCGTCGGCGGCATCTTCCCCGCGTTGCAGTTCACGAGCCTGAACTCGATGATCTACGCGGACATCTCGCCGCGCGATGCCGGCCGCGCGACGAGCCTCGGCAGCGTCGTGCAACAGATGTCGCTCGGCCTGGGCGTGACGGTGGCCGGCCTCGTGCTGCACATTTCGCACTGGCTGCAAGGTCATCAGAAGATGGTGTGGTCGGATTTCTGGCCCGCGTTTCTCGTGGTCGGGCTGTGCTCGCTCGCGTCGATTCCGATCACGCGGCGGTTGCCGCCCGGCGCCGGCGACGAAGTCGCGCGTGGCAAGCGGTCCTAGACGACCGGCTGACAAACGGGAATCGGTGGAAGGGACAGAAGGAAAAGCGTCCCGAGAGGCAAACCGGAAATACAAAAAAATCAGCGGACATCCACACGGGGCCGGTGCACAGCCGCATGGATGTCCGCTCAGGGCTCCGGGTCTCCCGATGGGGGTTGAGAATCCCGGATTCGCTTCCTGCGTGCCATGGACATATGTGCGTCGGAAGCAAAATCGTTGCGCGTCTTTGTCGTCGCGCCATGAACTGCACTATAGGGAAACTTGCAAAACGCGTCTGTCAACCATTGTCAGACACGGTGCATCGGCACGTCGCACGCGCGCGCCGCTTTCGCGCTAAAGTGGTTCCCGACCATCACTCCCGGCCGCCCTTCCGATGCTTACGCTCTCGCCCGCCGCCGCCCGCGCGCTGCATCTCGCCGCGCAGGGCCTGCTGACGCCGCCCCGCCGCAAGGCAACCAAATCCGACGTGCTCGACACGATCCGCCGGATGGCGCAGTTGCAGATCGATACCATCCACGTCGTCGCGCGCAGCCCGTATCTCGTGCTGTTCAGCCGTCTCGGCGATTTCTCGCCGCAGTGGCTCGACGAACATCTCGCCGAGGCGCGCCTGTTCGAATACTGGTCGCACGAAGCGTGCTTCCTGCCGGTCGAGCAGTTCGGCCTGATGCGCTACAAGATGCTCGATCCGTCAGGGATGGGCTGGAAGTACGCAGCCGAGTGGCATGAGCAGAATCGTCCGGACATCGAACGGCTGCTCGCGCGGATTCGCGACGAGGGCCCCGTCCGCTCGGCCGATTTCGCCCGCGAGGATGGCGTGAAAGGCAACGGCTGGTGGGCTCGCAAGCCCGAGAAGCAGCACCTGGAAGTGCTGTTCACGACGGGTGACCTGATGGTGTCGGAACGCCGCAATTTCCAGCGCGTGTACGACGTGCGCGAGCGCGTGCTGCCCGACTGGGACGACACGCGCGACCTGCCGCCACGCCACGCCGTGCTGCCCGCGCTGCTCGACTACACGTGCCGCGCGCTCGGCGTCGTGCGTGCAGACTGGGTGGCCGACTACTATCGGCTGCCGCGCCGTTCGTACCGCGCGGAACTCGAGCAGCTCGCGGACGCGGGCGACCTGATCCCGGTGGCGATCGACGACTGGAAGGAACCGGCCTACGTGCATCGCTCGCTCGAAGCATTGCTGCCGGCCGCGCAGGCCGACACGCTGCGCTCGACGGTCACGACGCTGCTGTCGCCGTTCGATCCGGTCGTCTGGGACCGGCGGCGTGCGTCGACGCTGTTCGGTTTCGATTACACGATCGAATGCTATACGCCCGGGCACAAGCGGCGTTACGGCTATTTCTGCCTGCCGGTGCTGCATCGCGGCCGGCTGGTCGGGCGCATCGACGCGAAGGCGCATCGCGCGCTCGGCACGTTCGAACTGAAGGCCGTGCATGTCGAGCCGGGCGTGCGGTTCGGCACGGGGCTCGCGGCCGACGTCGCGAAGGCCGTGAAGAAGCTCGCGGCATGGCACGGCACGCCGGAAGTCACGGCCAGGGACGCCCCGCCCGAGCTGGTGAAGGCGCTGGGCGCCACGTAGGCGCCGCCCGGGCAACAGACGGCCTCGCGCGTTATCGTTGCGCGGCGATCCAGCTCGCGATACCCGGCCACGCATCCTTCAACGTGCGCGATCCCATGAACAGCCCGATGTGCCCGCCCGGCACCAGTTGGCGGGTCAGCCGCGATGCCGGCGTCCCCACCAGCGCCTGCGCGCCGAATACCTGCTCCGGCGTCGTGATGTCGTCGGCTTCACCGGCCAGCAGATACACAGGACACGTGACGTGCTTCAGGTCGAGCGTGCGCCCTAGCGCGACGAACGTGCCCTTCGCAAGCCGGTTCTCCTTGAAGATCTGCCCGATCGCCTGCAGGTACCAGCGCCCGGGCAGGTCGATCGGGCTTTCGTACCAGTTCGCGAACGCTTCGCGCTTGTGCAGGTAGCCGGGATCGTCGAGGTGTTCGTAAAGGTCGACGTGCTCGGCGAGGTAGTGCTGGTCGGGATGCATGTTCTTCCAGCCCCGCAGCATGAAGCGCCCGCGCATCAGCCCGCCCCCCATCGTCACGAGCTCCTCGTAGAACGACATCGGATATGCGTGCGCCATCCGCTTGATCGGCCCGTCGCCCAGATCGGTGTCGATCGGCGAGCCCGCGAGCACGAGACTTGCGACCTTGTGCGGGAAACGCGCCGCGTACATCGCGGACATCCACCCGCCCTGGCACAGCCCGACGAGATTCACGCGACCGCCGAGCTCGTCGACGCATACGTTCAACTCGGCCAGGTACTGATCGATCTCGAGATCCTTCATGTCCTCGGTCGCCGAGCGCCAGTCGGTCAGGTACAGACGCGTGACGCCATGCTCGCGCAGCGTCTGCATCAGACTCTGCCCCGGCTGGTAGTCGGCGATCATCGCGCTGTGCCCGGCGTACGGCGCATCGACGATCGTCGGCAGCCCGTGCGCCGGTTCGACCGAGTAATCGCGGAACGTCATCGTCCGCAACGCCAGCAGCGGACGATTCGCCGACGCCAGCACCGGATGCGGCTCGAAATGCAGCTTCTCCTCTTCCGCGAGGAAGCGCAGGTTGCGCGCGGCGACTTCGGTGCCGGCCTGGAACATCGCGGCGGCCGCCGCCATCGGCCAGAAGATCGGCAACGCAGGCGGACGGTCGGACGGCGTGGCGAGTGCTGGTTGCATGGACGTTTCGCTGGATTTCATCGAAGGGCTCACTCACAGGGGTGGAAGCAAAGCGGGAAGCGTCGTGTCGTCCAGCACACGACGCGTATGCCGCGCGATCATCAGGTTATCGTCGGTCGCGAGCTTCTGACGCAGCGGCGCCAGCGACTCGATCTTCTCCAGCACGCGTGCGTCGATCCGCACCGGCGCGGTGAAATACGGGCCGCCGTGCACGACCCGATGCCCGACGCCGTCGAACGCGATCGCGACCGTCGCCGGGCGCAGCGCACGGCAACGCGCGATCAGCGCGTCGCACTTCTGATGCTGGCGGACATCGGCCATCGAACGCCTCTTCGTGAGGATCAGGTGAACGGATTCTCGTGCGCGACGGCGGCCCGTCGTTTGACCCACGTCAATCGTTTCAGGTGAAGTCCCTATAGCATGAAACGGTGTGATGACAGTTGGCTGGCCGCGGCCCCCGCGCCCAGCCGCGCATCGCGCTACAACCGCGCCGGCGACATTGGGCGCCCCGCCTTGCCCGCCTGCCATGCACACACGCGAAATCCGCTCGAAAATCGACAGCACCTCGTCCACGCGCAAGATCACCAAGGCGATGGAGATGATGGCCCGCACCAAGATGGCGAGCGCGCAGCGGCGCGTACGCGATTTCCGCCCCTATGCGATGCGTATCCGGGAGATGGCCGAACGCGTGCTGCGCGACCGGCCCGAACACGTTTCCGCGCTGATGGCTCGGCGCGCTACCGTGCGCCGCGTCGGCCTGATCGTGGTCAGCACCGATCGCGGGCTGTGCGGGCCGCTCAACGCGCGGCTGCTCGTCGAGTGTGTCGATGCGCTCGAACGCTGGGATCGCGCCGGCGTGGCATGCGAGCTGAGCGTGATCGGCGCGCGCGGCCTCCCGCCGTTGATGCGCCATGGCGCGACCGTCACCGCGCGCGCGAGCGGCCTGGCCGCCGGCGCGCATTTCGAGCAACTGCTCGGCGCGCTGCTCGTGCCGCTCACCGCGTTCGTCAACGGCGAACTCGACGAGGTCCACATCGCGTACAACCGGCTGACCAGCCCGCTCGCCTACGAACCGCGCATCGACGCGATGCTGCCGCTCACGGGGCTCGACACCGGCGCACCGGCCGGCGGTGCCGCGGCGTCCGACTATCTGTACGAGCCCGCGCCGAAGCCGGCCGTGGACACGCTGCTGCTGCGCCACGTCGAGGCGACGCTCTACCAGGCCGTCGTTGAAAACTACGCGTGCGAGCAATGCGCACGCATGTTCAGCATGCAGACCGCGACGGACAATGCCGATCGCGTGCTGCGCGACCTGCGGCGCCTGTACCAGAAAACGCGGCAGGCGCAGATCACCACCGAGCTGTGCGAGATCGTCGCCGGCGCGGCGGCCGTCTGACGGAGGGCATCGTGGAATCGTCGATGAAGCTCGACATCCTGAGCGTGGAGGACGTGCTGTATTCGGGCGACGCGCATTTCGTCGTCGCACCGGGGGAAAGCGGCGAGTTGGGAATCTACCCGCATCATGCGCCGCTGCTCACGCGGTTGCGGCCCGGTGTCGTGACGGTCGTCGCCGCGCCGGGCGGCGAGCACCGCCGCCTGCTCGTCGCGGGCGGCCTGCTGGAAGTGAGCCGGGACGGCGTGACGCTGATCGCCGATCACGCACTGCGCACGCCCGAGCTCGACGATCTGCGGGCGCGCGAAGCGCGGCGCACAGCCGACGACTGGCGCCAGCACTATGCGCACGAAAACCGGCGCGCGTTCGATTTCGCGTCGGCCCGTGTGGAACTGATGGACGAGATCCGGCGCTTTTTCGCGATGGCGATGCGGCAACACGCATCGCGCGATACGCCGGGCGGTGCCCGCTAGGCGCCTGCCGCCCGGGCGCGCACTCAGTCGCGCAGCTTGCGGAAACGCGGCGTGCCGTCTTCGAGGTTCCCGTTGAACATCGCTTCCGGCCGCACCCACAGCCCGCGCGCATGCGGCCACAGGTGTTCGTACACGACCACCGATTCCTCGGTTTCGGAATGGCGGGCAACGCCGATGTAGCGATACAGCCCGCCCTTGTAATGGCGATGCGTCGCGAGCTGTTCGGCTTCCTGTTCGGTCATGATGGGCTTCTCTTCGGCAAAAACGGAAAGCGCATATTGTATGCGCTGCGCCGTGCGTCAGCGTTTCGCGTAGATGTCCGGGCGGCGAATCTCCATCACCCGCTCGGGATTCGCAGAGGGCTCGAAGCCGACCGGCCGATACAGCGCGTGCGCGTCGGACGTCACGAGCATGATGCGGCGCAGGCCCTGCACCATCTCCTGCGCGAACACGTGGTCGATCAGCGCGCGGCCGTAGCCGTTGCCGCGCTCGGCCGGCAGCACGAACACGTCGCACAGGTACGCGAACGTCGCGTGATCGGTGACGAGCCGCGCGAAGCCGACGAGCCGGTCGCCCACGTAAGCGCCGAAGCACAGCGAGCCCTCGATCGCACGCTCGACCACGTCGCGCGGAATACCCAGTGACCAGTAAGCGTCGCGATGCAGGAAGTCGAAGATCGCGTCGACGTCGAGCTCGCGCTTGTCGGTGGAAAATCTCAGCGTGGCAGGGGTGGCAGCGGGCACGTCGGTCTCCGGTTGGTGTAGGGGAAGGCGAAACGCTGACGATACCGCGCGGCGCGAGGGGCGACAAGCGGCGACACTTATCGGCTGCTCCCCCAGCGAACGGGCATGCGCAACCGGCCGTGCGGACGACGGGACTCGATTCGGTGACAATGTCGCCTGCCCGATCAACCTGCCACGCCGCTTCATGCCCTACCGCCTCATCGCATTCGACTTCGACGGCACGCTCGCCGATTCGCTCGACAGCTTTCTCGCGGCGCTGTCGGAAGCGTCGCGCCTGCACGGCTTTCGCGACGCCACGCCCGAGCTGCGCCCGGCGCTGCGCGGCATGTCGGCGCGCGACATCATTCGCGCGCTCGACGTGCCGATGTGGAAAGTGCCGCGCGTGACGATCGACATGCGCCGCCTGATGCAGCCGCGCGTCGCACAAGTGGCGCTGTTCCCCGGCGTCGACGAAACGTTCGACGCGCTTGCCGCGCGCGGCATCCGCATCGCGATCGCCACGTCAAATACCGAAGCGATCGTGCGCGACCGGCTCGGCCCGCGCGCCAGCAGCCGCGTCGAGCATTTCGCGTGCGGCATTCCGCTGTTCGGCAAGGCACGTCGCCTGCGCGCACTCGTTCATGAGGCCGGCGTGCGCAACGACGAAGTGCTGTACGTTGGCGATGAAATCCGCGACGCCGACGCGGCACGACGCGCACGTATTGCATTCCAGGGCGTCGCATGGGGCTACACCGCGCCGGACGCGTTGCAGGCGCATTGCGCGACGCCATTGCTGCCTCGTCTCGATGCATTGCTCGATCGCGTGTGACGCATTCGCGCGCTTCACGCATCCGGTTCGCCCCACCGCTCGATGCACGCGACATCGCACGACACGGCAGCACGATGATGAAAATCAGATGACGTGCGCGTGCGTTTCGCACGTCGCCCGCACGCAAAAATTGCCGCTGCCGCACACCCGACAGGTACGCAATACCGGCCTGCGCGCTTGCGCATCGATTCGTCTTACCAACCGTTACACAAACCACAGCGCGGTTGCACCTGCTACCGGATCGCTCTCCTAGAATCGGTCGGGTCGGGAAACACGTCGACCGGCGCCGCGGCAGAGCGGCGGTCGAATCCGACCCGGGCGCGCCCGGTCTCTCGCACAGCGACGGATCACGTGATCCGTTTTTCAACCAGAGCCCCGATCGAAAGGAGGTCCCATGAACCGCTTTCCCCAAGTCTCGCGCCTTGCTTTGTCTGCCGCTGGCCTGCTTCTCGTCGCCGTGACGGCGACCGCGCAAACCGCACAACAGGCACCGGGCGCACCGACTGCACCGGCCGCCGCCGCGACGCGTATCCACGAAGCCGACCAAGCCTTCATCACGGACGGCACGAAGACCGTGTCGACCCAGCACGACGCGGCACGCATCGCCGATTCGCGCACGTCGGACAGCCAGGTCAAGGCGTTCGCGCAACGCGTGTCGACCGACGATGAAAAGATCATCCAGGCGATGCGCGCGGCCAGCCCGCGCGGCGTCGACGTGCCGGCCAACGACCCCGACACGGCCGTGCTGAACAGCATCAAGAGCCTGCGCGGCGCCGAGTTCGACAAGGCGTATATCGAGCAGGTCGCACTTGCCGGCGAGCAGAAGGCCATCTCGGCATTCCAGGCCGAAATCGCGTCGGGCCGTGACACGAAGCTGAAGGAAGTCGCCCGCCAGTCGCTGCCGATCCTGCAGAAGCACTACGCCGACGCGCAGAAACTCGCGGAACGCCACCACCTCGCATCGGCGCAGTAACGCGCCGCAGCGCCGCGCTTTAGGTGCGGCGCGCTGCTTCCCCTGTCGATCGCGTCGCCACTCCCCTTCCGGCGGCGCGACGCACGTCAAACGTCACGCGTCACGCGTCACACGTTACGTCGCGAGCTTCGCCAACAGCCGCGCACGCACTTCCGGCCATTCGTCGTCGATGATGCTGAAGCGCACCGAATTGCGCTTGCGGCCATCCGGCATGATCCGTTCGTGCCGCACGATGCCTTCCTGCTTCGCACCGAGCCGCAGGATCGCCGCGCGCGATTTCTCGTTCAGCTCGTCGGTCGTGAACTGCACGCGCACGCATTGCAGCTCGTCGAACGCGTAACCCAGCAGCAACCATTTCGCCTCGGTATTCGCGCGCGTGCGCTGCGCCGATTCGCCCAGCCACGTATGGCCGATCTCGAGCTTGCGGTTCTTGCGATCGATCTTCCAGAAGCGCGTGCTGCCGATCACGCGACCCGATGCGCGATCGACGATCGCAAACGGCATCACGGTGCCGGCCGAACGCCCTTGCAGTGCGGTATCGATATAAGCGTCGATCGTGTCCGGTCCCGGCACGACCGTGACCTTCAGGTTCCACAACTGGCCGTCGGCGGCAGCGTCCAGCAGCGCCTGCCGGTCGGATCGGTCGAGCGGCCTCAGTTCGACGCGTTCGCCGGTGAGAGTCGGTGGTTCGAGGGAAGCAGAAACATCGGTCATGAGGGGTTCCGGAAAGAGACGACGATGACGGCGAAACGCCCATCATACGGCCGCGTCAGCCGAGCAGCGCTGCCAACCGGCGGCGGATCGCCTTCGCCTCGCTGCGCAGCGCATCGGCAAACGCGTCGACGAGCAGGCTCTTCGGCCGGTGCTCGGGCACGATCACGCTGACCCGGTACGGAAACGACCGCGTGAGCGGCCGCACGTGCAGGTCGCGCCCGACGAAATCGAGCGCGGTCAGCGGATTGACGATCGCCGCGCCGAGCCCCTGCCGCACGAACGCGCACACCGACACGGCGGACGGTGTTTCGACGACCGAGCGCGGCGCCACGCCGAGCTGCGCGAACGCCTCGTCGATCAGGATGCGGTACGGATCGTTCAGCGACAGGCTCACGAACGGGCGATCGGCGAGATCCAGCAGATCGATCGCATCCTGCGCGAGCAGCGGATGGCCGTCGGGCAGCACGCACACTTCGTCGACTTCGAGCAGCGGCGTGAGCACGGTGCCGGCCGGCGCGACGTCGCGCTCGGTCAGCCCGAGGTCGTAACGCTGCGCGGTCAGCCACTCCTCGAGCACCGGCGATTCCTGCGTCGCCACCGACACGCTGGCGCCCGCGTGCTTCTCGTTAAAACGCCGGCACGCACCGGGCAGGATCGCGTGCGAGAACGCCGGCAGCGCGATCACCGACAACTGACCGTCACGAAATTCGCGCAGGCGCGCGGCCGTCGCCGCGACGCGTTCAAGCCCCACATACGCGAGCCGCACGTCGTCGAACAACGTGAGCGCGGCCATCGTCGGCCGCAGCCGGCCGTGCGCGCGTT
Organism: Burkholderia sp. LMG 13014; assembly: GCF_905232215.1. Classification (GTDB taxonomy): domain Bacteria; phylum Pseudomonadota; class Gammaproteobacteria; order Burkholderiales; family Burkholderiaceae; genus Burkholderia. The sequence continues at coordinate 11,537 of NZ_CAJNKE010000078.1, forward strand.
CGAACAGCGCGAAGCCGACGACCTGCTCCATGCGCGCGAGCTCGCGGCTGATCGTCGGTTGCGACGTATAGAGCATTTCGGCCGCGCGCGTCGTGCTGCCGGTGACCATCAGCGCGCGAAAGACCTCGATATGGCGGTGCGTGAGCATGATCTGCTATATCAGATATGAATCGATTATCGATAAACAGGCATTTTACTGTATAGCCAATCAGGCGCATCATCGACGCTATCCGTTCATTCGATCCGATTCATCTGCCATGTCCCTCGATTCCCGCCAGCTCGCGTCGCTCGCGCAGCAATACGGCACCCCGCTGTGGGTGTACGACGCCGACGTCATCCGCGACCGCATCGCCCAACTGCGTCAGTTCGACGTGATCCGCTATGCGCAGAAGGCGAATTCGAACCTCCATATCCTGAAGCTGATGCGCGACGAAGGCGCGTGCGTCGATGCCGTGTCGCTCGGCGAAATCGAGCGCAGCCTCGCGGCCGGGTTCAGCCCTTCTGGCGAACCGGAAGGCGTCGTGTTCACGGCCGACCTGATCGACCGCCCGACACTCGCGGCCGTGCTGAAGCACGGCGTGACCGTCAACGCCGGTTCGCTCGACATGCTCGCGCGCATCGGCGAGCACGCGCCGGGCCACCGCGTGTGGCTGCGCGTCAACCCCGGTTTTGGCCACGGCCACAGCAACAAGACCAACACCGGCGGCCCGCAGAGCAAGCACGGCATCTGGATCGACGACGTGCCGCGCGCGATCGAGATCGTGCGCCAGTACGGGCTGAAGCTCGTCGGCATCCACATGCACATCGGGTCGGGCGTCGACTACGGCCACCTGTCGCAGGTGTGCGATGCGATGGTCGATCTCGTCACGTCGCTCGGTCATGACATCGACGCGATCTCGGCCGGTGGCGGCCTGTCGATCCCGTATCGCGACGGCGAACCGCGTGTCGACGTCGGTCACTACTTCAGCCAGTGGGACGCCGCGCGCAAGCGGATCGAACGGCATCTCGGCCACCCGGTGCGCATCGAGATCGAACCGGGCCGCTTCCTCGTCGCCGAAGCCGGCACGCTCGTCACCGAAGTGCAGGCCGTCAACCGCCGGCCGAAGCACGATTTCGTGCTGATCGACGCGGGCTTCAACGACCTGATGCGCCCGTCGATGTACGGCAGCTACCACGCGGTGTCCGTGCACACGCACGACGGCGCGCTGCCGGCCGGCCGGCCGCTCGTCGATCTCGCGATCGCGGGGCCGCTGTGCGAATCGGGCGACGTGTTCACGCAGGACGCGGGCGGTGTGGTCACGCACCGCAAGCTCGCGCAGCCGCAGATCGGCGACCTGCTGTTCCTGCACGACGCGGGCGCATACGGCGCGTCGATGTCATCGAACTACAACAGCCGGCCGCTCGCGCCGGAAGTGCTCGTCGATCGCGGCGCGCCGCGGCTGATCCGCCGCCGGCAGACCATTGAAGAACTGCTCGCGCTCGAAACGTTCGAGTAACGCGCTTCCTGCTTGACGATGGCCAACGGCCAGGCTTGCCGCTCACGGCAGCCTGGCCGTTCTGCTTTTCGGCGCACGGCCGGATCGCAGCCGGGAGCAACCGTCCGCCCGTGCCGTAGCACCTGATCCTTCGCATCGCGCGCAACCGCAGCAGATCGCATGCGCCACCTCTCACGCGCAGAGAAAAACATTCCACGTCGCGTGAAAAGTGCACGCATCTTTGGAAACACATTCCCTTTTGACAAAACTAAGATTGGCCTCAGTCGCACCGCATTCCTGTCGCCGGATACGCATCGACGATGCATCCGGTCCACCACACTCGCAATGCTGCACGGGCAATCATGAATCGCACGCTTGAACGCTTCGCCGCGCACGCCGGCCTTCGCTGCCGCTCACACGCCTGCGTCATCCATCCGCACGCACACCGGTCCTTCATCGCCCACGAACGCATGCCGTAACGCACGGCATCGCGCACGGCCGGCAGCCACGCCCGCCACCTCGCGCGTCACGCTTCACCGACTTTCCGCTCACGGCGACGCCGCCCGTCGCCGCGGCGTCGCACACCCTGAATTTTCGACAACAACCCCGGAGACAACCATGAAGCACTTCACCCCGACGTTCAAGCAAGGCATCGCGGCCGCCCTCCTCTGCATCGCGACCGCGACCTCGCACGCGGCTGACCTGCTCGACACCGTCAAGCAGGCCGGTGTGCTGAAGATCGCGCTGGAGGGCACCTACCCGCCGTTCGACTACCGCAATGCCGACGGCCAGCTCGAAGGCTTCGACGTCGACGTCGCGAAGGCGGTTGCCGCTCGCCTCGGCGTGAAGCCGCAGTTCGTGACGACCGAATGGAGCGGGATTCTTGCCGGCCTGCAGGCCGGCAAGTTCGACGTGATCGTCAACCAGGTCGCGATCACACCGTCGCGCCAGCAGGCGCTCGACTTCAGCGCGCCGTACGTGTATTCGTCCGCGCAGCTGCTGCAACGGCAAAACGATGCGCGCGCATTCAAGTCGCTCGACGAACTGAAGGGCAAGAAGGTCGGCGTGACGATGGGCAGCAACTACGTCGATCTGGTCAAGACCGTGCCCGCGATCGACCTGCAGGTCTACCCCGGTACGCCGGAAAACCTGCGTGACCTGGCGGCCGGCCGGATCGACGCGGCGGTCAACGATCGCCTGATGCTCAGCTACCTGATCAAGAACTCGCACCTGCCGCTGCGCCCGGGCTCCGTGCTCCCGGGCGGCGAGGACCGGATGGGCATCCCGTTCCGCAAGGGCAATCCGAAATTCGCGAAGGCGATCGACGATGCAGTGGCATCGCTGCAGCAGGACGGCACGCTGAAGAAGATCTCGATGCAGTGGTTCGGCGCGGACACGACCAAACCGGTGACGCAATAACGCAGCCCGCCCCGCGCCCGCGCGCACGGAATGTACGAACGCGCGGGCGGTCCGGCACACAATCAGGAGACACGCAATGGAAGCACTCCAACTGGTCGTACATACGCTGCCCGTGATGGTCAAGGGCGCCATGCTCACGCTGAAGTTCGCCGTCGCGTCGATGGCGCTGGGTCTCGTCGTCGGGCTCGTGATCGCGATCATGCGCATCGGCAGCAACCGGCTTGCCGCCAGCCTCGCGCAGGGCTACGTGAGCCTGATGCGCGGCACCCCGCTGCTCGTGCAGATGTTCGTCGTCTACTACGGGCTGCCCGATCTCGGCATCACGCTCGATCCGACGACGGCCGGCATCTTCACGCTGACGCTCAACGCCGGTGCCTATCTGTCCGAGAGCATGCGCGGCGCGATTCTCGGCATCGGTCGCGGGCAATGGGCGGCCGCCCACAGTCTCGGTCTCACGCACGTGCAGACGCTGCGCTACGTCGTCTGCCCGCAAGCGCTGCGCCTCGCGGTGCCGAGTCTCGGCAACACGCTGATCAGCCTGATCAAGGACACGTCGCTGGTCTCCGTGATCACCGTCACCGAATTGCTGCGCTCGACGCAGGAGGTGATCGCCGCGACGTTCCAGCCGCTGCCGCTCTATCTCGCCGCCGCCGCGATCTACTGGGTGCTGAGCACGCTGCTCACGCGGCTTCAGGGTCGCGTCGAGACGCGCCTCGCACTGCCGTCCACGCATTGAACGCGCACCCGACCTTCACATGAACTCCATCGACGGACAGAACATGATTACGCTCGACAACGTATCGAAATGGTATGGCAAGCACCAGGTGCTCTCGGCATGCAGCGCGGCAGTCTCGAAGGGCGAAGTGGTCGTCGTGTGCGGGCCGTCGGGCTCCGGAAAATCGACGCTGATCAAGACGATCAACGGTCTCGAACCATTCCAGAAAGGCAGCATCACCGTCGACGGTACGCGGCTCGGCGATCCCGCCGCGAAGCTTGCGCAATTGCGCGCCCGCGTCGGCATGGTGTTCCAGCATTTCGAGCTGTTTCCGCACCTGTCGATCACCGACAACCTGACGCTTGCGCAGATCAAGGTACTCGGCCGCCGCAAGGACGAGGCCGTCGAGAACGGCATGAAGCTGCTCGACCGTGTCGGCCTGAAAGCGCACGCACACAAGTATCCGGGGCAGTTGTCCGGCGGGCAGCAACAGCGCGTCGCGATCGCGCGCGCCCTGTCGATGAACCCGGTCGCGATGCTGTTCGACGAGCCGACTTCCGCGCTCGATCCCGAGATGATCAACGAGGTGCTCGACGTGATGGTCGAGCTCGCGCGCGACGGCATGACGATGGTCTGCGTGACGCATGAAATGGGCTTTGCGCGGAAGGTCGCGCATCGCGTGATCTTCATGGACCAGGGCGCGGTGGTCGAGGACGCGGCCAGCGACCGGTTCTTCGCGGCGCCGCATTCCGAACGCGCGCGCGACTTCCTCGACAAGATCCTGCATTGACCGCGCGACGGCCGCCCCGCCTCGATTGATCGACACCCAAAGGAGACATCTTGAACCACCTGCATTCGTCCGACACCGTTCTCGCCCATGAAGGCCGCTCGCACGGCCAGCCCGGCTCGCCGGTCAACCCGCCGGTCTATCGCCAGTCGACGCTGCTCTTTCACGGCACCGACGCGCTCGACGCCGTGCGCGGCACGCCGCTCGCGTACGGGCGTCATGGCAGCCCGACCACGCGCGCGCTCGAGAAAGCGCTCGCGCGGCTCGAAGGCGCGCACGCCGCCTTGCTGACGCCGAGCGGCCTGAGTGCGATCACGACCGCACTGCTCGCGGTGCTGAATCCGGGCGACCATCTGCTGATGGCCGACTCGGTGTACGACCCGACCCGTTCGTTCTGCGACGAAACACTGGCGCGCCTCGGCATCGCGACGACTTACTACGATCCGACGATCGGCGCGGACATCGCGTCGCTGATGCGGCCGAACACGCGCGCGGTATTCGCCGAATCGCCGGGCTCGCTGACCTTCGAAGTGCAGGATATTCCGGCCATCTGCCAGGTCGCGCACCGGCACGGCGCGGTCGTGCTGCTCGACAACACATGGGGCACGCCGCTGAATTTCCGCTCGTTTTCGCATGGCGTCGACGTGTCGATTCACGCCGCGACCAAGTACATCGCCGGGCACTCGGACGTGCTGATGGGGGCGATTCTGACGACCGAGGCGCTCGCGCCGAAAGTCACGCGCTTCTACCGGCAGCTCGGCATGACCGTCAGCGGCGACGACGCGTATCTCGCGCTGCGCGGCCTGCGTACGCTATCGGTCCGGCTCGAGCGGCATCAGCGCAACGCGCACGTGTTGACCGAGTGGTTGTCGCAGCAGCCGGAAGTCGCGCGGATCCTGTATCCGGCACGCCCCGGCGACGCCGGCCATGCGCTGTGGCAGCGCGATTTCACGGGCGCGTGCGGGCTGTTCGGTGTGGTGCTGCATCCGCAAGCCGACGAGGCCGTGCGCGCCCTGCTCGACGGCATGACGTGCTTTGGCATGGGGTATAGCTGGGGCGGCTTCGAAAGCCTGATCATCCCGTCCAATCCGGTGCGCCACCGCACCGCCACCCAATGGGCTGCGACCGGCCCGCTGCTGAGGATTCATGCGGGGCTCGAACATCCCGACGACATGATTGCCGACCTCGCCGCCGGCTTCGCGAGAATGCGCGCCGCTGCGCTCGCGGAAGCGTGAAATCCGGCGACGTCACGCATCCCCCCACATCACGTTTTTTTCGACGTTTTTCCCTCTGTCATAGCGAGACCATCATGAAAGACACACTGTTCATTCTCCGTCCGGGCTTCTTCAAGGACTCCGAAGGTCCGTTCTACTGCGGCGATTCGGTTTCCGTCGAAGGGCTGCTGAGTTTCTATCCGCGGTTGCGCGACGCCGTCGACGTCGAATACATCGACGCCCCGCGTCCGCGCCAGCCGATCGTCACACTGATCGGTGCGGACAACCAGTCGGCACCCGTGCTCGTGCTCGGCGACGGACAGGTGCCGGACGACGATACCCTTGCGATTCGGGAGCACAACGGCAGGCGCTTCATCGATTCGCCTGCCGATATCCGGCGGTACCTGTCGGCGCAATACGGCGTGGCGCACGTCGCCTGAGCGCACCGGCAC
>NZ_CAJNKE010000079.1 GCF_905232215.1 Burkholderia sp. LMG 13014
ATCCAACACAGGATCGATAGGCACAACGCTCGCCATGCCTTGTAGCTCCAGTTCATCACGAATGCGGGTCCACGCGTCGATCGCGGTACAGGGGTAGGAGACATACAGCATTTTGACGTTCCTTCAATCGTAGTTCGTCCGCTTTGCAGTCGTTACTCCCTGCCGCGCTGCCTGAAGACGTGCTTGCGATGGGCCGCAAGGAATTCGGCGAGGCCCTTGCGTGGCGTTTCTGAAAGGGTCTGCGGGACACCTCCGAGCAGGGCCGCGCGCTGCGTGTCGTCGAGCTGCGGCGATATGATCATCTGTCCATCGGAGTTAAATGCGATCAGACCAGCATCGAACAAGGCATCGAGCGTGGCCACCAGAGGCAGGCCGTTGTCGGGATTGAGGCGTTCGGCATCCGTGCTGTGGCGCCAAGGCTTCGCATGCGAAGCGCGCAGCACCTGCGGCACCGCGATGCCCGTGACGGCACACCGGTATTTCCAGCGGGCGAGCAGCTCGCGCCGGAACCGCCCTTGGCCAAGGCGCGCTTGGACGAGCGTGTCGCGTGTGGTCGGATCATCGGCGTGCTCGGCAATGATTGCCTGAAGGTCAGCGTCGAGCTGCGCGGCGGTGGCGGTCGGCGCTGCATTGCCCGCTGCGCCGCCCGCGTCCACTTTCGGCATGATGTCGAAGCGCAGTTCTCGGGTCAGGAAGCGGTGCCACGGGCCGTCCCAGGCGCCGCGGAAGTCCGTGGGACTCGGCAACTCGCCCCCCGCGCTTTCGATCGCGAGCGCTATGATCGCTTTAGGGGGATACGGGTTGCCGTCAATCAGAATGTCGTAGCGGGTGCTTTTGCCAAAGCCACCGTAGCCGGGATGCTCATCCCAGCGTCTCGCTGCCCGAATGACGTGGCGGCGCTCCACGCCGTCGGTGCTGATTGCCATGATTGCTGGGTCTCTCGCTTGTTGTGTGGATTTGCTTCGTCAATGGGTTGCCAGCCAACGTAGTTGCTGACCGATGGCCAAGCCTTCCATAGGCACCCCCGTGGCAAAACGCTGGTTCAGGTAGTCCATCAAGAACTCCCGATAGCGTCTTCCTGCCAGCATGACACACTGGCCGCTCGTCGGGAGCGCCACGTCCATCTGGGATTGCACGAGCTGCGCCCATGCTCGGCGTTCCGCAATCGCCATCTTGTTCAGCGTCCGCTCGTATGGCTCGATGTGCTGTTCAGGGGCGACCAGGCCGAATTGTGCGGAGAGAATGAACCACTTTCCGCCGCGGGCTTCGACGTACCGGCGTGCGCGAAGGAACCACTCAGACGCATAGAGATCCTTCGCCGGCATCGCGTGCCCGTACTTCTTGCCAACGCACGACACGAGATACAGTGTGGGCGCAACCACCTGTTCTGCCTCCGCCGGCACGGCCGGTGTCTCCTGTTCTACGCAAGCCATGGCAGCGGCCCGAAATTCGATTCGACATATCGCTCAATCTCCTCGAGCGTTCCGAGCTTGAGAGTCGGCTGCGGCGATCCGTGCTCGGAAAGCGCCCAGTTCCCGTCGTCATGCTGAACGACGTCAAGGCGCTTTCCGCCAGCGTCGAGTTGCTTTCCCATCGTAGCCTCCGTCTTCCTCGTGCCGGCGTGTGAGCGCTCTTCCGGATGAAGACGCACGTGTCGAACCGGTCCCCGTACATGGTCAGGGCGATCCCGATGTTGGCCGCCCGCCCGTCATTGTGCAAGCAAGCGTCTGTTCACGCTGGCCTCGACTACAGCCTGCCGATCGAGATCGACGCTGTATCCGGGAGCCCGACCGAACCGACGAGATCCGGGAACCTGATGGCAACGCGGCCGCATTTTGCGCACCAGTTCTCGAATGCCCGCAAATGCTGGTACCGAGTGGCTACCGTGTCCTTTCCCCCGTTTTTAGGGCGGGATTCGTTTCGCAGTCGGCCAAATGATCCTTAGTTGAACGCCTCTCCTGTGACTTTCGCGCACGTGCCGAAAGGTTCTTCCAGGAGAAAACATCATGCGTAATCAAAAGAAGGGTCCGCGGGCACCTTGGGTGGAATGGGTGATCAAGGCCGTGACGATCCACCTGCTTGAGCTGCTGCTACGCTGGCTCACCAACCATTGGAAGTAATTCTCGGCCCGTCCTGCAAAGGACGGGCTTCTTTTTTTATCTATCTGCGAAAAATGCGTAAATTGCGTATAATACGCATTCAACAGCCCCCGGAGGTCACCATGCCCACCATTACTGCAACCGATCTGGCACGCAACACACGCCAGATCCTCGATCAGGTCGCGCAGCGTCGCGAAACCGTCGTGGTCGAACGCAATCAGACCGTAATCGCTCGCCTGGTGCCAGCCGAACCCGTCATGAACGCGGCGCAGGCGCTCGAGGGCCTGCCGCAGACGCTAGGCGCCGAGGACGCAGCCCGCTGGCTGCGCGATAGCCGCGCTGGCTTCGAAGAAGGAGTGCGTGACCCGTGGGCGTGATCATCGACAGCTGCGTGTGGGTGGGCTTGGCCGGTGGCGCAGTTGAGCCGCGCGCCGTGATCGACACCGCCGGCGATGCGCCGGTGTTCATCTCAACGGTCTCGCTCGGTGAAATGGCATTCGGCGTGCACGCATGCGCGGACGCTGCTGAGCGTGCGCGGCGGGCCGCGCACCTGAGGCAGCTCGAACGCCGGCCGGTGCTCGACGTCACGCGCCATACCGCGGCCGCGTTCGGCGTACTGGCGGCGGCTGTTAAGCAGGCCGGCCGCTCGCCGCGTCCGCGCTACAACGATCTGTGGATCGCGGCACAGGCGATCGAGCACGGCTACGTGCTCATGACGCTGAACACTGCGGATTTCGCGGATTTGCCCGGGCTGACCGTGTTGGTGCCGGCAGCGGCAGCCTGATCCATACCTACACCACCGGGACTCATCCATGATCGAAGTTCGCCGCCTGCAGGCTGGCGTCAGCCTCGAAGGCCCGCATTACATCATCCAGCTGATCCCGGTCAGCTCGGCCGACTCGCTCGGTTCGCCGACCGTGATCGTCAGCGTGCTGGCGCGCCCCGCGCTGACCGCGGACGATCGAAATGTACGCCTGGAGGCGTACGACGTTCGGCACGAGTTCCGGCTGGCCGACATCGCCGTCGACGTGCACGAAATGCGTTGCCTGCGCATCGCGTACGAGCGTGCGCCGCTGTTCCGCGAGGGCTTCACGCTGGTGCTTGAAGAAGGCATGGCCGAGCAGCTGGCCACCTACCTGCCGCGCATCGACCTGATCAGCCTAGTCGCCACCGGCGTGAGCGAAGCCGTCAAGCCAAAGCTGGGCCGTGCGCCGCTGCCGCACGAGCAGGCGGTGATCGCCGACGTCGTGGCCAGCACGGTGCTCGACCAGAGCACGCCGGCGCAGGCGATGGCGTTCGCGATGGGATTTGGCAGCGAGTGCGTGTTTTCCGAGACCCGGGGCGATCATCCTGACTACGCCACGCTTGGCGCCGCGCTGCGCGCCCCGGCGGTGGTCGCGATCCTCCAGGAAGCCCAGCGGGGCCGGTGATGCGCTACGCGAACCGCGCCGCGGCGTCGGTCGCCTTGCGGACGAAAACCGAGCCCAAGCGGGTCCGGCGGAATCTCGCCACGACCCGCGACGCGAACGCGCGAGCTGAAGCAATGCGCGACGAACGGGTGTCGGCGGATCGCCACCGCGATTCGCCAGCATTGCAACGCATCTACGACGCACTCGACGCTGCACCGTCCGTGATCGTCGACCGACCGGTCGCGCTCGATCGCGAGCTGACCGCCTCGACGTTCGGGTTGCGCCGTAGCCGCGAAAATCGGATCTATGCCGACGTGCCGCTTACCGCGCTGGTCGGCCTGTTCCATCGGACCTGGGCGCCAGACGCCACGACCTGGCGGTCGCTGCTGGGCGGACTGCACGGTAGAGGGTGGGGTAGCGAGACGCTGGCGTACTTCGAATCCGAGATCGGCGACTCGCATTTTCCAGCGCCGGCAGCAGCCTACCCGCTGATCCTGCGCGCCTATGGCGGCGCTGTTGTGTGCGTGAACGGCATGCACCGCCTCGTCGCCGGCGTTTGTTGGCTGGCCGCCCAACAAGGCGTCGAGGCCCTACTGCGGAAAGTCGAGCTGCAGGTCTATGACGTGAAACGGGCCGCAGTGATGGTGATGGTCGAAGCGCAGGGGCGGGGCGAGACGGTGTATGCCGCATTCAACGCGAATTGCGAGACCGTGTTGATACGTGCGCGCAGTGCGCGAGCTGATCGCTACTGGCATGTCGACAGCGATCAGATCGTGCCGATTCCGGCACCAGGTGGCTGGTATCACGCATGGCGTCGCTGGCTCGGGCAGCGAGCGCGTGCCGAGGCTGGCGTGACTTGGCAGGCAGTGCCGCCGACCGTGATCGCGGCTCTGGCCGACGACGGCTGGCTGCGGGCGCAGCGCATCGCGCCGCGTTACGCGGACTCGCCCCGATGACTTTATCGACGAACCTTCGATGACCCGAAAACCCCTTTCACGCGCCCGCCGACCGTTGACCAAGGCCCAGTTGCTGCCGCTGCCCGTCGACCAGGTGCGCGCCCTCTCGTTGAAGCACCATCTCGCGCTCGCGATGCTACGCGACGGTCGCGGCGACATCGAGTCGATCATCACGCTGCTGAACGTGTTGTACCTCGCGTTCTTCCTGCGAGACAACGCTCCCGCCGCGCTGGACGACTGCCGCCGCGCGGAAGTCTCGCTCGACGACTGCATCCGGCGTGCCGAGCGAGGCGAACCCTGGCGCCTCGCCGACGATGAGCGGCAAGCGCTCGAGCAACTGGTCGTGACGCACGACGCGCAGCTGGCCGTGGCGCCGGCGCACCGTTACCTCGACGCGTGGGAACAGGTGCAGCGTTTCATGGCGTCCGGCGGCCGCTCGCCGATCCCTGCCGCGGCCTGACACGGGAGTACAACCATCATGTCCTCAATCTTTGACCGGGCCGCCGCGCTGTCCGTCGTGACGTCCGCGCTCACAGACGCGATCGCGTGCGCCTATGTGGACGCGCTGCCGATTGATGGCTATGCAGGGACCGGAGTGCTGGCAGACTGGGCGCCGGCATCAGGTCGTTGTCACGAGCAGGTCGACTGCTGGCTGGCAATGCATCCGGGCGACACGCCGGTGCGTGGCTGGCTCTCTGATGGCGGCAACGATGCGCAACAGCGCTTCGTGTCGCACTCGCTGGTCCGCACGACGGCCGGCGAGCTGCTCGACGTCGCGTATCCGCCGCCGCCATACGTCCAGCACTTCGTCGAGCATCCGGCGATGCGATTACCCAAGCCATGATGATGCACCGCGGATGCACACTCGAAAGCATCCACGTCGAGTACCTGGAGGTGCCGGCTTCGGAGTGGGCTATCGGCGGGAAGTTCCTTGCGCCGCCAAGCGAGGCTTGAGTTTCCCTGACCGGCCCTGAACGGCACCGGTCCATTATTCGATGGGAGGAAGCACCCTATCCCACGAGCGTTGACTTATCGAGAGTTGAAATGACAGCAGTTCGTTTGCAATCCCGCTGGACCCGTTTCGGTTATTTCTCAGGCATGTTGGCACCGCTCTGGCTGGCGATGGGGGTGACCCTCGTAGCGCACTTCTACCCTGGCTACAGTCACATCAGGCAAGCGATGAGCGAACTCGGTGCCGTTGGCGCTCCCACGCATCAGTGGTCACCGTTGATCAACAACTTCCCCTTGGCGTTCTGGTTTGTTGCCTTCGGATGCGCCGTATGGCAAACCTTTCCGGAGAGTCGACTCGGCCGGACGAGCGCCGTCTTGCTGGTCGTTCACGGCTTGGCGAATGTCGCGACGGGAACATGGAGCTGCGACGTCGGCTGCCGGCTCGACGCCGCTTCGTCATCCCAACGGATCCACAATCTGGCCGGCCTCGTCATGGCGCTGTCGTTGCTGGGGGCCAATGTCCTGTGGACTGTGTTGGGAAAGCGCGTGCTCGGTCTGGGGTGGCTCAGTGCGCTTTCGGCCGTCACGACGCTCGTCTGCCTCGCGACGTTGCCGCTGATGGTACAGGCCGCAGGGACTGGAGGTCCTTTCGGGTTGTATCAGCGCATCAACTACGGTGTGTCGATCGCGTGGGTCGGCGTTCTGGCTGCGACACTGTGCTCGCGCTGTACACGACAGAACGCTTGAAATACTTCATCGGTTGCGGTGCACCAATTGCCGGCCGGCGAGGGGGCTTTGTGTAGCCACACTCGGATTGGTCCATCGGTTCCATCGCGTGAGCCTCCCAGTTCGTCAAGTTGCGCGAACGACCGCTCCAGATCGACCCACAACGGACATAGGCATCGCCCCGAAGCGATCCTTCAATCGTCATGTCTCGTCGCCGCCATGACGATTCTGCTACCCACAATTACGCCGTTGGCCTGAAAGGCTGACGACAGGAAAGCGTACTCTGTGATGCGATAATTCATCGCATATTAACGGCGGATGCGTGCCCTTACGCGTAGCTCATTGTCCTCATCGAATTCATGACCGATTACCTCACTCCCATTAAATTTGCACAGCCGGAGCTTGATGAGCTCACCATTGAAGCTGTCTCTGACGTGCTTCGGTCAGGCCATCTGACGAGCGGCCCAAAAACACGGGCCTTTGAAGACGCTCTCTCCGGAACGTTCGGAGGACGACCGACGCGCGTTGTCACATCGGCGACGGCGGCAATTGATCTGGCATTGCAGATTTGTGGCGTCGGTCCCGGCGATGAGGTCATTACCTCGGCCCAAAGCTTCTTCTCCACGATGAACATGATCGTCAAATGTGGAGCGATTCCGAAATTTGTCGACTGCGATCTCGAGTCGCGCGTGATCGATCTGGAACAGGTGGAACGCGCGATCACTGCACGAACCAAGGCGATTATGCCGACGCACTTCCCCGGATCTCTCGTGGACATGGATGCCCTTATGGCGCTCGCCAGCAAGTACGGCTTGCGAGTCATCGAAGATGCGGCGCTGGTCCAAGGTTCGCATTGGCAGGGAATGCCGATCGGTAGCTTTGGCGACGTGGCCACGTTCAGTTTCCATCCAAACAAGAACATGACGACCATCGAAGGCGGTGCGATTGTCGTCAATTCGGAAGAGGAAGCGAAACGCATCGACGCCCTCCGGTTCCACGGCATACATCGCTTGCCTGACGGCACCCGGGATGTAGAAAGTGCCGCCGGCAAATTCAACATGTCGGACGTATCGGCGGCCATCGGCCTGCGACAGCTACAGCAGCTCGATGGGTTTCTGGAAAAGCGGGAGACGCTTGTTTCGCGATATTTTCAGAAATTTCCGGAAATCACGGGGGCGGTCTTGCCCCCTCGGGCGGTGCCGCGGCAAAGCTGGAACATGTTCTGCGTGCTATTCCCATTTTCCGCAACGCGATTCAGCCGCCACGCGTTCCGCAACGAACTGGAGCGCCGTGGCATCTTGTCCGGCGTTTCATACGAGGCGCTCCATACGACTTCACTTGGCCGGAAACTGGGTTATGTCGAAGGCCAGTTCCGCAATGCCGAGCGCATCGCATGCGAGACTGTTACCTTGCCGCTACACGTCGGGATGACTGAGGAAAATGTCGATCGCGTCTGCCGTACCGTAGCAGAGGTCTGGCACACGCTTTAATGCTTCACCTGCTGCTTACCTCCGCGCCGTATTAAAGATACCTGACGGAGTCCAATGACCGACGATGGCCGGACTCGTCCGGCCGCAGCCCCGGCAGGCCAGCGACTGGCTCGACCCGACCCGAAGCTGCCATCGGCCTCGCCGGACCGAGCGCCCGGAAGCGGACGCTTATCCGGTCGAGCAGCGGATGGCTGCCAACCTATTCATCGTGAAGGCCCCGTCCGGTGATGCGGGCGGCCTGCACCGCGTTCAGATTTGCGACCAGCCGCCGTCGACCGGAAGCTCGGCGCCGGTCGTGAAGGTCGCGTCGAACGCGAGGAAGAGGACGGCCTTGGCGATTTCCTCCGACGTCCCGAAGCGTTTCATGGGAATAATGCCGAGGGTGCCCTCCTTGACCTTTGTACGCATCTCTTCCGTAGGGAACACCTTTTCGAGGATGCCCGTGTCGATGGGGCCGGGCGACACCGCGTTCACGCGGATCTCCTGAGGTAGCAGCTCGGTGGCGAGCACCCGGGAGAATGACCGCAGCGCAGCCTTGGCGGCTCCGTAGGTGGCTTGGCCCGGCAGTCCCTTGACGTTGGCGACGGAGGTCGTAAGGACGACAGAGCCTCCCCGATTGATCAGCGGCGCGAGCTTCTGGACCGCGAAAAATGGGCCCTTGGCGTTCAGGTTGAACATCTCGTCGTAGACGGCTTCGGTCACGCTCCCGAGAGGTGTTGGAATGCTGAACCCGGCGTTGACGAAAAGCAGGTCGATGGTGTCGAACTCGGTCTTCACCTGAGCGGCGAGAGCGTCGATGTCGGTCAACGACCGCGCGTCGCTCGAAACCACGATAGCGCCGTCCCCAAGCTCTTGCTGCGCCGACTCAAGGCCGGCCTGGGAGCGGCCGGTCACCAGAACGCGCGCGCGCCCGTCGAGGAGCATCTTCGCCGTCGCGAGCCCCATGCCGCTCGTGCCGCCGATAATCACCACCTTTTTATCTTGGTATCGGTTCATATGTATTCTCCTTAAGAGGGTCGGGCTGCTTCGCTGATATTTAACTATTTGGTAGTACTATTTGTTTAAAAACTGCCGGAAGATCCATGGGTGTTGATGTCCACGCAGAATTGACCCACCGGGGATGCGGACAAAATCTTGGACTACTTTGGAGGTAGTCCATGTATTCATAGATTGCGAGGCTTGGTCGATTGACGCTCAAGCGCAACTAACGGTCAATCTCGACACACTCCTCATTAAACGTCGTCGCGATGCATCCTCCCCTTGTCTACAATGAGGGGGGCCTCACGTCACTTTCGCTCTCGCGTTCTTCGTCTGCATGAATACAAAGAGGGAGAACGCAGTTCGCAGAGCTTCATGGTGAGAAAGGGAATCGTCGTTCAAGTCAGCCATCGGATCGATACTCAAACGACGCATCGTCAATCTCGCGGCCTGAGAACGCTTGTAATTCCGCCGCCATTCGTCTCTCTGCGCGAGCGCGGCGCCCTCGTACGCCGCCCAGCCCTGCCGCACCTCGTCGCCCATCCGCTCTTGCGCGCTCACCTCTTGCGCAGCGGCCTGCAGTGCCATCCGAGTTTGAGCTTGAACCTTCGCTTCGGTCTCTTGCTGCTCCCGTTCGATGAGGGACTGCTGGACCTGCACCATCTCCCGCTCTGCCTCAGATACCGTCCACCCCTCCTTGAGGGCCTTCATGAAAAAGCCGGCCGGACTCTTCGTCACCTTGCCCAATTTCAGGCTGAAACGGGTACGGTCAATAGCTTGCTCCAGCCGTTCGTCGGTGTAGCTGTCCCGGTCGCCGACGATCTGATTGAACTGCGCTGCTGACAGACCGAATTCCTGCTTCAGCGTCTGGTAGATCACCTTGGCGTGTTCATGCGTATGCAACACCCGTTCCGCAAGGTCCTTCCGGGCGATCCGGAACCGCAAACTGCCGATTTTTCGCGAGCCTGGCAGATTTCGAGTTTCATATGCGAGGGAGATGTCAGCGACCTCATTGATCTGCTGCACTGCCGGCTCGAGCCAGTCACGCTTGAAGTACTTGAACGCCTGCGCGTTCGCGCCCATCTCGCCCTGCCATCCCCGCAGTTCGTCGAGCGTGATCCAATCAGTCACCCCTTCGTCCGCGTGTGGAAGCAGATGGTCGTACATCACGCGAGCGTAGGACAAGGTGAACATCGAAGTGATCCGAAGGCTCAGCCAGTGCGACTTCCCCTTCCCCCGGATGATACCGACCAGGTCTGGCGGCACGCGGAACTGGAAGCGGCCGCCCTGGTAGGAGATCCGGCCAATCAGTTGTGTTGACCCGAACGGTCGCTCGCCATCTGCTTCGGCCGGCGCCGTCGCCTGAATGAGGGCCTTTTGCGCTTCGGTGATTACCTGCTCGAGATGGGTGTTGTTCCGGCTGGAGTAACGCATCAGCCATTTGAAGTAGTCGAGTTCCACGTCGTAAAGGTCGCGGGGCCGCTCGTCATAGGCAACAATAAAATAGGCGGCGTCGATCAAGCGCCTGGCGGCCACACCAAGGTCGACAATGCGAATGAGGACGTTGTTGCGCGAAAAGCCGATGTCGGATCGGGCGCTATCGACCGGCAGCCCCTCTGACGACGCGTCATCGAACAGGGCGAGCGCTAACTGCTGGGACGTTGCCAACTGCCCTCGTTCTACCATGCTGTCCTCAACCCTCTACGTGTATTCGTCATATTGGAGCGTAAGGTACTCGGCTCAAAGTGAACCGTCAAGACAAAGAACCTCACCTTTACGGAATCTGGTCACATATCGCCTCACCTTCTAGCCCATTCGTCTCACCTTCCAGCCCAAACGCCTCACCTTTGCCGCCAATTCCTCTCACCATTCTGTGGATTTTTCCTCACCTTGACGCTCAATCCACAGCGCCTTCAACACATGACACCTCACCTTTCAGCGATAAGCCATTGATTTTTAAAGAAGGGGCGCGTTCTGTTTGTGGTTGGTTGGTTTTCTTTCTTTATAGCAACTTACAAACCCGGCGACCAGAAACCCCGGCGGCACCATGACTGCCCCACTGCCCTGACCGGTTCGCAGCGGCCCTGGCTACCTAAGTGAGAGTGAAATCCTTGAGATTCGGGAGAAAACATCGCTGCTTTGATGGTGAGGTGGATTGTGACTCTCTCTCAGGAACGACGATCTGTCGGCTGTGTCTCGAGAGTAAGGTGAGGTGTTTTGTGCTGATGATCGCTGCGGAGGTCGATGCGGCCGGACTGCGATCCACACAATTCACCTCACCTTGCTTCAATTGCGTGCCTCGGCGCGACTTATAGCGCCTTCGCTGGCGCGAACTTGTTAGTGAGAAGCGCAAGAATTCGGAGCCGGATACGAATTCCATAGCCATTCTTCGGTCTGACGGGTATTCTACGGTTCATGTTGAAAAGCAGCAGAACCGTATAAATCTACATCGGGTGTAGAAAAAACACCTCACCGTTGAATTCAAAAGGAAGCGTCCAATGAAAATGAGCGAGTTGCCGGCAGTCGAGCGGCAGGTGAAGCTATCTCAGCTCGGCGAGTTCGCTAAGCGATTGTCGGTGATGACCGATGAGCTGCGCGAGGACATCCTGGCGCCGCGGCCGCGAAAGAGCCCTCCCGTGTTTACGATCGGAGAGCTGAGCGAAATGTGTGGGCTCGACCGCCAGAAGATCAATTACATGGCAACGAAAGGCGGTGGCGATCTGCCGCCCGGTGAAGCCCACGGTTCGGGCCGTGCGCGCATGTTCACGCTGGTTGAGGCACGCACATGGGTACAGAAAGCATCCAACATTTATCAGACTGCGTTGGTTACCGGCAAGGGCAACCACCGCGGTCGCGTGATGATCACGGCGAACTTCAAGGGCGGGTCGACAAAGACGACGATCACGATGTGCGAGGCACAAGCGCTCAGTTTGCGCGGCCGGCGTGTCCTGGTCATCGATCTGGATCCACAAGCCTCTCTCTCTGAATTGTGCGGTCTCTATGCCGAGAAGGATGTGACGTGGGAAGACACAGTGCTCCCCTTTATCTACGACCCGAGTATCGAAGGTGGACTGGCATCAAAAGTCCAGTCGACGTACTGGGATGGCATCGACGTCATTCCTGCTCACAACTATCTTCACGACGCGGAATTCCATCTGCCGACCGCACAGAAGGAAAACCCGGAATACGAGTTCTGGTCGGTGCTGCGCCGGGGCATTGAGCCGCTCCGTGCAGAGTACGACTACATCATTCTGGATACCGCACCGTCATTGTCCTACCTAACACTGAACGGTCTTATGGCTGCGGATGCGATGGTCATGCCGCTGGTGCCGGAGAGCCTCGATTTCATCTCATCGGTTTCCTTCTGGTCCTTGTTCTCTGAAATCGCAGCGGGCTTTGTCGATCATGAACTCGACAAGACCTATGACTTCATTTCGGTGCTGCTCTCGAAAGTGGACTATGGTGCGGTGTCATCCGCGCCAGCCGTCCGAGTCTGGGCTCAACGGGCCTATGGCGACTGGCTTTCGGCAACTGAGATCCCTGCTAGCTCAGTGATGAGCAATGGTGCGCTTGCCTTGTCGACGGTCTTCGATCTCTCAAGATCGGATGGCGTCGCGAAAACCTTGGCGCGGGTGAAGCAACCTTTGATTGACCACTGTAAATGGATCGACGACCAGTCGGTCGCGCGCTGGAGGGCTGAGGCATGAGTAACTTGCGAGAACGGATGATGAGCAAGACAGCGGGCTTGCGCGCAGCCAAGGACATCGAGCTCGCTGCGCAGCCTGAGAAGCCTGCTGCCCCAAGAACTGCTCCCGGAATGGCGGGCGCGCTCGCGACCGCGCAGGCGCGAATCCTGGAACTTGAGAAGAGCGGCAACTCTCTTGAGCTTCCCCTCGCTTCGATCGTGCCGAACCCGTGGCAACCTCGTCGGGTGTTCAATGAGGCGAAGCTGACGGAGCTTGCAGAGTCGATCCGTGAGGTGGGGCTGATTCAGCCAATCGTCGTTCGGAAGGCGGCGTCTGGCTACCAAATCGTCGCAGGCGAGCGCCGTTGGCGCTCGCACAAGATGCTTGGGAAAGGGTCGATCAAAGCCGTCATCGTTGAGATTTCCGATCAGGATATGGCGATGCTGGCGCTGGCTGAGAACGTGGTACGCGACGGCTTGGCGGACTACGAGATCGCTAGCTCTATCCGGGAGACCGAAAAGGAGTTTCCGAGCCGTAAGCGAATGGCCGAGGCACTGGGGATCTCGCGATCTGAACTCTATCGATTCCTGTCGTTCGCGGACCTACCGAAATTCGTTATCAAGGATCTCGACCTGCAGCCTCGCTTGCTGGGTGCCCATGCCGCGGAGGGGCTCGTTGCAGTCCTGCGCAATCAAGAAGGACGCGCATTCGAGATTGCGGAGGAGTTGTGGATGCAGGTGGTTGCTGGCGATCTCGATCAATCGAAGCTTGGAAAAGAGGTCAAGCTGGCGATCGAAAACGACGGGAAGGCTGGCACGGTGAGCGATCGGAAGATCGACAAGATTTTCGCAGGTAAGAATCAAGCCGGTTCGATCACGAGAGACGCGGGCAACTTTACGGTGAAGATCAAGGCCGGGATGCTCACGACGGAGAAAGAGGAAAAGATCAGGGCGCTCATTTCACAGCTGTTTGCTGAGCCAGACTGAAACCTTTCCAGATTCGTCCGAGCCCGCTGGTTGCGGGCTTTTTTTGGGGCGCTGCGAGGTGTCCCCATTGGGGACACGAGCCACCCGCTGGCAATTAGTCGACGAAGAATTGGGCGCTGTCCCCAATGGGGACACGCGCCCTATCGACCGTCCCTCCGTCCGGTCGAGTTTGGTCTTTCACGCGTGCGGGAAAATAGATTCAAGCGCTCAACCACGCCGCTCAGTATTGGAGGCCAGTCGATCGGTAAAGCGGAAGCAAGGGGGCATTTCGCCCCGCTCCTCAATCCACTCGCACGAGTGCTTCCGCAAACGACGAGTGCTGCAGGCCACTCAGAACACCGAAAGGATTTCGAGGCAGCGAGCGTCAATTAGCCGGCGGACGAGCTGCTCGCCGGCGCCGTCGATTTAGTGCTCGGCAACTTGTCGCCCATCAACGCTCGAAGCTCGCGCGCCAATTCGTCGATTGCATCACAGATTGGTCCATTCACAGCCTCGTCGATCTCTATCCACCTTTCAGCTCGCTTCGAGTCATGGGTGTTCATCGAGACGGTAAAGTTGAACCGGTTGCCGTGGACCATAAGCTTCTGCCGAATGTCCTTCAGCAAGCGTGCGGACGCCTCGGGGAGAAAGATTTCATTCTCCGGCAATGACTCGTCGAACTCCCGCGACGCTTCAACCAGCGCCGAGAACAGCGGCTGATCGTCTGCCTCGATGTTTCGCATCGGCGACGTCAAATGCGCCAGCGCACGATGGAACCTCAGCAACTTTGCATGGATCGTCTTGATCGCGTCAAACCGACGTGTTGTCAGGGCAGACAACAACGTCGTGCGTTCTGCGTTGGCCGCTGCTAGTTGCGAGCGCAGCTTCTCGATTTCAGCATCGCTGCTGCGTTTCAGCTCCGCCTTGTGCACTTCGAGGCGGTTGTCTGAATCACTCTTCAACTGCGATTTCAGGGCCTCGAGCCTCGTGTCTGCATCGCTCTTGGGATCGGCCTTTAGTCTTTCCAACACCTGGGCGTATTGCGAGTCGACGCCGCCTTTCACCTTGGCCACGAACCAGGTCTTCGCTACAAGCGCAAGCACCACTGCTCCAGACAGGCCGGACAAGAACGATGTGAGAACTGGATGCAGCGCCGCCCATCCTTGTTCGACCAGGGGTTGCAGGTTGGCATCGGGCATATGGGTGGTCTCCAGTGATCTCGGTGGTCTGTCGGTGCCCGCAGGCGGGGCGGGGCGGGGCGTTTTGGGCGCCAGACCACATGGCGGCACGCCGTCAGACTTCAAGGGCGGCATCGCATGATATTTCCCGCGCCGAAGAGCTTCATATCTGGCAGCTACCCCTATGACATGCGACGCTTCTTTGAGGGATCGAGGGTGATACCAAAATTTGGTATATGATGCTTCCATCATGAGGAGGTGCGCGATGGCACGGAATACATCGATCTCGCTGGGGGATCACCTGACCCAATTTGTGGACACGCAGGTCGCGTCCGGTCGCTACGGCTCTGCCAGCGACGTGGTGCGGGCGGGGCTGCGCTTGCTCGAGACGCAGGAAACCGAGTTGCGGGCGCTGCAGGAAGCCTTGAAGGCCGGCGAGGCCTCCGGCGCGCCGGCCGCGTTTGACAGCCAGGCGTTCCTAGCCCGGATGCGGACTAAGCATGCCAGTTAAGGCGCGCACGGTGCGCCTGACGCCGCTGGCGGAGACCGACCTCGAAGACATTTGGACCTATACCTATGAGCATTGGTCGCTCGAGCAGGCCGAGCTCTACGTCGGCGAGCTGACCGAGGCGTTCGAGCGGTTGGCGAGCGGCGAGCGGGTGGGGCGGCCGACGCGCGCGCGGGGCGATTATTTGCGCTACCTGGTCGGTTCGCACGTGGTCTTCTATCGCGAAGCGACGGAGACCCTGGACGTGATCCGGGTGTTGCACCAGCGCATGGACGTCGACCGGCATCTCTAGCGGCCGTAGCGCCGGCGGCAGACGCCAACATCAATGGAGATTTGAATGAACCACGACGCGAAACGGATCTATGGCGAGCTGCGCGATCAGGTCGAGCAGTGACAGGCGGCGTTTCCCGATCAAGCCATCGTACTGGTCGAAATCCCGTCGGTTGATGTCTCGAGTGGCAATCGCGGCGCGCTGGAGCGCAAGGCTTTGCTGCAGAGCGTCAGCCTTCACCCGGATGGCACGATTTGGTTCAATGCGGTTCCGGGCACGCGCGCGGCCGGTAGTGTCGGCATCTGGCACGCGGCCAGCATGCGGGTAGGGGTCTCCTCGTTTTCAGTGCAATAAGTGACGGTACGAAAAGCTAGCACTGGCGCGGAGGTGGTGTTGGTAGATCGTTGATTTCATTGACTTTCCTGTTCACTTTCAAATCTGCGATTCGTGGCGTCAAACCGTGGTCGGTTTCATCCATTGGTGCCAGTTATCGATGCATTTGGCCGCGAAGGCAGGATTTGGTCAGCATAGCGGTCAACCGGGAAGCGAAACACACCCCGCAAGTTGATGCTCTCCAGCTTGGTGGGCGCAATCTTCCCGATCAGTTCCGGTGGAATGACCTGGCGGCGGTTCGACCAGCGATCCAGGACCGCCTGCATCTGTGAGGTATTCCACGCCATCACGATGTTGGCCATCAGGCTCAACGCATCGGCCACAGCCTGCATTTCATCGACACGTTTGGCCTGCGCCGGGCTGATCCGGCCGGTATAAATGGCGCGCTTGAGGGCGTTAACAGCCTCGCCCCGATTGAGCACCCGGCGCAACTCGTTCCTGAAAGCGTCCTTGACAAAGTAGTCAGCCAAAAACGCCGTACGCAGCAACCGCCCCAATTGCACGCCAGCCTCATAGATTGGATCGCCCTGGGCGGCAGAACCGAACCGCGCAAGAGCTGCCACCGCACTGGCATGTCCGCTCATGACCGAGGCTGCCAGGTGCACCAGACTATCCCAATGCTTTTCGATCAAAGCGACGTCGACATTGGCTTCGCACACCGCAGCGATTTCTGCGGGCACTTTGGTGCCGCGTGGCACAAAGAGGTGGCGCTGTTTGAGTTCCTTCAACCGCGGGCAAAGATCAAAACCAAGCAAACGGGCATGTGACATGGCAAAGTCGGTGTAGCCATGGGTATCCACAGCAAGCTGGCTGGTCTCCAGCTTTTCTTGGCGGATGACACCTTCAATGGCCACGCCCGCCTGGCGCTCATTGAGCACAAAGGGCTGCGCATGGAAGATGCCCCACCGGTCTTTTACATGGGAGTAGATTCCAATGGAAGGTGTGTTGCGCCGAGGATCAAGCCGGGCTTGCCACACCCGTTTGGTGGTCTCCATGGTCATCATGTCAGAAGATGCCAAATCGGACCGCCCCCAGGTGGCGGCAATCGGGTGTCGCTGCATGAATTCCAGCACAGCCTGGCAGGCCTGGCTCAGACGCCGTTCGTCCCGCGCCCAGCGCATGGCCTGGCGAATGCTGGTGGCAGACAATTGCGGAATCATGCGCGCGCATTCGACCGCAGTCAGACTGGTGCCGTGGGCCATGATGCCGGCATAGACCATCAGCAGCTCGTCGGTAGAGCGCGGCTCACGTCCGAGCATGATCCAGCTAAAGCGCACCTGGGCGTCAACGGCCAGAATCACTTCCGGCAATTGAACCTCACCGATGCGGTGACCCAAAGCCGCGCGCAGCTTGGTCACTTCTGGGTCTTCGTCCTCTGCGGGCAATGGCGACAAATGGAGTTCATCATCCACGCGCAGTACGCCACTGCGGGCTGCAGCGGCCACCGCATCGACACCGGCAGTTACTCTGGCCAGCAAAGGCTTCAAGAAAGTGGCAGCCTTGCTGGGTAACGATAGACGGGCATAGTGTTTCTTGGACTCTGCCTGCCAACGCTCGTCCGTGAAGAACAAGCGCGCACGACCCCGAAAGCTCAGGCTGTGCTCAATCCAGACCGAGCCATTGCGCACCGCGCGGCGCAGGGCAAACAGGGTGGCCACCTCCAACGCCTGAAACGCCCGTTCCCGGTCTGGGCTGGAGATCGAAACCTGCCAGATCATTCCCAGACTTGGTGCCACCACTTCAACTGGCAGCTTTCTGGATCCTTTGAGATATAAAGCTTGCAGCTTGGCAAGGTACTCGATGGCAGGATGCTCGCCGGTGGCCTGCCAGGGCAGCTTTGCAATGGCGACGAGCAACGACCGCACGGGGCGAATTCCATCAATCAATCCCTCGCGG
>NZ_CAJNKE010000080.1 GCF_905232215.1 Burkholderia sp. LMG 13014
TAGAAGGCATCGCTCGAACGCCTTCACGTCTTCGGGCCGATCGTCCCGATAGCGCTCGAAGTGAAGTACGTGCGTCCGCCGGGCAAGTTGCGCGGACAGCGAGACGAGTTGATACAGGTCGTACGAGCCGACCAGGACCATCTGGGTGCCGCACTGGTTTGCCAACGACTTCAGGGTGTCGAGTTGAATCTCCAGTCTGTGTTGGCCACGCGTTTGGCGAATGATGTGCGCAGCTTCGTCGACGACGAGGAACTTGACTTGCCGCTCGCGCAAACCTCGTTCGACGGCTGTCCGGAGGGCAGCCAGACTATTGCCGTTGACGCCGCGTGGCCGTACTGCCTTTCCGGTCTGCGCGTCCACACCATAGAGCACCTTGGGAGCCTCAAGATTGTCGCCGAGCTGGGTGAGAATTCGCTGATAAAAGAGCCGCCAGGAGAAGTCGTTCTCACCCGATGACGGAGCTTCGACATACACAGCAGGAATTATTCCGCCGTTTGCTTCCATTTGAGAGAGACCTTGCTCGAGGGTGGCTTCGACCATGTGCCTCGACAATGTCGTTTTGCCAGCACCCGTCGGACCACAAACAAGAAGAATGCTGTCCTGGCTGTTCGGATAAATCAGTGTATCGAGGTCTCCCATTACTTCGATGACGCGAGTGTGCTTGATGCGTTTGTCGGAGAGCGCTTTCACGGGGTCATCTGCCGACGGCAGCACGGGTTTGATATTTTGTGACATAAGGTTGCTTAGAAATCCTCGAAGTCGATAAGGTTGTCGTCGCTGTCTATCGTCTCGTGTGACGGTGTGGACGGCTGGCGGATAGGTTGCTCAGGTTGAGTCAGCACTGCGGTTCTATCTGGTCTTTTCGCCGCACGCGGCGCTTCAGCCACAAGTGAGAAAGGCCGTGGTGCGACGACAGGTTCAACGCTTGCGACGCCAAGGTCGTTGTACAAAAGCCGGTTTTCGGCTTGACGGTCGAATTCAGTTGCGAGAGCTCCCTCGGGGGTGAAAACCTGAATGAATTCGCGAAGCCGCTTTGTATCGCGCTCGTTGTCCGAGACCGATCCATGACGGCGGTTGTATTCCTCCGTTAGTGCCCGCTTCTCTACCTCGGTTAGCAAGCCAAGGCCATGCAAGTTGCGGCACACAGCACGAACCCAGGTGTCTTTCACGCGTACATACACTGAAGACGCGTCCCAAGGGTCATATCGGACTGGTACGCTCTCGCCGTGAACTACGGCGGAATTGAACGCTTCATTCCAATAGAATCGTTGGTCGACCTTCACTCCACGCTGACGGTGGATCTGCCGTGTACCAGTCCGGTCCACAGGCGGGCACGTTGCAATGAGAAAGTCACGATTGAATTGAAGATGTGTCTGATGACGTTTGCCGTTTTCTCGCATGCCGCGCACGAAAGCCTCACGCGGTGATTCTTGGAGCGCTGGATGAATGTTTTCGTCGTAGAACTCCCACGCCCAGTGCTGAATACCGTGGTACAAGGCTCCGATGGTCCACTCTGCGAGCTTTTGGGGCAGGTGAGAACCCGTGACTGTACGCACGTTTTTCGTCGCTTTCGTGTTGCCCGCAAGGTTGTGGATGTACTCGGTGTTTAATCGACCGAACATACGTTCGAGCACGGCTCCATGTCGCGGTTGCCCAGCCGGCCGGAAGCGCAGGTGCGTACCCATCGCGCGAAGAAACGATTCAAACGCCACCGACATGAAATCGCGTCCGTTGTCGACAACGATGAACTCAGGAAGACGATTGAACCGCCGTACCATGTCGCGAATAGTCATCATCACCGACGTATAAGACGGTGCATCGAAGGTCAGGTAAAACGCCACAACGCGTCGCGACCAGGCATCGACCGCGAGCGACAACCAAGGGCGGCCAAGCGGCTTTCCAGTCCGGCTGGAGATGACCTCAATGTCGAGTTGCGTGTGGTCGATGTGCACGTACTGGAACGGTCGGCTACCATGGGCAGGCGTGTCGTGGTGCAGGACATCGATGAAGGTGCTTGCCTGGTAAGCGATTCGTTTCCCGTGTCGCGTGCGGAGGTCTTCGTTTGTTTCTCGCGCTTTAATCCGCGCGATCAGCGTGGGATACGAAGGCGGTATCTCTCCCGCTTCGGAGAACGCGACCTGCATCATGCGGTGGCAGGTCTTGTAGTTGATGGCTTTACTATTGAGCCATTGTTCATCGATGACGTTGTCCATCAATTCGACCTGTCGCGTACTCAGGCGTGGTGTGCGATTGCCTCTGGAGCCGGTATGGGGCACCAATGCGAGGACGTCGTTGTCTCCATTGGCGAGGGCGATTTCTTGACGCGCTTTCCAGCGTCGAAGTGTGCGGCCGGACACGATTGCCCGGTCCGCATCTGTCTCGAGTAGTGCCTGCCTTCGAAGCGCAGCTTCGAAATCTTCACTCGAGTAACGGCTCAGGTCCTGGCCGGATTGGTGGTTTGGTTGAGGACACGTCACCTGACCCTTATCGTGAGCGTTCTCGAGCCATGTCCGGGTCAACGTGATGGTCGTGCCATCTTGCCGGTTGCAGACGATGGATTCGCCGGCCACCATCGCGATGGTGAGCTCATTACCTTCGAAGACGAACTTCGCGCCGTCCGCGATGTTGAGCGCGAATCGGTCAATGCCTGGCAGGCTGCCGGAGCGCGTATCCGCGAGCATAAAATCTCGCAGGGCCTCATCGCGGTAAAGACGAAAGCTTCGCTTCTCTGCGAGAGATTGACGGTCCAGGTCGGTTGCGACGCGGTTCCCCGCGATCGCCTGATTCAGCGAATCAGCATCGAATTCGTAAGGCGCGGCCAGCAACTCCATAAAGGTCAGCGCCCCACGCTCTTGCAGAGCTTCGTGAAGGCGAGCGAGTACGTCGTCCGGGCACGGTTCCGCGAGATGTAGGTAATCGGCAAGGTATAGGAGGTTGCTCACCCGCCGACGCGGAATCGATTCATCGCTGAAAACCCGGTATCGGATGCCGATGTCTGCGAGTTGCTTTTCGATTTGCGGGGCAAACCACTCGCCGACGCTGCTCTTCGAATAGCGATACGGATACTTCTCAGCCAGCCGTGCAAGCTTTGCTTCGGATTTCCACTCTTCCAGCGTAAAGCCGTCCTCGCGAATGACGAGAAATTCGGGTACCTGAAGAAGCTTCCGAACTTCCCCAGTAGAATCATCAATCAGTTCGAGCCGAAGCTCGCAAGGCCGTGCGTAATACTCAAGGACATCATCGGCATGCTCCCGGGTGACTGCCGCAGCAAACTCGATGTGATTATTACCCGTACGAACTTCTCGTCCCATTTTCTGGCTTGCCAGAACGGTGACGACGCTACCTCCTTGCGCCATTGCTGGTCTCACGGGCGCCTGAGTGCGGGCGTCAAGAATAAGTTGCCGGCCTCGGTCCGGAGTGCCGAGCTTGTCGAAGAGATTTGCGAGTTGGAGTGTGTCGAGCATCTAGGTTCAAAAACGTTGTCGCATATAGACGTGTAGGAATATCTGCGACCCATGTTTCGCACTTCGGTCACATACGACCGAAAATGGACTCTGATAGACCGCGAGCAAGGTCTTTGGGTTGGAGGGGGGCTATCAGGGGAGGGCAGAGACGTTGGCGAGGCTGTCTATGAGCCTTGGGAACGGGGTCCGCAGAAGCTGATCGTCGAAACAGCGACGTAGGGAAACGTGGCCTGAAAATACGTGTGCTGGTGCCAGAGGAGGTGCGAGATGGTGATTCGCCGGATGCGATCAACCATAACGCATGATTGTCGATGGCGCTGCTTTGCGCGAGCGTGGCGGCTGCGGGTAAGTAGTCGACAATCCGCGCACCAATTCCAACTCCCCATCCTCGAGCGCGAGCATCGCATCTTCGCGTTCGGGCGATGGCACACAACGTATAGAGGACGGGGAGTGCAAGATCGGTCTTGTTCTGAAAACGAACGCAGCCAAACAATTGCTGCGATGGCGCGCTTATTTGACTCGACAGCGTCGTGTTGCCAGCGTCAGTGGGCCTGCACGAGAAGAATGCTGTCCTGGCTGCACGAATAAATCAGGGATCGGGGTCCCCCTCACTTCGATGACGCTGGAGTGTTTGGTGCGCTATGCTGGGGGCGCCCCGATAGGGATAACTGACGACAGCGGATTCGTGTTGGCGTGTGACGTTCAGTTGCTCAAAAATCATCGAAACCGGGAAGGTCGTCTCCTGGCGATGATTCTTGCGGCGGCTCCGACGAAGATGGAATCTCAGGATCTAGTTCTGCAGATATTTCGGTAGTGCGTTGCGGCTCATCGACAAGGCCCATCCGGCGTGGAGTGGCGACCGGCTCGACACTTGCGAAGTGAAGGCCGTCATACAGAGCCCTGTTTTCTCGCTGACGCTCGAATTCAGTTGCGAGAGCACCTTTCGGCGTGAAGACCTGGATGAATTCACGTAGTCGCGTTGGATCGCGTTCGTTGTCGGCGGCCGCGCCATGACGGTGGTTGTATTCCGCAGTCAAGGCGCACTTCTCGACCTCCGTCAACAAGCCGAGCCCGTGCAGGCTTCGGCAAATCGCACGTACCCATGTGTCTTTTACACGAACGTAGACTGACGACGCATCCCAGGGATCCTGGCGGACAGGCAGGTTCTGGCCAGCGACCAGAGACGACTGGAACTCGACGTTCCAGTAGAAACGATGATCTACCTTCACGCCACGCTGGCGGTGGATCAATCGCGTGCCTGTGCGGTCGACCGGCGGGCACGTTGCAATCAGAAAGTCCCGGTTGAATTGAATATGCGTCCGCGGACGGCTGCCGTTCTCGCGTAGACCACGCATGAAGGCCTCGCGCGGTGACTCGTCTAGAGCTGGATGGAGGTTCTCGTCGTAGTACTGGCAAGCCCAGTGCTGGATGCCGTAGTAGAGCGCTTCGAGCGTCCACTCTGCAAGTTTTTGGGGCAGATGCGAGCCTGTGACCATGCGCACGTTCTTTGTCGCCTTTGTGTTTCCGGCAAGGTTGTGGATGTACTCGGTGTTCAGGCGGCCAAACATGCGTTCAAGCACGGCGCCATGTCTTGGTTGCCCCTTCGGTCGAAAGCGCAGATGCGTACCCATCGCCCGCAGAAAGGATGCAAATGCGTCCGACATGAAATCGCGGCCGTTATCGACCACGATGAATTCAGGCAGACGATTGAATCTCCGTACGATATCGCGGACAGTCATCATCACCGATGTGTAGGAAGGTGCATCGAAGGTGAGGTAAAACCCCACGACCCGTCGCGACCAGGCGTCGACCGCGAGTGTCAGCCAAGGGCGGCCCAATGGCTTTCCAGTGCGGCTGCAGACGACTTCAATGTCAAGTTGAGTATGGTCGATATGCACGTACTGAAACGGCCGATTACCATGTGCGGGCGTGTCGTAGTAAAGAACATCGACAAAGATGTCGGCCTGGTAAGCGAGTCGCTTCCCGTGGCGAGTGCGGACGTCCCTGTTCGTCACGCGCGCTTTGATTCGTGCGATTAGCGTCGGATACGAAGGTGCTTTCTCGCCGGCCTCGTTGAACACCACCAGCATGATTCGGTAACATGCCTTGAAGTTGATGGCTTTGCTATCAATCCAGTTTGTTTCGATGACGCTGTCCATCAATTCAACTTGACGCATACTCAGACGTGGTGTGCGATTGCCCTTTCCCTTATGCGGCACCAATGCGAGGACTTCGTTGTCGCCATTCGCGAGTGCGATGAGCTGACGTGCTTTCCAGCGTCTCAGTGTGCGATCAGACACAGCTTCCTGAGTCGCTTGTGCTTGGAGTAGCGCCTGTCTCTGAAGCGCTGTTAGGAAGTCTTCCTCCGAATAGCCACTCAGGTTCTGGATGGACTGGCGGTCCCACTGAAGGGATGTGACCTGGCCTCCATCGTGGGCGTCCTCTAGCCATGTCCGGGTCAACGTGATGGTCGAGCCGTCCCGCTTGTTGCAGACGACGGATTCTCCTGCCAGCATGACTATCGTGAGCTCGTTGCCCTGGAAGATGAACTTCGCGCCTTCGACGACATCGAGGGCGAAGCGGTCAACGCCCGGCAAACTGCCGAAGCGTGTGTCTGCCAGCATGAAATCCCGCAACGCCTCATCTCGATAAAGGCGAAAGTGCCGCTTCTCTGCGAGAGATTCTCGGTCGAGGTTGGTTACCACGTAATTGCCAGCGATCGCCTGGTTCAACGAGTCGGCGTCGAACGAGAAAGGAGTGGCCATTAGCTCCATGAAGGTCAAGGAGCCATGCTCTCGCAGCGCCTCGTGAAGGCGGGCGAGTACATCGTCCGGGCATGGTTCCGGGAGACTCAGGTAATCGGCAAGGTAGAGCAGGTTGCTCACGCGTCGGCGAGGAATCGACTCATCACTAAATACACGGTAACGGATGCCGATGTCCCCGAGCTGCTTCTCGATTTGTGGGGCGTACCATAAGCCATCACTACCCTTTGAATAGCGGTAAGGATACTTCTCAGCCAGGCGCGCGAGTTTCGCCTCGGACTTCCACTCTTCCAGTGTGAAACCGTCATCACGAAGGGTGAGGAAATCCGGGATATGACGAACCTTGTGAACTTCGCCGGTTGAGTCATCAACAAGTTCGAGCCTTAGTTCGCAAGGCTGCGGGTAGTACTCAAGAACGTCGTCTGCGTGTTCCCGAGTGACTGCGGCAGCGAATTCGATATGGCTGCTCTCGGTGCGAATCTCGCGCCCCATCTTCTGGCTCGCCAGGACGGTGATGACATTTCCGCCCTGTGACTTTACTGGGCGAACTGGTGCCTCGGCGCGCGCGTCCAGGACGAGCTGTCGACCAGCAGGCGGGGTGCCTAGCCGGTCGAAGAGATTGGCGAGTTGAGACTTGTCCAACATTTCGGCGTCAAGAAGAATCGCGCGTGTAGACGTCAGCGAGCGCTGGTGCCCCATGATCGCCAGTTCGGCCGTATAGGAGCGAACTCCGTCTAAAATGGCATCCGAGGGCATGCCGTAATGTTTGCAAACTGGAGAGAATGGAATGAGCTTGACGCCGCTGGCGGCGCAAGGTGCGTATGGGCAATGGGAGGACCAGGCCAGAGACCTGATCGTGACGGCGATGGCCCAGCGGGGCCTGAGCTACAAGGATCTGGCTCGACGACTCGCGACGATGGGGATAGAAGAGTCGGCAGACCAGATCAACCGCAAGATCAACCGGAAGCGATTCTCGGCGGCATTCCTGCTCATCTGCCTTGCGGCGATGGACGTTGAATCCGTCCCCGTTTCTCGCTGCCCGACACAAGCTGCATAGACCCTGACCTGCAGGGATTCGGTTTTGATCGCACTGTGCCGGTCGCATGATCTTCGCCCCTCATCGTACCCTCTCATAAATAGCGGGGCCTTCGGGGTTCCGATCTCCTCCGGGGAGATCCCTGGCTCGATAGCGATCAAGTTGGCGGTTAGCCAAACACAAATTAGTAAATTTGAGCGACCTTTTCAAGGTCAGCGTGATGGTTACTTAAACTGGTTGCTGGTTAGGTGGGGAAATTTCGTGGTAACAGGTATTGCAACAACGAAATTGCATCAATGCACATTCTGTGAAACTTGAACTAGGTAAAGGAGTTTTCAGGATGTGCAGATTTTCATTGGGGTATATCGTTAATATTGCTTTGACGCATTGCGCATTCTGGTGATATACATTAATAGTCACATGTCAGCCGAGCACGAGCCGCCTGACCTCAGTGCCGCCTCTTCCGATTGAAGAGGTCCGGCGGTGACCCCCAGCGTGGACGGGTGTGACCGGTGGCGCGTCGGGTGGAAATCGGACTACCACGGGGGTAGGGTTGAGAAAGTCCGTGCGGTGGCGAAGACAGAGCCGCAACCTGAACGTCTGTCGGAGCCATTCAAGCAAGAGGATGGTGGAAGGGGCGCCCGCGCTAGCTGGCAGGGGCTCCGGTATTTCCTTCTATGCTTACGTAAGCATATCCAAGTAACCCTCAAAAAAACATATGCTCGATCTTTAAAGGCGAATGCTTGCGTGAACATATGCTTTGTCCTATTTGCACGTTTCTGAATTTGATGGCCGCTGCGCGGCTGGCAGCCAGGAACGTGATTGTCAGGCTCGACGCCTTTTGATTTGCTCTAGAAATCCTGGGCGAAAATGAGTGTTGGTGGTGCGGGATGATTATAAAAATAATGGCTTATTTTAAACGAGTTGGCTATTCTCTTCGCAAAACGGCTGCCGTGGGTGTGCGAGAGTCCTTTAGCGGATAGCTTATTCTTTAATTCACGGTCACCTTTGAGTTAACGGCACGGTTTCCGTTACGGGTCTCACACTGGCGGCGAAGCCGCGGTACTCGTGTCCGAAAGCTGGTGCTGCGTGGTCGGCGGATCGGACCAGCAGCACGAGATCGCAGCCGACGGTTGCACGCTGATCGACGAGGGATTCTTGCGATGCGAAGAAGCATTGGGCGGCAGCGCGTTCGAACTCAGGCTGCTACCTGATGCCTGACTGCTTACGCGATTGCGGACAGTGTTGCCTCGGCCGACGGTACGCGGTTGTCCGATGACGCTGCCGCGCCGGCCAGCCGCCGATAGCGTGCAAGTGCCCACAGCGGGAAGTACGCGGTATAGCCGTGATACTTCAGGTAGAAGATGCGCGGAAAGCCCGGCGCATTGTGCGAGCGGTGCCACCAGAAGCCGTCTTCCTGCTGCACCGACTGCAGATACGCGATGCCGCGCTTCACCGAATCGGATTCGCAGTCGCCGAACGCCATCTGCGCGAGCAGCGCCCACGCGGTGAAGTTCGACGTGCTCTCGCCGCCATTGGTGCCGGCCAGCTTCGGGTCGATGTAGCTGTCGTTCGTCTCGCCCCAGCCGCCGTCCGCATGCTGTCGTGCGCGCAGCCATTCGATCGCGCGTGCGATATACGGCTGCGACTTGTCCTCGCCGGCGAGCGCGAGGCCGGCCAGCACGCTCCACGTGCCGTAGATGTAGTTAGTACCCCATCTCCCCCACCAACTGCCGTCCGGTTGCTGCGTGCGCTTCACGTACTCGATGCAGCGCGCGAGCGATGCACGTTCGTCCGCGCGTTTCGTCACGCCGAAGCACAGCAGCACGCGGCCCGACACGTCCTCGGTTGGCGGATCGAGCAGTGCGCCGTGATCGGCGAACGGGATCGCGTTCAGGTACATGCGGTCGCAGTCGGCGTCGAATGCCGCAAAGCCGCCGTTGTGCGATTGCAGCCCGCGCATCCAGTCGAGCGCGCGCGCGACGCGGCGTGCATACGGGTTCGTGCCGTCCGCGTGGCGATGCGTGCGGCCGCGGTGATCGAGCATCGCGGTGACGACCGCCGTGTCGTCGATGTCGGGGTAGTACGGGTTCGCGTACTGAAACGCCCATCCGCCCGGCTGGACATCGACCGGCGCGTTCTCGATCCAGTCGCCGCGCAGGTCGTTCACCTGGCGTTCGGCCAGCCAGTCGTATGCGCGTGCGATGCGTTCGTCGAGTGCGCGCCGTGCGTCGCCCGGCTCGCCGTCATCCGCCACCGCCACGCCGCGCGCCTGCTCGAGCGCCATCGTGCTCCACGCGGTATCCCACACCGGCGACAGGCAGGGCTGGCAATACATGCTGCCGTCCGGCCGCGTGACCAGCAGTTTCTCCAGCGCGTTTTCGCAATCGCGCCGCAGCGGATGATCGTCCGGGTAGCCGAGCACTTCCATCATCTGGTAGCTGTACACGATCGGCGGGAAGATCCCGCCGAGCCCGTCCTCGCCGTTCATGCGCTCCGCGCACCACGCCTCGGCATGGCGGATCGCACGCTGGCGCAGGCCCTTCGGCATCAGCGGTTCGACATGGCGCACCGTGCGGTCGAGCGCGAGGAACAGCTTGCGCATGCCGCGGGCCGGCGGGAAGTACTGGCGTTCCTCGTCCGGCGGCGTGACGAACAGCTCGCGGATCGAGATGTTGCGCGGATTGCGCGCCCGCGCTTTCAGCGAGCACAGCACGAGCAGCGGCACCATCGTCGTGCGCGCCCAATACGCGACCTTGTACATCGAGATCGGTACCCACTTCGGGAACAGCACGAATTCGATCGGCATGAACGGCGCCGCGCGCCACGGCACCTGGCCGAACGTCGCGAGCAGGATGCGCGTGAACACGTTCGCGCGGGCCGCGCCGCCGAGCTTCAGGATCGCGTCGCGCGCGCGGATCATGTGCGGCGCGTGTTCGCTGTCGCCGGCCGCCTTTAGCGCGAAGTACGCCTTCACGCTGCACGACACGTCCGGATCGCCGTCGACGTACAGCGCCCAGCCGCCATGCGTGTCGAGCCGCTGGTTCGCGCGCAGGTAGCGCGCCATCTTCTCCTGGCGGAGGTCGTCGATCTTGTCCATGAAATGCATCATCAGGATGTATTCCGCGGTGATCGTCGCGTCGGATTCGAGTTCGAAACACCAGCTGCCGTCGGGCTGCTGAAGACGCACGAGGGCGTCGCGTCCACGGGCGATGGCGGTGTCGAGCGCGGACCAGGAGGAGGGGGAAGGTTTGTTCATGTGGCAGATAATACCATCCGGCTGGAATGTTTATATCGAGACGCCCGGGTGCTACCATCTGCACTATGAAAAAACGCCTCGACCTCGCGCAGTGCGACGTGTCCACACCTCCTGAATCGGCCAAGGCCGCCGGCGAGCGGGCGCCTGAAGTTGTGTCTCCGCCGCAGGCTGCAGCCGGCGTGCGACGGAAGAAAGCGCCGGATCAGGTGCGTGCACAGTTGCTGGCGGCCGCGTCGGACATCGCGACCCAGCATGGCGTACCGGCGCTGACGCTCGACGCGGTGGCCGAGCGCGCCGGCGTGACCAAGGGCGCGCTGCAGTATCACTTCGCGAACAAGCAGGGGTTGCTGGATGCGCTGTTCAGGCAGGCGACGGAGCGTTTCGCCACGCAGATGGCCGCGCGCGTCGACGCCGATCCTCACGGCTACGGCGCGGCGGCGCGTGCATATGTGCATACGGTGCTCGATGCCGTGCATCCGGCCGCGAGCACCGACGTATTGCGCGTGCTGGTCGCGTCGATGATTACCGACCAGGACACGCGCGAACGATGGTCGGTGCCGATGCGGGAATGGGCGCGGCCCGATCCCGTGCCGCTCGAGCATGCTGCGACGCTGATGATCTGCCGGCTCGCTGCCGACGGGCTGTGGATTTCGGAATTGCTGGACAGCGTCGAGGTGTCGGCCGAACTGCGCGCGGAGATCGTGCGGCAACTCGATCGCATGAGTGCTGGTGAACGGCCAGCGCGTACCGGCGGCGCGACGCGCGGCCGGGGCGGCTGATCGCCGGCGTCAGTCGCCGAACAACGCGACGAGATCGGCGAGGCGTCTGACTCCCGCCTTCGAAAAAATCGACTCGATCTGGCTGCGCACCGCGCTGATGCACACGCCGCTGTATTTGAGCGTGCTCGACGGGTGTCAGGTCGCTCGCGAGTCCGGTCGCGACGGCTATTTTCGCACGCTTGAGCGTGAACGGACGCTGGTCTGCATTCGATCGCTCGACGCGATGACACTGACCCGTTGAATGGGAGAATTTCGTGGTAACTCGTATTGAGACTATGAAATATTATCAATGTATGTTTCGATAAAATTGCGCTAAATAAAGATGATTTTTGATGCGGTCGTATTTAAATCGATCCGCGCTATCAACATTGCATTGACGTATTAAGAATTTTGGTGATACACATAAATAGTCACGCGTCGGCCGAGCACGAGCCGCTCGACGTTAGGACCGCCTCTTCCTGCTTGAAGAGCTTCGGTGGTGACCGCTGGCGCGGACGAGGTGGAACCGGTGGCGTGCCAGAGAAATCCGGATACCACGGGGGAAGGTTGAGAAAATCCGGCGCGGTGGCGAAGATAGAGCCGCGACCTGCATGTCTGTCGGAACCACTCATGAAGAGAATGGTGGAAGGGGGCTGCGCTAGCGGCTGGGAGCCCCGGTATTCCCTTCTATGCTTACGTAAGCGTCTTCAATAACCCTCAAGAAACATATGCTCACTAAGCATATGCTCGATCTTCAAGAGCATATGCTTATGTAAGCATCGGTTTTGTCATCTTTGCGTGCATCAGGATTGGATAGCCGCTGCGCGGCGGGCAGCCAGGAGGGCGATTGTCGGGCTCGGCGACATTGCGGCTCGCTGTCGGAGTGCGTAGCGATCTATAGGGGGGGGCTGCACGTTGGCTAAGCGCCTATCCTTCACGATCTGTCACGGGCATCTGTTTCCCTTTGGAACTACGCAATATCGTAGTGACCGCTTTGTGGCCAGCAACTAGGATCTCGTTCGCTGACGACAATCGAGCCATAGCTCATCATTGGTGGGTGGTTTGTCTGCTTCGCCGCGCTGATTTCTCCCTCGGCACCTGGATCATGTCAGTTCGATGAACCAGTGTGGCGACAGCTCCGCGGTGATACATCAACATATCCGCGATCACGAAAGCATGGAACCCGTGCCGTCGCTTAAGAACGACATCTATAAAACACGTACTGGAATGGAATCGTCAATTCGCCAAGATTTATAAAAA
This sequence comes from Burkholderia sp. LMG 13014, assembly GCF_905232215.1. Lineage (GTDB taxonomy): Bacteria > Pseudomonadota > Gammaproteobacteria > Burkholderiales > Burkholderiaceae > Burkholderia. Next base: position 12,540 of record NZ_CAJNKE010000080.1, read on the forward strand.
AATTCCCTAATATACAGATAGTCGATTGACGAAGAATGCGTAGTGCCAGTTGAGAAATGTGCTGCATTGCGTTATAATGCGCACATAGCTTTCCATCTTCTGTTCTCGCTTGTTGACTAGCGGGCGGGTACAGGGGTTCCGGGGACGAGAGTTTCCCGGTGCTGAAGCAGTGGCCGCAATGGCTCTGTTTCCTTTGATCTGCGTGCCGAAGTGGCTTGGATAGTCACGTCTGCGCAAACCTGGAGCAACTTTGCTCCAGGAGATCCTCTGCCCGGTGTGGCGGAGTAGCACCGGGGTTACGGCATCCACGCCGTAGCAACGCTCTCAATCGGAATCATAGGAATAGTAGTAATGGAAGCTGTTTTCTCCCTCAATGCCGATTCGCTCATTGCTGTCGGTTCCCTCTCCAAGCTCAAGAAATTCCAGGCATCTAAACTCGCAAAGGGTTTGTCCGCAGACTTCCCCATGCTGTGCTGCCCAATCGCAGCGGAGGATGCTCATTTCATTTCGTCGGGTGCTACTAGGTGCGGCATGGGGTTCGGGACCATTCTCGCATTCGGCTCGCCGCTGATGACTATGCGGCTTCAACTCAATGGCACGCAAATCTACTGGCTGGCTGACCTGACGGACCCGGAGGTCTGGGCAGCTTACGACAAGTGGAAGCGCGCTGGGAGGGTGCCTATTTCACTCGATTTCGACGAAGGCAGCCAGCAGGAGTGCATATTCTGCGTGCCGGAAATATCGAGGCAGCGCTCGGACCTGGAGCCGCTCCGGGTTCATGCCGGAAAGCCGCTAACCGATTACGTCTGGAAGACTATGGTGACACTGGCAGCCAGCGGGCTGTTGCAGCGTCAGGCGGCAAGCGACCTGTCAGATGTCAGGCTGGAGCGTGTGCTCGTCAATCTCCTGGTGACCAAGCGGCTGGAGCCTTTCGTGAAAGGGCGGTTGAATGACACGAAGCCACAAATCACCGTGCCATCGTTCGGATTGCCGCGTGAAATCTGACATGCCGGCTGCATGAGATGACGATGCGTAGCGCAAATGGAGCTGCGCATCGGCCCCTTGCCAATCAACTTGTTGCGCTGATTTTCAGAAGCGCGCCTCGAACTTTTGAACGCCTTGCGATCGACGCGATTGGCCCGTACGGCGGCGCAAGCGCGCAGCAGTCGATGCTGTGAGCTACCTCACGCCGTCTTCGCTGGGCCGCCATGCCCACGATTTCGACCTATACGGAGATGCAGGTTTGGCAGATGCGAGTCAGTGCATCAGCTGATCTGCACGTGAAATGTCCGCACACTTTTCGAAAGACGTTCGGCACCCAACTTTTAAGCAGTGGAGAATTTGATGAAAGGTAATAACGCGTTCGCTTCCGGTAAATCTGCCGTCGCTCTCGGCCGACTCGAGACACTTCATTCGCTGGGCCGCCGCCCAGACATGGCAGCCGGCTTTCCAGAGGACATGCCCTTCCTGACATTTCCGTTGACGGCAAGTGAAGCACGATGTCTGCCCCAGGACGTCCGAAAGGCCAATTTCGGCCTCGGCCATATGGAACTCGCAGACCGGATGCTGATGACGATGCGGCTTCAACTCGAGGGCACTCAGCTCTACTGGATTGCGGAGATGACGGACCCCGAGTTGTGGGCGGCTATTGACATGTGGCGGAAGTATGGGCGCGTGCCATTCGCGCTGAAGGTCAAGAATGGTGGTGGCTGGAGTGTCGTATTCGGTGGAATGGATTTCAGTAACAAGCCGCTCACGGACGAGAAATATCGTGCCGGTCCGCAACGGGTCGCAAGTACCTACGATTGGCACGAGATGGCGGGCCTGGTTACTGGTTTCATCCAGACGCATGCCACTACGGACATTCCCGGGGTCCCGTTGGAGCATGTCTTCGCAAGTGCACTGCTGACAGAGCAGTACGAAGAGGTGGCCAGGGAAGAGCCGCTGGTGAAGAAACTAGTGACCGTGCGGGCTGGTCAGTGGAGCTACATTCTCGGCTAAGTGGCCATATTAGAATCGTACTCGGAGATGCGCGACCACCTTGGTTGCGCATCTTTTTTGCCCAATGTATCTGGGATCGCATACTCAAGCAGCAATTCGTATTATTGTCTGGTGGCTCATTCAAAACATGTTGTTCGAATGTTTATTCTCGATTAATGATCGTCGTGAGAAAATTCTCATTGTTAAAATTTCCTCATTTTATATATTGTTTTGATTGGCGCTTTTTGATTGTGGTTTTGTGTTAAGTGGCGGCGGGGGTGAGGGTGGCGTGTTCGGAATAGGCAATTTTCCGCGATTTATCTCGATTTCGTCTTTCACGTCATTTAAGAGGGCAAAGACATTGCTGATCCTGCCGAGGATATTATTTGGAAGGCGACGATGAAGCTCCCGAAGATTAACGCACTTCCCTTCTGCTAGTATCTCAAAATAGACGCCTTCGATTGCTCTGCGCGCAATATTGCGATGCTGTTCGGCGCGCTCTCGACACAGTTGCTTCCATCGCTCTCCTATTGCGCGGGTGTCTTCGTTGGCAATTCGGTAAAGCCGACGAGAGTCGGTTTTAAGTTGCCTGGAGACTTCAAGAACGCTTACAGGTTCTGGTAATTCTTTCGTTGCTTTCAAATATGATTGAATGAATTTGTTTCTATATGCTACTTGTGATGCGCGATTCTTGCGGAGAAGTAATGATAAAGTAAAAATACGATTTTCAATACATGCCAATGACCAATCGGAGAGGTCGCCAGTCAAAAGCTTGGGGAGGTCCAGGCCCGTGTGAAATGCGATTCGTAAGAGCGTAGGTAGGGGAGGGATAACTTCTTTCTGTGCCCAATAATGTACAGTCGACTTGCTAGATCCAATACGTCGAGCGAATGACGTGTAATTCCCGCCATCGAGGTGCACAATCAGATTGCGAATGCAGTCGAGAAGAACTTCACGAGACGGTATGATATTCAATGTTGCTTGCCACGCCAGCATGTCGCCGACTTGACTTGCTATCCACGTTTCCTCCGGTGTTGCTGGGCGCTGATCGGTGGTGCTTCCAAGGAATGCGCCACATTTTGTGCACCAACCTGGGACAACGTAAGCTGATCGATGGCGGGTGCCCGTATGGCCGCAATCAGGACAGGCTTGGATCAGTTTCGTCCGGTGACGAGCGCACGCAACTACTACACCGATGTCCCACGCCAATCTTGTATAGGGGGGCTTGCCTCTCGCGTGGTCATCGGCGAAGCATGTTGGACACCATCGGGGCGATGTTGAAACCAAGCTTGGCTTCGCGATGACCTCGCTCCATGGCAGCAGAGTTAAGGTATTCCGACACTCGATAGCTGTCATTTCGGAGATGGCACGAGACCACTTTTCAGCTGAGTCGCCGATGCCACTTAGGCTAACGGATATCGAGTTCCATTTGGGGTTGAGATTCCAGCCCTCGATGCAAGCAATTTTGCGAGCAAGGTCACCCGTTGTGATGCAGTGGGATAGGGCCAAGCGACAAAAGTAGCTGATCAGGCTCTCCACTTCACACGTTCCAACTCCGAGCGGGGTGACAGGATTCAAAACGGAGCGCGCGGTTACCGGTGGGTTGTTCATTCGCACCCCTCTGGCCGTGTCGTCGCGATTCGCGGAGCCTTTGGGAAAACTCGAGTGAAACTGGGTTCGATTGCCGACTCACCATCTAGAATTTCCTCGAGAATTCGTGTTCGTTGGGCCTCGGTGAGTAGTGCTCGCTTCAAAGCATCGACTGACCATGTACCACCGGACAGTTTTGCGGAGCGGGTCAGCACGCGACTCAGGGTGCCGATGCATCCGAGGGTATTGTAGAAGAGGGCCTCCGCATGTCGGGAAAGTTTGCCTTCCCAAAAGCCGGGCAGCATCTTTTCGTAGGAGGCGATGCAGCTTTCGAATGCGCGAACGTCTTCGGGATGGTCGTCGTGGTAGCGTTCGAAATGAAGGACATGTGTGCGGCGTGCAATCTGCCCGGACAAGGAGACCAACTGATACAGATCGTACGCGCCGACGAGCACTATCTGGGTTCCGCACTCGTTGGCGAGCGACTTCAGGGTGTCGAGTTGGATCTCGAGTCGGCGACTCCCCGATGACTGCCGGATGATATGCGCAGCCTCGTCGATGACGACGAACTGTACTTGCCGCTCGCTCAACCCTCTCTCGACGGCCATCCGCAGGGCGGCGAGTGTGTTCCTGCTGGTCCCGTGAGGGCGTGTCATGCGCCCAGTACCTGGATCGATTCCATATGCCACTTTCGGAATCTCGAGGTTGTCTCCGAGTTGCGCCAGAATTTTTTCGTAAAAGAGGCGCCAGGAAAAAATGCTTTCGCCGCTCGACGGCGCCTCGATGTATAACGATGGAATCATGCCGCGATCCGATTCCATTAGTGGGTTGGCTCGTTTGAGCGCGGTATTGACCATGTGTTTCGCCAGCGTTGTCTTGCCTGCCCCGGACGGGCCACACACGAGTAGGATACTGTCCTGGCTTTCCGGATAGATCAGGGAATCCAGCTCACCCATAATCTCGCTGACTCGGGTGTGCCGGATGCGCTTACCTGAGATCGCTCCGACGACATCGTTTAAGGACGAGGCCGCAATCTCGTTTCGAGTCCGCATGACGTCACCTCAATAGACTGCGCAGAACTGGTTGTTTAGGCATTCCGCTTGCGACGAGCGTAGCGGTCCGGTGCTGGCTAGCCTGGTGGCGAAGGATGCCGCTTGTCCGGCGGCGCGTGAGGCTGACTAACTTGTGTACCGATTTTTGTATGCGAAGCCATGCCGCTTTGAATAGCCATCTGACATGTCGCTCAAGATTGTTGATTTCCATCGAATC